>DASRYA010000142.1:0-8403 GCA_035687305.1 Hyphomicrobium sp. | reverse complement strand
TGGGCAGAGGTGGAGCAGGCGGAGGCGATCGAATAGTTGACGCCCTTGATCTGGAAGCTGGTGGCGAGCGCGGCCGACGGGCCGGAGCACATCGCCTTCGGCACCTCGAAGGGGCCGACCTTCTTGGGGTCCTTCTCGCGCGTCACGTCGGCGGCGGCGACGATCGCGCGGGTCGACGGGCCGCCCGAGCCCATGATGATCCCGGTGCGCTCGTTGACGACTTCTGATTCTTCGAGGCCGGCGTCGCGAATGGCCTGATCCATCGCGACGTAGTTCCAGCCCACGCCGTCGCCCATGAAGCGGCGCGGTTTGCGTGGCACCTGGGATTCCCAGTCGATGTTGGGAGCGCCATGGACCTGGCAGCGGAATCCGAGCTCGGCGTATTTGTCCGCGCGCACGATGCCGGACCTCGCTTCGCGGAGCGAGGCGAGCACTTCCTGGCAGTTGTTCCCGATAGAGGAAACAATACCCATACCGGTGACGACGACACGTCTCATCCGCCAATCCTCTCGTGCCCGGCGTTCATGGCTGGTACCGCCGTTTTGCTCCGGCGGAAGCGAGCACGAAAAGCCATCGAGATCAAGGACTGACGGCCCCTGTCGCTTCGCCGCTCTCGAACAGGCCGACGCGGAGGTCGGTGGCTGTATAGATCACCTCTCCGTCGGCTTTCATGACGCCGTCGGCGATGGCCAGCTTCAGCTTGCGCAGGATGACCCGCTTGAGGTCGACGATATATTCCACCCGGCCGACGGTCGGCACGACCATGCCGGTGAACTTCACCTCGCCGACGCCCAGTGCGCGGCCCCTGCCGGGGGCGCCCAGCCAGCCGAGGAAAAAGCCCGTCATCTGCCAGAGCGCGTCGAGGCCGAGGCAGCCCGGCATCACCGGATCACCCTGGAAATGGCATTTGAAGAACCAATCGAGATTGGGGTTGCCGGCCACCTTCAACTCGGCGGCAATCTGCCCTTTACCGTGCTGGCCGCCCGTCTCGGAGACATGGCCGATGCGGTCGAACATGAGCATCGGAGGCAGCGGAAGCTGGGCGTTGCCCGCACCGAACAGCTCCCCGCGCCCGCAGGCGAGCAAATCCTCGTATTCAAAGCTCGTGCGGCGTTCTGTCATGATCTCCTTCGCCCAGTCATCTTGCTTGCCAGTGCCCGTGGCAGTTCGCTGTGGCAGGGGTGGGTTCCTAACACAGTCATCTGGCGTTCAAAAGGGTAAGCGGCGCGGCGCTGTGGGGCGAGGCGAAGTGCGCCTGAGCTGGGTCATGCCTATTGTTGCAGGCGGGCCGACCACTGCCTATACTATATCATTGGTGTCAGCTTGGAGCGTTCGCGCGCCGTAGTACCGGCGTGGCTCCAAAGCTCGACGCGCAACATGGTCGCGGCTCTCGGATGGGGCAGCACCCTGGGACGGCAGACGAATGACCGATAACACAACCGCCTCGCTTAAGGACGTTAAGCCTTCTCGCTCCGTTGCGCAGCTTCTGCGCAAGGCGGGATTGCGGCCCACACGTCAGCGCATGGCCCTCGGCAGCCTGCTTTTCGAGGGGGAAGACCGGCACGTGAGCGCCGAATCTCTCCATGCCGAGGCCACGGCGGTGGGGCAGCACGTGTCGCTGGCGACGGTCTACAACACTCTGCACCAGTTCAAGCGCGCCGGCCTGCTCCGTGAGCTGGCGATCAACGGCGGCAAGGCCTACTTCGACACCAATACGTCGAATCACAATCACTTCTTCGACGAGGATCAGGGCGAGCTGCAGGACATTCCCGGGCATGCCATCCGTGTCGACGGGGTGCCGGAGCCGCCCGAGGGCATGCGCATCACCCATATCGATGTGGTCGTCCGCCTGAAAAAGGCCTGATCTCCGTCAGGGCAGGTGTGGCGCTGTAGCTTTGCGCGCGGAGCCGTGCGTTTCGCGCTGCCGGTGAGCTGGCCCCTATTTCAGCACCTCGCCCTCGTATACCCCCCACAGCTTTTTCTGCTCGATGTAACCTTGAAACTTATCGATATTGACGAGGCACCAACGCCCGTCACAGGTCGACAGGTTTGCGATCACGCCCGCTTCGATCATCGCGACGGGGCGAGAGCGCTCGCTATCGTTCCGGCGGAGGGCGACCTTTGGCGGCGTGGAGCCCGGCTTGATCTCCCATGGCAACACGAGCGCGGTGCGCCGGCCGGAGAGAAACGACTGCAGCACCCAGCCGGCGGCGCCGTCCGCATCGCGAACCTGCCGCCAGCCCTCGAACTCCTTGATCACCTCGAGGGGCAGCCCGGCACGCCGGTAGACCCAGGCAGTGGGATAATCGGTGCCCGGTCCGTTTCGCATATTGACGCGATCGGACTTGAGGCTGACAAACCGCGGCACGGGCAACCCGCTGCCGCCGGGAAAGCTCGATCCGGTGCCTGCGGGTTGTGCGGTTGCGAACACAGTTGCGGCGAGGAGCCCCGCTGCAGCCATCGCCGCGCGAATTCGCCCTTGCCCCGCAGCCCGCCGCATCGTCATCTTTCGCCTCGCTTTAGCCGGTATCCGGAATCGATGGATCAATGCTTAAGTGGGCCATCGCCGGCAACTTGCTTAGGTTGCCGCTGAGAGAAAATCCCGCACTTTGTCATCGCAATGGCGTTCTGTTAGACCTGCCCCAACGAACCTCACGAGAAGCCGCCCCTTCCGGACTGTCTCCCCCACATAAAATAGAGGCAACAGCGACCCCCGATGCCGAACAGCGCCCGAAAGCCAATCGTCATTGTCACGCGTAAGCTGCCTGACGTGGTCGAGACTCGCATGCGCGAGCTGTTCGATGCGCGACTTAACGTCGATGACAAACCTCTGACGCAGAGCCAGATCGCCGAGGCGCTCAAGATTGCGGACGTTCTGGTGCCGACGGTGACGGATCGTGTCGACCGTGCGGTGATCTCCCAGGCGGGCCCGCAGCTGCGCCTCATCGCAAACTTCGGCACGGGCGTCGACAACATCGATCTCGATACGGCGCGCAACCGCGGCATCACGGTGACGAATACACCGGGGGTCCTCACCGAGGACACCGCCGACATGACGATGGCTCTCATCCTCGCCGTGCCGCGCCGGCTGGCCGAGGGTGCCGCGTATCTGAAGGAAAACCACGCGAACTGGACGGGCTGGTCGCCGACGTGGATGCTCGGCCATCGCATTTACGGCAAGCGCCTCGGCATCATCGGCATGGGCCGTATCGGACAGGCGGTGGCGCGGCGCGCGAAGGCGTTCGGGCTGCAAATCCACTACCACAACCGCCGCCGCCTTGCGCAGGACGTCGAGAAGGAACTCGAGGCCACCTACTGGGAGAGCCTCGACCAGATGCTGACCCGGGTCGACATCGTCTCCGTCAACTGCCCGCATACGCCGGGGACCTATCACCTGCTATCGGCGCGGCGGCTGCGGCTGCTGAAGCCGTCGGCGTACATCGTCAACACCGCGCGGGGCGAGGTGATCGACGAGAACGAGCTGGCGCGCCTCATCGAAGCGGGCGCCATTGCGGGGGCGGGGCTCGACGTGTTCGAGAACGAGCCGGCCGTGAACCCCAAGATCCTCAACTCGGACCGGGTGGTGGCGCTGCCGCACATGAGTTCGGCGACGGTCGAGGGTCGTATCGACATGGGCGAGAAGGTCATCATTAACATCAAGACGTTTCTTGATGGCCATGCCCCGCCTGACCGCGTGCATCCGGCGATGTTCTGAGATTGCTGGGTACGCAGCGGCGCTTCTGCTTGACGGGCACTTGACGGTCAAAAGTATCGACCCCGCTTGGCATACCGCCAGGCGGGGTTCGTTTTTTTCAGGAGCGGCTTTTCTTCGGCGAGCTTGCGGGTGCCGCAGTGCTACTGCGCGCGGGCCGTTGTCGAATCGAGCCGCCCGTCGCCGCACACGGTGGTGCGAAGCTGACAGGTGCCACGCGCCCGGCGGTCGGCGTTGCAGCGGCTGAGGGCGAGCTTCTCGGCGTCGCCGGGTGTCAGCCCGCCACCCGAATAGGTGACTTTGCGCTGCTTGCTGATGCTGCCGGAAGCGATGGCTGCGCACACTTCGCCGCCGAACGTCACCGCCTCGCAGTTTCCGCGCTGCATCTCGGCGCATTCCGCGCGGACCTTTTCCTCCGCCTCGAGGCGCGAGCCGATCTTCCATACGGAGAAGAACGACCCGTCCGGGGTGAAGGCGATGGCGCCGTACTCTTCGGCAATCGTTCTGGTGGAAGTGGCGGGCGCGATGGAAAGCTGGGGCTGCTGCTCTTCTGCCTGAGCATGGGCGTCGCGGCTGAAGTCGGCCAGCGGCAGCAGCGTGGCGGTGATGATGGCAATCAACACGGTATACAATATCCGACTAGGGAACATAGAACCGCTATCCTCTCACGCCGCGCATGTCGAGTTGCGATTCGTCGCCGCGTGTACTGAAAGATCGGTTATCGAGGGGTTGCGGCCACTGATGGGATTGTCCGGGTCCCACGCAAAGATGAGCGTTTCGAAGCGGCCAGCGAGGGCATCGTACATCAGGAGACGGCCGGCGAGGCTGGTGCCGAGGCCCAGGATTTCCTTCAAAACTTCCGTCGCCTGGAGAGTGCCGATGACGCCGGCGACGGCGCCGAGCACCCCGACCTCGGCGCAGTTGGGGATGGTGCCGGGTGGCGGCGGCTCAGGGAAGAGGCAGCGGTAGCTGGGATAGGGCGTGCCGTCGTCGGCCGTCAGGTGCGGCTTGAAGGTGGAGACGTAGCCGTCGAAGGGGCCGAGGGCGCCAAATACGAGCGTGCGCCTGGCGAAAAAGCAGGCATCCGCGACGAGGTAGCGGGTTTCGGCGTTATCCGTCCCGTCGGCGACGATGTCATAGCGCGTGATGATGTCGAGCGCGTTCGAGGCGTCGATGCGAACCTCGAGGGGTTCCACGGTGACGTGCGGATTGATGCGGGAGACCGCGTCCTGGACGCTCGCAACCTTCGCCTTGCCCACCTGGCCGGTGGCATAGGCGATCTGCCGCTGCAGGTTGTCGAGGGAAACGGCATCGTCGTCGGCGATGCCGATGGTGCCGACACCGGCGGCGGCAAGGTAAAGGGCGAGCGGCGAGCCGAGGCCACCGGCGCCGACGAGAAGCACGCGCGCCCGCTTCAGTTTCTGCTGTCCCTGTCCGCCCACTTCCTTCAACACGAGATGGCGCTTGTAGCGCTCGATCTCCTGCGCTGAAAGCGGCGGCGTTGGCGTTCTGTCCTGCATGGAACGAGCGTACCGCAAACCGTTAAGGCCGTCAGGGGGGAAGTGGCGGGCTTCGGCGCGCCGCGACGCCCCATTTCATCAAGATGGTTACGGCTGGCGCGCAAAAAAGAAGGCCCGGTGGAACCACCCCACCGGGCCTTCTTTTTAGTTAGGTAACGCGTGCGCGGCGCCATGCCTCTGGCGCAGATCAGGTGCGCTTGGTCGGATCGATGTAAAGCTCGCTCGTGTAATAGCGCTCCGCCGAGGACGGCGCGATCGTCACGATGACCTTGCCGGCATATTCGGGGCGTGCACCCACCGCGAGCGCGGCGGCGACGTTCGCGCCCGTCGAAATGCCGCCGGGGATGCCTTCCACGCGGGCGAGCTGACGCGCAACGTCGAATGCCTCTTCGCTCGATACGGTCACGACCTCGTCGATGGCCTTCGTGTCGAGCACCGAGGGGATGAAGCCCGCGCCGATCCCTTGAATCTTGTGCGGGCCGCGGGGTTTGCCGGAGAGCACGGGGCTCGTCGTCGGCTCGACGGCGATGATCTTGAGATCCGGCTTGCGCGGCTTGAGTGCGCGCGCAACGCCGGTGAGCGTGCCGCCGGTGCCGACGCCGATGACGACGGCATCGACCTTGCCGCCCGTATCGTTCCAGATTTCCTCTGCGGTGGTTTTCTCGTGGACCAGCGGATTGGCCGGGTTATCGAACTGACCGGGGATGACGGCGCCGGGAATCGATTTCGCCAGCTCGTTTGCGCGTTCGACGGCCACCGGCATGCCGCCCGGTCCCGGCGTCAACTCCAGCTCGGCACCCAGATGGGTGAGGATCTTACGGCGCTCGAGCGACATCGTATCGGGCATGACGAGGATGAGCCGATAGCCGCGCGAGGCGGCGACAAACGCAAGACCGATACCCGTATTGCCCGAGGTCGGCTCGATGAGCACCGTCTTGCCTGGGGTGATCTTTCCCTCCGCCTCGAGCACGTCGATCATCGCAACGCCGATGCGATCCTTCACCGACGACAGCGGATTGAAGAACTCGAGCTTCAGCAGGATGTCGGCTTTCACATTCGCCGCGGCGGCCATCTTGCCGAGACGCACCAGAGGCGTGTGGCCGATGGTTTCGGCGATGGAATCGTAAACGCGTCCGCGCCCCCAGGTTTTGGTTGCGGCAAGTGTCTTAATTTCAGTCATCGGGGGGCCTCATGTGCGGGCGGGTGTTGTTGTGTGTTTTGGACGCAGCTGGATGTGCCGACGGGGGCGGCGCAAGAGCGTTAACCGGCTGCAGATCTCCACGGTTGGGCGATTGACCGCCGCTGTCAAGGAGGAGGGCCGATCAGCGATTGCGAGCCCGTGCCTTGTGGGTAGCCGTTTTTTTTGGAGCCACGGCAGGGCGGGGTATGGATTTCTTTTGCTGTGATGTTTTGCGCGATGCCCCGTTCTCATTGGAGGCAGATTTTCCCGTCGATCCGAAGCCGCCTTTGCCCCGCGCTGTGCCAGACACGTTGATCACTTCGACGAGCGCGGCCCGCGTCACCGGGGCGACGACGAGTTGCGCAATGCGCTCGCCGCGCCGGATTTCGAAGGTCGCCTGTCCGAGGTTTGCGAGGACGACGCACACTTCGCCGCGGTAGTCGCTGTCGATCGTGCCGGGGCTGTTCAGCACCGTCACGCCGTAGTTCAGCGCCAGCCCGGAGCGGGGACGGACCTGAGCCTCGTACCCCTTCGGCAGCTCGATGGTGAGGCCGGTGGGAACGAGCGCGCGTGCGCCCGGGGCCAGCACCATCGGATTGCCGGCTTCGAGTGCGGCGAGGAGATCGAGGCCCGCGGCGCCGTCGGTTTGATAGGTGGGCAGCGGCAACTCGCCGGCGTGGGGCAGACGCATGACGTTGACTTTCACGCGCGCGGCCTTTGCGGCGGTGGTGCGGGTTGTCGATTTCATTCTGCCGCCGCCGCGTTGGAACTCAGATGTGCGGCTGCGCGTGCCATCAGCCGGCGCGCGACCTCATCCTTGCTGAGCGTGGGCCAATCCTCGGTGGCGCGTGCCGTGACGAGATGCACGGTGTTGCCGTCGCCACCGAATACGCCGCGTTCGGGGGAGACGTCGTTGGCGACGATCCAGTCGGCGCCTTTCGACTTGCGCTTGCGTGCGGCTTCAGCGGTGACGTTGCCCGTCTCGGCGGCGAAGCCGATGACGAGGGTCGGCCGTCCGCTGCGGCGTTTGCCGATGGTGGCGAGGATGTCGGGATTCTCCGTGAGCTCGAGCGCGGGCTTTGTGCCGGCCGATTTCTTGAGCTTCTCGCGGTGCGCGGATGCGGTGCGCCAGTCGGCGACGGCGGCGGCAAAGACGGCGATGTCGGCGGGAAGCGCCGATTCGACGGCTTCCAGCATCTGCGTCGCGGTTTCTACGTGTACGACATCGGCGCCCGGCGGGTCGGCGAGCGTTACAGGGCCGGTGATGAGAGTGACGCGCGCGCCCAGTGTCGTCGCCGCGCGGGCAATCGCGTGGCCCTGCTTGCCCGACGAGCGGTTTGCGATGTAGCGCACCGGATCGATCGGCTCGTGCGTCGGGCCGCTGGTCACGAGCACGTGTTTTCCGTTGAGCGGCCGCGCGCCGAGCTGGTGTGGTGCCGCTCCCCGTTGCTCCGCCAGGACGATCTCGATCGCCTCGATGATTTGCGGAACGTCGGCGAGGCGGCCGGGGCCCGTCTCATCACGCTCGGCCATCTCGCCGATGTTCGGCCCCACGAAGCGGATGCCGTCGGCGCGAAGCTGCGCAACGTTGCGCTGGGTAGCGGGGTGCAGCCACATGCGCGGGTTCATGGCAGGCGCCACGAGCACCGGCTTGTCGGTGGCCAGGAGGACGGTCGAGGCGAGGTCGTCGGCATGGCCTCCCGCCATCTTGGCGATGAGGTCGGCGGTGGCGGGGGCGACGACGATGAGGTCGGCCTCACGCGAAAGGCGTATGTGTCCGATCTCCTGCTCGTCGTTCAGATCGAACATGTCGGTGAAGACGCGGCTGTTGCTCAGCGCGCCAACCGATAGCGGCGTGACAAACTGGGTGGCTGCCCGCGTCATGACGGCGCGCACGGCGGGTCCGCGTTCGCGCAGGCGGCGAATGAGCTCGAGGCATTTATAGGCGGCAATGCCGCCGCCGATGATCAGCAGAATACGCCGTTGTTTCA
>DASRYA010000141.1:0-36748 GCA_035687305.1 Hyphomicrobium sp. | reverse complement strand
AACCGTGGCGATCAACGTGCGGTGCCTGGACGATGTCGACCTCGATGGCCTGAATATCCGCAAGTTCGACGGCGCCAACCTCTAGCGGACCGGCCATGGCTGAGGAAACCGCAGCGCTGGTTCTGTTCTCCGGGGGACAGGATTCGACGGTTTGCCTCGCCTGGGCGCTGACGCGCTTTGCCCGCGTCGAAACGGTCGGCTTCGAGTACGGCCAGCGTCACGCCGCAGAGCTTTCTCAGCGCGCGACGCTACGCGATGCGCTCGCCGACATGAAGCCCGAATGGGGCGAACGGCTCGGCCCCGACCACATGCTCGCGCTCCCGGAGCTGGCACGCCTCAGCGACACAGCCCTCACCCGCGAAGCGGAAATCGTGCTGAACGACAAAGGGCTGCCGTCGACGTTCGTGCCCGGACGCAACCTGTTGTTCTTCACCTACGCCGCCGCCCTCGCCTATCGGCGCGGCATACGCACCCTCGTCGGCGGCATGTGCGAGACCGACTTTTCAGGCTATCCTGACTGCCGCAACGACACGCTGCAAACCCTCGGCAGGGCGATCTCGCTCGGCATGGATGCCGACTTCACGATCGCAACGCCGCTGATGTGGATCGACAAGGCCGGCACCTGGGCGCTGTCGCACGATCTCGGCGGGGACACGCTTGTCGATCTCATCGTCGAGGAAAGCCACACCTGCTATCTCGGTGTTCGCACCCGGCGTCACCCGTGGGGCTATGGTTGCGGTCACTGTCCCGCCTGCGCCCTGCGCCGTAAGGGTTGGGAAAGCTGGCCAGGGCATATTGCCCATGCTCGATCGTGAGCAATAGGGCGATTTTGCCGATAATTTTTCCGGCTCCTTCTATGCGCACCCTCTTTTTTGGATTTGCACTCGCCGCCACACTCATTGCTTGCGGCGGCATCTCAGCGTCTGCGGGCGAGCATCAGCCGCACTGGACTTACACCGGCAAGGACGGACCCACGCACTGGGGTGATTTGAGCGCGGACTTTACCGCCTGCAGCCTCGGCCATCGCCAATCCCCGGTGGATCTGACGGACGCCCACCGCACCGACATCGGCGAAATACAGCTGCAGTGGAAGCCGTTCGCTCCGATGGTGAGCAACAACGGCCACACGATCCAGGCAGCGGCCCCAGCCGGCAGCACGATGACGTTTGCCGGCAACACTTACACTCTGCTTCAAGTCCATTTCCATCATCCGAGCGAGCACACTATCGCCGGTGCGCGGGCGCCGCTTGAAGCGCACTTCGTCAATCGCGGCGCCGACGGCAAGCTGCTGGTGCTGGGCGTGATGATCACGGAGGGCGCGCCGAGCGCTGAAATCGCAAAGCTTTGGCAGGCTGCCCCCGCGACGACAGGAGAGGCGCAGGCGAAAGAGGCCATCGACCTTGCGCGCCTCGTGCCGGTGGGATCGAAATTCTATCGCTATGAAGGCTCGCTCACGACGCCGCCGTGCAGCGAGATCGTGGACTGGATCGTTTTTGCCGAGCCTCTCACCGCTTCGCGCGAGCAGATCGACACGTTCGCAAAGCTCTATCCCGACAACAGCAGACCCCTGCAGGACCTGCACGAGCGCACGGTCGTCTTCGGTCGCTGACGGAGCAAAGCTCGAACGGGCATGCCTCCGGGCTGCCAGCGCCGCGCATCGGCGGCAGCATGCTCTTCGCCATCGCGAATGTTCCCTTTGTCGAGACGGGCTCTGCGAAACCCTTACAGTTTCGAGCGAATTTTTTGCCGGCGGCGGTCGCGGCGCAGCGCAGAACAAAAGTTTCCGAAACGTTCATTTGGCCGATGCGTCAAACGGCGCCCGTCAACCGGACATTAGTCGGGTCGCAACCTTGTGTATGCGTTCGCATATGGGAGGGGGCATATACTCACGCACATCACCGCCAAGGAGATTTCCCATGGGCACGATGACCAAAGCCGCTGAAGGCAAAGCCGCCGACCGCCGCAAGGCGCCTTTGCAGACTCCCAGTCTCTACAATACCAACACCATCCGCGATATTTCCGGCGCAATGAACGCACTGCTCGCCGACACCTTCGCGCTCTACCTCAAGACCAATAATTTCCACTGGCACATGAGCGGCCCGCATTTCCGCGACTACCATCTGCTGCTCGACGAGCACGGCGATCAGATTTTCGCCATGACCGATCCGATGGCCGAGCGCGTGCGCAAGATCGGCGGAACGACGCTGCATTCCATCGGCGAGATCGCCCGTTTGCAGCGGGTGGAAGACAACGATGCGCCGTTCGTCACGCCGCAGGACATGCTGTCCGAATTGCGCGACGACAACAAAGATCTCGTCGGACGCATGAAGGAAGTGCACGACCTGTGTGACGAGCATGGCGACGTGGCAACGGCGAGCCTGCTCGAAGTCTGGATGGACGAGACGGAGCGGCGCGTGTGGTTCCTCTATGAGGCGACGCGCGTCACCCACACGCCTTAAGCGCAACATCCCTGAGGGGACAGATCGCCATCGCGATCGGCGGCGGCTACGGCCGCCGTCGTGAGCTGCCATGCATAGCAGTCGAGATGCCGGCACGCGCGCGGCGTCCGCAGCCTTGAAGGAATATCCCATGACCGCCGACGGAAAATCCGCATTGCCCAAGCGTCGCCTCGGACGCACCGATATGCTGATTACGCCCGTTGGTCTCGGCGCCTGGGCCATCGGCGGCGGCGACTGGGCTGTCGGCTGGGGCGAGCAGGACGACAGCCAGTCCATCGCTGCGATCCGCCATGCCGTTGCCCGCGGGGTCAATTGGATCGATACCGCTGCGATCTATGGCCTCGGCCATTCCGAGGAGGTCGTACGTAAAGCGCTCGCGGAGATGCCTGCCGGCGAGCGCCCCTATGTTTTCACGAAGTGCGGTTTGCGCTGGGACGAAGCGGACCGCATGGCGCCACCGCAGAACGTGGGCGATCCGGCAAGCATCCGCTTCGAGCTCGAAGCATCGCTGCGCCGTCTCGGCGTGGAGCGCATCGATCTCTATCAGATGCACTGGCCCGCAAGGGACGGCACGCCGATCGAGGAGTACTGGCAGGAGCTGCTCAACCTGAAAAAGGAGGGCAAGGTTCGCGCTGTTGGTCTTTCCAACCACAACGTGGCCCAGCTCGAAGCGGCAGAGCGCATCGGCCACGTCGATACGCTACAGCCGCCCTTCTCGGCCATTCGAAGAGAGTTCGCAGCCAGCGAGCTGCCGTGGTGCATCACGCACGACACCGGCGTCATCGTCTACAGCCCGATGCAGGCGGGCCTCCTTACCGGTGCATTCACCGCAGAGCGCGCTGCAAGCCTTCCCGCGAACGACTGGCGCTCGCGCAACGCCGAGTTCAGCGGCGACAAGCTGAAAGCCAACCTCGCCCTCGCCGAAACGATGCGCCATGTGGGCGAGCGTCACGGCACGACGGCGGCCGCCACGGCGATCGCGTGGACGCTCGCCTGGCCCGGCGTCAGCGGGGCGATCGTCGGCGCGCGCGCTCCCAAACAGGTGGACGGGTGGATCGCGGCGGCGAGCCTCACGCTCACCCCGGCGGATCTCAAGGAAATCGGCGCCACCATCGAACGCACCGGCGCGGGGTCGGGTCCGGCAGTGCCGTTCGATGCCATCGCGTAGAGGCTGCGCTGGGGAGCGCCCAATATGTGCCCCCGCTGGCACATGAAACACAAAGCGCCATCTTAGCGTCGGCGGGGCTTTCCCTGCCTCTTCCGGGCATGCCCGCTTGAACCGCCCGGTGCGGGGCATTAGGGATGCGCGCATGTACGCGGTGAAGGAGATTTTCTATACGCTGCAAGGCGAAGGCACGAACGCGGGGCGACCCGCCGTGTTCTGCCGCTTTGCCGGCTGCAATCTCTGGTCCGGCCGGGAAGCCGACCGGAGCAAGGCCGATTGCCAATTCTGCGATACCGATTTCGTCGGTACCGACGGGGAAGGCGGCGGCAAATTCGCGACCGCAGAACAACTCGCCGGTGCCTGCGTCACCGTCGCGGGCGCTGCCGGGCCGAGCCTCGTCGTGCTCACGGGCGGCGAGCCCATGCTGCAGGTTGACGCGGCGCTCATTGCCGCGTTGCATGGGCACGGCTTTACCATCGCCATCGAGACCAACGGCACTCTCCCCGTTCCGCGGGCGATCGACTGGATCTGCGTCAGTCCGAAGGCAGGCACCGACCTCAAGCAGCGCTCCGGCGACGAATTGAAGCTCGTATACCCGCAGGCGGGGCTCGATCCCGAAGGCCTCGCCGGGCTAGCCTTCACCCACCGCTACCTCCAGCCCATGGACGGGCCCGAGGCGGCGAGAAATACGCAGGCGGCCATTGCCTACTGCAAGGCGCACCCGGCCTGGAGGCTGTCGGTGCAGACCCATAAACTGCTCGGCATTCCCTGAGGACGCCCCTTTCCTGCTGGGACAGGTCCTGACTAACGGCACTGGAACTGCACGAGAAAATCCCTTAGAGACGCCGAATGCGCATCTATAAAGAGTTTCTGTTCGAGGCTGCCCACTACCTGCCGACGGCTCCGGCGGGGCATCCGAACTCGCGTGTGCATGGGCACTCGTTCCGCGCCCGCATCACGGTCGAGGGCACGCCCGGCAGCGACACCGGCTATGTGTTCCATTTCGACGAGCTGTCGCAAATGATGGCCGAGGCGCAGGATGCGCTCGACCATCGCTTGCTGAACGAGATCGAAGGGCTCGAGGCCCCGACGCTGGAGCGCATCGCCATCTGGCTGTGGAACCGCCTGCAGAACCGCGTCCCCGGCCTCGCGCAGATCGAGATTGCGCGCGACAGCTGCCGTGAGGGCGCGATCTACACGGGTCCAGCCCCGGCACGCATCGCAGCGGAGTAGCGGAGTAGCCATGGGCCGCAAGGACACGACCGTCACCATCCTCGGGCAGGCAACCAAGCTGCCGGAGAGCCCCGAGGAGGCGGTGCTGGAACGGGTGCCGAACCCGCATCCCGACGCGCGCTATCTCGCTCGCTTCACCGCGCCGGAATTCACCTCGCTGTGCCCCGTGACGGGCCAGCCCGACTTCGCGCACATCGTCATCGACTACGTGCCGCGCGACTGGCTCGTGGAATCGAAGTCGCTGAAGCTCTACCTCGGCGCATTCCGTAATCACGGCGCCTTCCACGAGGACTGCACCATCGCCATCGCCAAGCGCCTCGTGCAGCTCCTGGAGCCGCACTTCCTGCGCATCGGCGGCTATTGGTTCCCCCGCGGCGGCATTCCCATCGATGTTTTCTGGCAGACGGGGACCCTGCCGCAGGATGTCTGGCTGCCCGACCAGGGCGTGCCGCCCTATCGCGGGCGCGGCTGACTTATTTCCGTGTCTGTCGGCTCAGCATCCAACTTAACTCCGGCATCCGCATCAGGGACGCTCGCCGCCCGGTTGTATACTTGCGCGATATCAAACAATACAAAACATGCCGCCAATGCCGAGAATACGGAATAGTAAATACCGAACATAGTAAGAATGTTTGCGAGAGGCACACCCACGTTGCCCAGCATCGCGAGAGTGAGCGAACATACCTGCACCACTATGAAGTGAACGAATGTAGCGCTGGCCGAAATAAAGAGAGAATCTCCGCGTCCGCCTTCTGAAATGAGACGCAAAAATTTCTCGCTTGAAAATACGAGAAGAATAGCAAACGCGCCGATGGAGAAACCGAGCAGGCTCGGTATTATTGTGAAAGCGACACTTGCCCAATCAACATCAACACCACCGCCCATGGCGCTAATGACGGAAAGCACAACAGCTAGTCCAAAATATGGAGAGCGCGACAACGCAACAAAGCCGCCGTAAAGGCGCCAGTATTGACCCCAATTTTTCGCCACCCGGAGCCACGACACCCTTACGCTATTCCAGTGCCTCATTGTCAATCAATCCAAATATGATCTCAAACGGGTCGCTGCCATCCAACTCCACGGTCTCTTCATACGGATAATCAGTAGTCTTTCTATCCACCAGCATGCCAGCGAGCGTCTTGCCAATTGCGCGGACGTAACCCGAGATGGATCCGACGCGAGCGAGAATCTTGGTTTCCTCATCTGGAACCAACGCCATCGCTCCTTTCGCCTTTGTAAGTATTATATCCTCTTTGCGGGCACCCATAGCCTCCAGTCTTCGCATCAGTCTATGCTTGTGATCCTCGATATCGTCCGCATTGGGGCGCTCCAGGCGAATCTCCAACTTCTTGAGGTTGGGGACCGCTAAAACCTTTTCAAGAGCGTCTTTAGTCGGCATCACCGTAACGGATACGTCAGGAAACTCCCTCCGTACGCCCTCCGTTTCGGCCATGTTTTCGAGTATTTTTTTCAATTTTTTTGGCGGAAGCTTTTGATCCTTATCGTTTATTCTCTCATAAAATAGCTCGTGCCTCTCCAAATCAAACACAAACCGAAATGATTTCACGTTTGGGCGATAGTTCTCGGGTAATTGAATGTTTTCCGCCTCCTCACCGGAGATCACTTCGCGGGCTTGAACGTCAAACCAAGCGCCACCCTTAATCAGCTCAGTATAAACCAGTAAGTAGCCACATAAAGCCCATTTTTTCTTGTGCATCTGTCGCTTTGAAGCGTTAACAATTTGCGCACGCTCCTCGCCGAAGGCATGTACTTCGTTGTTCACGTTCTTCAAAATGAAGTCTTCATAGACCCCATAGGGATGAGGACTTATAGTTAAATTCATACATGAAACGGTAATAGTCTTAGGCTTGCGATCTTTTTTAGATTTACGTTCTTTTTTTGTCATTTGGACCTCAGCAACGGGCCAAAGGGAATCACCTCAAATTTCGGAGCTGAGTCCTGGTTGTGAAAATCTAAATATGCAACCTCTATCAACGGGGTCGCGACGACCTGTGGAGGGGAGGGATGCTGCTGGTTTGCTACCCTGGCCAGAATGGCATGGCTCGGATAGCCTGCCGCCCTTCGGAGGGGGAATGATTCGCATACCGAACCACATGCTCGCCGCGGGCCTGGCGTTTCTCGTCGCCGGCTCCCCGGCCATCGCTGCGCCCAGCATCGCCGAGGCGCCCGTCGCGACCGACCCCGCGATCACGCCGCCCATCGCGCCGCCGGTCGACGCGAACCCCGTCGCCAGCGCCGTCCGCTTCAAGCTCAAAAGCCTGCCTGTCGACGGCTCGGCCCAGGAGCTGAAGGAACGGGCCGTCCTTTCCGACTTCTACGCTGCACGCCGGGATGCCCCGATCTGGCTGACGGAGGGCGGGCTCACCGATCGCGGCGCTGCTCTCGGCGCGGAAATTCTCAAAGCCGGTGACTGGGGCCTCGACGTCAAGGAATTCAACCTGCCCGCGATCCCGCCACCGGCGAAGCTGGATGCGGAGACGCTCGGCAAAGCCGATGTCGAAATCTCGCTTGCGCTGTTGAAGTACGCGCGCCACGCCCGCGGCGGTCGCATCACGGAGCCGGCGATCCTTCTCAACTCCAACCTCGACCGCAAGCCGCAGCTCCTCGATCCCGAGACCGTTTTCAACGAGGCGGCAGCTTCAGCGGACCCTGCTGCCTACCTGCGCGGCCTGCATCCCAAGCATCCCCAGTTCGAGCGGCTGCGTCAGGCCTATCTCGCCAATCGGGGCAAGCCGATTGCCCGGCGCATCCTCGCCAACATGGAAGAGTGGCGCTGGATGCCTGAAGACCTCGGGCAGATGCACATTCTGGCGAACGTGCCCGAGTTCATGGCCTACCTCTACAAGGATGGCGCAGTCGTCCATTCGGAGCGCATCGTCGTCGGCGAGACGGGCAAGCAGACGACGATCTTCACGCGTCCGCTGAAGACCATCGTCTTCAAGCCGATGTGGCGCGTGCCCGAATCCATCAAAGTTCACGAGTTGCAGCCCGACCTGCGCCGCAGCGGCGCCATGTTCCGCCAGCACGACCTCGAGCTGGAGACCAAGGACGGCAAGCCGCTCGACTATCGCACCATCGACTGGAACGTCGCCGACATCCGTGACTACGAGGTGGTGCAGCCGCCGGGCAAGAAGAACGTGATGGGCGTCGTCAAGTTCACGTTCCCCAGCCAGCACACCATCTTCATGCACGATACCATCGACAAATGGATGTTCGGGCAGAACGTGCGCACGCTGAGCCATGGCTGCCTGAGACTGCGCAATCCGATGAAGATGGCGGAGCTCGTTCTCGCCGAGGACAAGGGCTGGGATGCCGCAAAGGTGCAGTCCACCATGCGCGATGGCCCGCGCAACAACGAGATCGTGCTGGAGAAGCGCATCCCCATGCACCTCGTCTATTTCACCGTCTGGGCGGGTGAGGATGGCAAGGTGCGCACCTTCAACGACATCTACGGACACGAAAAGCGCATCTCGCTCGCGCTGGAAGGCAAGTGGGACCAGATCGACATCGGCCGCGATCACCTCGCGCCCGTCGGCGCCGCCGAGCCCGCAGGTGGCTTCAGCACCTCCGCCACACGCCCCGTGGCACGGACGAAGAAGCAGCCGTCGAGCATCGTCGACATGGTCGGCAACGCGCTGGGCGGCGGGTTCTGATGGGGATCGCGGCGTGCGGCCATACATGGCGGCGCCGCATTTTGCTCAGCATCTGCTGGCTCGCGCTTCTGCCCTTCGCGGCCCACGCGGGCGATATGACTGCCGCCCTCATGAATGCGCGGGTCACGTATGACGATACGCGCTGGAGTGCAACGCAAAGCGCCGGCAACGCATCGCTTCGGTTCGATCCGCTTGGCCAACTTGGCAAGGATCTGGACCCCGTTGATTTTCGCGTTGTGAGAAATGCTGGGCCGTGCAGTGCGCTGGTGCGGCAGATATTTGAAGCCGGGCGCTACGATACCCGCTCGGTTGCGACGACGCCGGCCAGCATTGGCGGCAAACCGGGCGAGCGTTTCGCCGCCCACACCGGGTGCCGCAACGCCACGCCGCGCGGCGTAATCATTTGCGTGAAGGATGCCGGCCAAACATATCTGTTGCAGGCACTAAGAGCCGGCTGCCGGGGTCGCAATCCCTTCTCGGGCGTCGACCCGCTGGCGGAGATCGCCGATGGCATTATCATTCACGACGGAACACCGTTGAAGCCAGGGGCTGCTGACGTTCGGAGCCTTCCCCCATAGATTATCCGCGAACGAAGGTCGCTTCACGACAATTCAAACACTCGCCAGACGTTATTTCTTCTTCCAGCCGAGTGCCTCGTCGATCCGATCAATAAGCCTGTCGAAAAACGTTTTCTCCCTCGTCGCCATGGGGCGCCGCTTTGTCATAGCCAAAGGTGGGCCATGCTTTTGAGATGCAGGCGGAGTGACCTGGGGCAGTTTCTCAGCACTGGGGGACGTAGGCTTCGTCCGTTCAATACCGATACTGCCGGTCTCGATACCGTCAGGTAGGCCATCCTTTTGAGGTGCAGGCGGAGTGACCTGAGGCAGTTCCTCAGGATTGGGGGTCGTAGGCTTCGTCCGTTCAATACCGATACTGCCGGTCTCGATACCATGCTGCTTCGATAGCGTGACAACGACGGTATCGACGATGTGCCGTAGACTATAGTTTCGGAGGGCAACCACACTGCCACTGAGAAAGGCGATAATCATCACAAGGGCTAGCGCCTTCAGGCTGAAAACAAGTAACTCATCGCAGGCGCGCTTTATTAGATCCTTGCTCCAGAGCAGGAACGGTCGCACCACACGGCGCCATGCAAACCGACGCACGCGAGTTGCCCGGCTCAGGCGAGGCACAGTTAAAGATACCTTGGATGTTTTTTTGGGTGAGTTTGGATCGCGATCCCGAGGCCACACTTGCCCAAATGGACGATCAGGTGGCGGCTCCCCAAACAAGCGCCTTTTGGCCATCAGCATCTCCTTGAAAGGACTGCTTATGCTGATTCGAATCAAAAATGACACCGGAGATAATCCCCCGGTGAGCTGCGTCTGTGGCTGCATCTCCATTGCTAGCGCCACTGCTTTAGCGCTTCGGGCGGGATTGTCCGTATTGGCCTAGGGAATCGCATGCTCGCGGAGGAGCGATTGGTCAAGCGGCCGGTGGTGTGCGGGCGCCGCGGATGGCGGCAAAGCGCGGCCACAGAACGTTGAGACAAAGCCCCGCCATCACGAGGCCTGCCGCGCCGAGCTTCCAGTCCTGCAACGGCTCGCCGAGCCACAGCGCCGAAGCGGCGATACCGAACACCGGCACCAGGAGCGACATCGGCGCGATCGTCGCCGCCGGGTAGCGCGACAACAGCCATCCCCACACCGCATAGCCGAACAGCGAGTTGCCGATCGACTGGTATGCGAGCACGGCGGCGGTGCCGAGATCGGCATTCGCGATGCCCTCGCGCATCGCCGGCAGCCCCTCGAAAATGAGCGACAGCGCGTAGAGCGGCGGCGCGGAGAAGATGCTGCCCCATACGACATAGGCCAGCATGTTGACGTTCGGCGTCGAGCGCACCACGACGTTGCCGATCGCCCAGCACATGGCGGCCGCCAATACCAGCGCGAGGCCCAGCGGCGTCGTCGCGCCATCCGTGTGCGCGAGTATGATTGCAATGCCGGAAGCGGCCACCAATAGCGCCGCGATCTGAAACGGACGCACGCGCTCGCCCGTCAGATATGCGGCGATGCCGATTGTAAAGAATGCCTGCAGCTGGATGACGAGCGAGGCGAGACCCGGCGTGATGTGCCCGCGCATGGCAATGAACAGCAAGCCGAACTGGCCAGCGCCGATGAAGAGGCCATACGTCGCGAGGTTGCGCCATGGCACCGGCGGCCGCTTGAGGAAGAACACCGCCGGCAGCACCACGAACGTGAAGCGCAGGGCGGCGAAGAACAGCGGCGGCAGATCGTCGAGGCCGAGCCGGATGACAGCGAAGTTCGATCCCCACACCGCCATCACGGCCAGCGCAAGCAATCCATCGCGCAGGGACAGCGGCTTCGACGGCATGGGATGCTCTTCGGACGAGATGGCGGCGGGCAGCGTAGGCTTCGAAGCCGGACGCCTGCGGAATGTTGCACAGACCGAAATCAAAAGCGCGGCGGCAAAGTCGCCCGGACGGCTGCGATGTCGACGCAATCTGCACGGCTTGGGTCCGGGCTGCCCGATCCAGATTGCGCGCGAAGAACAGCGTTAAAGCAGAGCGCCGGGATCACCGCCGGCGCGCGGGGGATTGAAACCCCGTCTTCGCGTCACCCTATATATCGATAGAGCCGAGATGGTCCCGGCTCGACGCTTTTACCGGAACCTCGGAAGGAGCCGCACCATGGCTGCCTTTTATGACGAGACACATCACCTGCTAATCTCCGGCGACGAAGCGCGCGGCGGCGTGACCGGCAACAACGTCCGCTACGTTCTGGCCGCCAGCATGACCGGCGTGATCGCGGCCTTCGCGGCGATTGCGATCTACTTCGGATTCGGCACGATCGAGAAGCACGTGTCGGCTGCCCTTGCTGCGCACCCCTCGCAGGTCATCCAAAGTCTGGCTCCGTATGGCGCAGCCATCCTGTTCGGTGCCATCGGTGGCGGCCTCGCGCTGGGCATCTGGAACATGGTTGCCGGACGCAGCGCCGATTCCAGCGAATGGCTGATGCGCCTGCGCGTCGCGACGCAATTCGCGCTGATCTGCATCGTCATGGCGATGCTGTATCTGTCGTATTCCTGAGGGGCGTACCGGTTCTGAGATCGCCGTCGCGACCCGTGTAACAGGGTCGCGATGGCAGGGCTTTACTCAGCCTTGAGGTCCGGCGGCGTGGCTTCGTCCTTGAGGCCCGCGATTGCTTCGTCGAGCGACATCACCTGCTGCGCCTGGGAGCCGAGGCGACGGATCGAAACCTTGCCCTCCTCCGCCTCGCGCTTGCCGACGACGAGCATCACCGGCACCTTGGCGAGTGAATGCTCGCGCACCTTGTAGTTGATCTTTTCGTTGCGCAGGTCCGTTTCCACGCGCAGTCCCGCCGCGCGCAGCTTTGCAGCCACGTCGAGCGCGTAGTTGTCGGCGTCGGAGACGATCGTCGCCACCACCACCTGCAGCGGTGACAGCCACAGCGGGAAGTGTCCGGCGAAGTTCTCGATGAGGATGCCCGTGAAGCGCTCCAGCGAGCCGAACATGGCGCGGTGGATCATCACGGGAACCTTCTTCTCGGAGTTCTCGTCGATGTAGAACGCACCGAGGCGGTTGGCGAGGTTGAAGTCCACCTGCGTCGTGCCGCACTGCCATTCGCGGCCAATGGCGTCCTTCAGCACATACTCGAGCTTGGGGCCGTAGAACGCGCCCTCGCCGGGCTGCAGCGCCGTCCTGATGCGGCCGTTCGAACGCTTCGTCACCTCGTCGAGCACGTCGGACAGCGCCTTCTCGGCCTTGTCCCACAGGGCATCGGCGCCGACGCGCTTTTCAGGTCGCGTCGAGAGCTTGATGAAGATGTCCTCGAAGCCGAAGTCCTTGTAGATCGACAACATCAGGTCGTTGATCTTCAGGCACTCCTGCATGATCTGGTCTTCGGTGCAGAAGATGTGCGCGTCGTCCTGCGTGAAGTGGCGTACGCGCAGCATGCCGTGCAGCGCGCCCGAAGGCTCGTAGCGGTGCACCTTGCCGAACTCGGCGATCTTCAGCGGCAGGTCGCGATAGCTCTTCAGGCCGTGCTTGAAGATCTGAACGTGGCCGGGGCAGTTCATCGGCTTGCAGCAGAACACACGCTCATCGGGGAGCGTCGTCGTGAACATGTTCTCGCCGTAGTTCTCCCAATGACCGGAAAGCTCCCAGAAGTGCTTCTCCATCATGTCGGGAGAGTTCACCTCCATGTAGCCGTCTTTATCGAGGCGGCGGCGCATGTAGGCGATGAGGCTCTGGAACAACGTCCAGCCCTTCGGATGCCAGAAGACGGACCCTGGCGCTTCCTCCTGGAAGTGGAAGAGATCCATCTCGCGGCCGAGCTTGCGGTGGTCGCGCTTCTCGGCCTCCTCGAGCCTGTGCAGGTAATCCTTCAGCTCCGCTTCGGTGGCGAACGCCGTGCCATAGATGCGCTGCAGCTGCGGGTTGTTCGCGTCACCGCGCCAATAGGCACCTGCGAACTTCATCAGCTTGAAGGCTTTGCCGATCTGTCCCGTGGAGGTCATGTGCGGGCCGCGGCAAAGATCCAGCCACTCGCCCTGCTTGTAGATCTTGACGTCCTGATCGGCAGGGATCGCATCGACAAGCTCGACCTTGAAGTTCTCGCCCTTATCGCGGAAGAACTTCTTCGTCCTGTCGCGGCTCCACACTTCCTTGGTGAAGGGCGCATTGCGGGCGATGATCTCGCCCATCTTCTTTTCGATTTTCGGAATGTCTTCCGGCTCGAACGGCTGCTGCTTGGCAAAGTCGTAGAAGAAGCCGTTCTCGATTACCGGGCCGATCGTCACCTGCGTGCCGGGCCACAGCTCCTGCACGGCTTCCGCCATCACGTGCGCGGCGTCGTGCCGGATGAGCTCCAGCGCTTCCGCGTCGGTGCGTGAGACGAACTTGATCTCGGCATCGGCCGTGATCGGATCGGAAAGATCCGCGAGCGTGCCATTGAGGCTCATCGCGACGGTGCGCTTGGCAAGCGACGGCGAGATGGACTTCGCCACCTCATAGCCGGTCGTGCCGCTGTCGATCTTGCGGTTGGCGCCGTCGGGGAATGTCAGGGTGATTTGCGCGGGCGCGCTGGGGGCTGCTTTGGCCATCGCCTTCTCCTCTCAATCGCTGCATACCAAGCAGGTAAGATGCGGGCGGTATGTGCGCGCTGGAAATGGCGATGTCAAGCGCGGCGGTTAACGTGCCGCGGCCGCCGATTACTCGAAGATCGAGAGGATAGCGCCCAGCACCGCGAGGCGCTGTCCGGCCCAGCACAAAGCGCGTCGAAGACACCGCAAATAGAAGGAGCCGTTGGCCGTTCATTGTGCTGGATCCCGGGGCTCGCTTGCGTTGCTCGCTTCGCCCGGGATGACAGGAGATGCGCAAGGCGCCGGACTTACTTCTTCGGTAGCTCGAGGCCCATCTCGCGGTAGCGCTCGGGGTCGTCCTGCCAATTGGCACGCACCTTCACGAAGAGGAACAGGTGCACCGGGCGCTCGAGGATCTCGGTGAGCTCGCGGCGGCTATCCATCGACACCTGCTTGATGGTCTGGCCGCCTTTGCCGAGCATGATCGCCTTCTGCCCGTCGCGGGCGACGAAGATCGTCTGCTCGATGCGCACCGAGCCGTCCTTGCGCTCGGTCCACTGCGTCGTCTCGACGGTGGAGGAGTACGGCACCTCGTCGTGCAGGCGATGGAAAATCTTCTCGCGCGTTATCTCTGCCGCGAGCAGGCGCAGCGGCGCGTCGGTGAGATCGTCGGCCGGATAGTGCCAAGGCCCCGGAGGCATTCGTCCGGCAAGGAAATTCTTGAGATCCTCGACGCCGTCGCCGGCGGTCGCGGAGATCATGAAGACGGTCTCGAAATCGAGGCGCTGCTGCAGCTCCGTGGCGAGGGCGAGCAGCTTTGCCTTGTCGGCGAGCTTGTCGACCTTGTTGAGCACCGCGATGCGCGGCAGCCTCACGTCCTTGAGCTTGCCGAGGATGCCCTCGACCTCGCTATCGATGCCCCGCACGGCGTCGATCACGAGCACGACCATGTCGGCGTCGCGTGCGCCGCCCCAGGCCGCCTCGA
This sequence comes from Hyphomicrobium sp., assembly GCA_035687305.1. GTDB lineage: Bacteria > Pseudomonadota > Alphaproteobacteria > Rhizobiales > Hyphomicrobiaceae > Hyphomicrobium_A. Next base: position 22,108 of record DASRYA010000141.1, on the reverse strand, counting down.
CCATCGCGGTGTCGAGCCGCTTCTTGGGCGCGAACAAACCTGGCGTATCGATGAACACGAGCTGGCTGTCGCCGACGTTGGCGATGCCCCGTACGGGCACGCGCGTCGTCTGCACCTTGTGGGAGACGATCGACACCTTCGCGCCCACGAGCGCATTGACCAGCGTCGACTTGCCGGCATTGGGCGCGCCGATCACGGCAATGAAGCCGCAACGCTGCTGCGCCGGCTCGGGAATGCCGTGCCCTGCTCCGTTCTCACGATCACTCATCGACATCGGCTCCCGCTACGCCCTCACGTTCCAGCAGCATCCGTGCCGCTGCCTGCTCCGCGGCCCGCTTCGAAGGCCCTTCGCCCTGCGCCGGGGCGCAGCCGGAAATACGCACCTCGGAGGTGAAGCGCGGGGCATGGTCGGGCCCCTTGCGGCTCACCTCGACATATTCGGGCAACGCAAGCCCCCGCCCCTGCGCCCATTCCTGCAACGCAGATTTGGCGTCGGGGCGCGCGCCTTCAGGACGGCGGTCGTCCTCGTCACCCCAGAGACTGCGCACCACGGTGCGCGCCGTCTGGAAGCCGGCGTCGAGGAAGATTGCCCCCAGGATCGCCTCCATCGCGTCGGCGAGGATCGTGCCTTTCGAGCGCCCGCCGCTGCCTGCTTCGCTCTCCGACAGAATGAGATACTCGCCCACCCCGATGGAGCGGGCGATCCGCGCGCAGGCCTCGCCGCGAACGAGACGGTTGTAGCGGCGCGCAAGCTCACCTTCGGTGGCCTCCGGAAAACGCTCGCTCAGCGCCTCGGCGATCACGAGCCCGAGGACACGATCCCCGATGAACTCCAGCCGCTCGTTATCGCTGCGGTGGGCCTTGCCGCCGCGCATGCTCGCATGGGTAAGGGCCACTTCGAGAAGCTGCTGGTTGCGAAACCGATGCCCCAGCGCTTTCTCGAGCTCCTTATATTTTCTCGGGCGCAGTATCACTGGACGTACGCGGGCTCGAAAGCATTCTTGACCGCCGCCCCGAGGGCGCACGGCGGCACCATTAAGCCTCTGTTAGGCTAGCGCACCAGCTTGAAGAAACGGTTCCATCGAATATCGGCCGGCCAGGTCCACGGGCTCCACCAGCGGAAGGCGTTCGGCTCGTCGACGGCTGCGGAGAAGAAGATGATCTCCGCCCGCCCGATGAGGTTGTCGTAGGGCACATAGCCCACACCCCAGGACGCGCGGCTGTCGGTGGAGTTGTCGCGGTTGTCGCCCATCATGAAGTAGTGGCCCGGCGGAACCTTGTAGGGCCCGACGTTATCGAACGGACCGTTCTGCTCGGAATCGAGCACGGTGTAGGAAACGCCGTTCGGCAAGGTCTCCTGATAGGCCGGAATTGGCCGCGGCGGACCGCTGTCTTCCTGCGTCACGAAATCGGCGACGCGCTTGCGCGGCACTTCCTCGCCGTTGATGAAAAGAACGCCGCCGCGCACGTCGATCTCGTCGCCCGGCAGGCCGATGACGCGCTTGATGTAGTCGGTCGAGTTGTCGCGCGGGAGCTTGAAGACCGCCACGTCGCCACGCTTGGGCTCGGCGCCGAAGATGCGGCCTTCGAAGGGAATGAAGTTGTAGAACGAATAGCGGGAATAGCCGTAGGAAAGCTTCGAGACGAAGAGGTAATCGCCGATCAGCAGCGTCTCCTTCATCGAGCCCGAAGGAATGTTGAAGGGCTGATAAAGGAATGTGCGCACCACCATGGCAATGGCTAGCGCCTCGATGACGATGGTGACCGTCTCGAGCCACCCGCCGCCTTTCCTGGTATTCGCCGATACTGCCATGCAAAGCTCCCAATGCGGCAGGCCCGGCTGCACGCCCCGGGCCGCTATAGCCATTTTGCGGACACGGCGCAATTCACGCCATGCCGCGGCGTGCGGCATGCCGCAGTGCGCCATTCCCCCTCACCCCGGATCGGCCTTATCGGGCAGGGCCGAGATGATGACGATGGCGGCGGCGAGAGGGAAGTCATCCGTCAGCGTCAGATCGATGCGGACCGTGTGTCCGGGAGGCGTCATTTCCCGCAGAATCCTGGCCGCACCGCCGGTTAGCTGCAGGGTTGGGCGGCCGGAGGGCAAATTGATGACGCCCATGTCCCGCCAGTAAACCCCGGCGCGCAAGCCCGTTCCAAGCGCCTTGGCGCAGGCCTCCTTGGCCGCAAAGCGCTTGGCGTAGGACGCGGCCCGCTGGCGGCGCGCATCGGATTTGCGCCGCTCCAGGTCAGTGAAAATACGGGCAATGAACCTTTCGCCGTACCGATCGAGCGTCTTCTCGATGCGGCGAATGTCGATCAGATCATTGCCGACGCCCAGGATCACAGGCTTACGCTGTCCCTACTCCGGCGTCCTCGGACGCTGCCTCCCGCCGCGCGGCATCCATGAGCGCGCGCATGCGCTCCACGGCCCGGCCGAGGCCCCCAAATATGGCCTCGCCGATGAGGAAATGGCCGATATTCAGCTCGACGATTTCCGGCAGCCGGGCGACGGCTGCGACAGTGTTGAACGTGAGACCGTGCCCGGCGTGAACCTCGAGGCCCGCAGCGGCGGCCAGGTGGGCCGCCTCGGTGATGCGCGCCATCTCGCGCGCAACGGCGGCGCCGTTACCCTCCAGGGCGCGCTCGCAATAGGCACCGGTATGCAGCTCGACGATATCGGCGCCCACGCGCGCGGACGCTTCGACAGCGCCCCTGTCGGGCTCGATGAAAAGCGATACCCGCACGCCGGCGTCCTTCAGCGAAGCGATGACGCGGTTCAGCCGGGCGCCACCGCCCACGACATCGAGACCGCCTTCAGTCGTGCGCTCCTCGCGGCGCTCCGGCACGATGCAGCAGGCATTCGGCAAATGGCGCAGGGCGATGGCGAGCATCTCGTCGGTCGCGGCCATTTCGAGGTTGAGCGGGCGGGTCAGCTCGTCCTTGAGGCGGGCGATATCGTCGTCGGAGATATGCCGGCGGTCCTCGCGCAGGTGCGCCGTGATGCCGTCGGCGCCGGCTTCGATGGCGATGTAGGCCGCGCGCAGAGGATCGGGATGGCGTCCGCCACGGGCGTTACGGATGGTGGCCACGTGGTCGATGTTGACGCCGAGGCGCAGGTAGGCGGGATCACGCATTTCGGCAAAACTCGGAAAGCATAGGAGGAAGCGGCGGCCTATTCGGCGGAAGCCGTGGTCTCATTCATAAGGCGCCGGCGCCAGCCGCGCACGACGTTGCGCGAAATATAGTAGACGATTGCCGCCGTAAGCAGGCCGATGGGCAGACTGCCCGCCAGCATCGGCCACAACAGCGGCCAGAACAATGCGGCGGTTGCATCGAAAAGTTGTGGGGAGGGATCCAGCAGCGCCGCCCAGAGGAGCTCGACGTTGCGCTGCACCGCAGCAGGGTCGAACGCACCTTCGAGACCCACCATCTGGAGTCCCATGAAATAGGTCGACACCCAGATGAACGGCCAGCTCAGCGGATTGCCGACGAAGGTACCGACGATGGCGGCGGGCACCGAGGCCCGCAGCACGATGGCGAGGATGACGGCAAGGATCGTCTGAACGCCGAGCAGCGGCGTGATGGAGACAAAGGCGCCGAGCGCGCACCCCAATGCGATCTCGTGGGCGGTGGCGCGCTGGCGCACGAGGCGGCGGCCGGCGGCACGCAATTGCTGCCACCACCGCCAGTTGGCGGCGGGCGCTAACGCCATCAAGCGCTCGACGAGTTGCGGGCGTGGCTCAACCATACCTCAGACTACTCCAATCTGGCCGACTATAGGGTTTCCCGCGTGCCAGATTCTCCTATCAATCGAACACCCGCTCAACTTTATTGACCACTGCTTTCTCGCGCAGCCCCGCGATGATGTGGTTCAAATGCACCAGATCGAGCACTTCCAGCTCGATGCGCATTTCCGTAAAATCGGACGCCCGGCGCACCATGCGGACATTGTCGATGTTGCCGCCGGTCTCCCCTATTACTTTGGCGATCTGAGCCAAAGTTCCAGGCTCGTTTAGGGCCGTGACGCTGATTCTCGCCGGAAAGCGCTGGGGTGTGTCCGTATCGACATCCCAGGTGACATCGATCCAGCCCTCGTGCTCGTACTCCCTGAGGCGCGGCGAGTGGATCTGGAAAATCCGGATGCCCTCGCCGGGAATCATCACGCCCACGATCCGGTCCCCCGGCACCGCGCCGCCGGGCTCGAACGTGACAGGCAGGTCGTCCTTCACGCCGCGGATGGCAAGACCGGGGCCGTGCTGTATCGGTCCAGGTCCGCCGGCGGCCTTCGGGTCCGCCGCCTCGCCGCGGAACTTGAGGCTCATCACCCGGTCGATATTGAACCAGCCGTCCTGGCTGGTGGCGCGGCCGAAGCGGCGCGTGCGCTGATAGCCCGGCTTTTTCGCCTGGTGCTCCACCACCTCGGGAATGGCCGCCCTCAGTACGTTGTCGATGGAAAGCTCATTGCGGCCGACGGCGGCGAGCACGTCATCGAGGGTCTTGTAGCCGAGGCGCGGCAGAGCCTGCTTCAGCTTGTCGTCGCTCAATTCCTCACCGAAACGGTCGAACTGGGCGGCGACCAGCCGCCGGCCAAGCTCGCGGTACTGGCGGCGCACCGCATCGCGCGCGGCGCGGCGGATTGCCGAGCGGGCGCGGCCCGTGATGACGAGGTTCTCCCACGCGGCCGGGGGGGTGTGGTTTTTCGCCGTCTCGATCTCGACCTCGTCGCCATTGCGCAGCTGCGTATCGATCGGCACGTGGCGGCCGTTGACGAACGCGCCGACAGCGGCGTTGCCGACGTCGGTATGCACCGCATAGGCGAAGTCGAGCGGGGTCGCCCCGTGCGGCAGCGCAATGAGCCGCCCTTTGGGCGTGAAGCAGAAGACCTGATCCTGGAACAGCTCCAGCTTTGTGTGCTCCAGGAACTCCTCGGAGTTCGATCCCTCGAGCAGCGTCTCGACGAGACGGCGCAGCCAGGCATAGGGGCCGGTCTCGCGCTGAATATCGTCGGGCGATTGCGCAGCAGCCTGTCCGTTGAGGCGCGAAGCATCCTTGTAGATCGCGTGCGCGGCGACGCCGTACTCGGCAACCTCGTGCATCATGCGCGTTCGGATCTGCAGCTCGACGCGCTGATGCCGGGGCCCGACGATCGTCGTGTGGATCGACTGATAGTTGTTCTGCTTCGGCGTCGAGATGTAGTCCTTGAAGCGGCCCGGAACCGTTCGCCACGTCGTGTGCGCGACACCCAGAACGCGGTAGCAATCATCGATGGAATTGGTGATGACGCGGAAGGCGTAGATGTCGGAGAGCTGCTCGAGGCTGATCTGCTTGTTCGCCATCTTGCGCCAGATGGCATAGGGCTTTTTCTCGCGGCCGGACACCTCCGCATCGATGCCGACCTCCGCCAGCTTGGCGGCCAGCGCGGCGCGGATCTCCTCCACGAGACCCTGGTTCGTCTTTCTCAGCTCGTCAAGCTTGGCGGTCACCGCCGCATAGGCATCGGGGTGCAGCCAGCGGAACGCGTGATCCTCCAGCTCCTCGCGCACCTGCTCCATGCCCATGCGGGCGGCGAGCGGGGCATAGATGTCGAGCGTTTCCTCCGAGATGCGCTTGCGCGATTCCGGCTTCATATGCTCGATCGTGCGCATGTTGTGCACACGGTCCGCGAGCTTCACGAGCAAGACGCGGATATCGCTGGAAATGGCGACGAGAAGCTTGCGGAAGTTCTCCGCCTGCTCCGTCTTCTTGGAGACGAGATCGAGGCGGCGGATCTTGGTGAGGCCATCGACGAGCCGGCCGATCTCCGGCCCAAACAGCTGGTCGATCTCGGCGCGGGTGACCGGCGTATCCTCGATGACGTCGTGCAGCAGCGCCGTGACGATGGTCGCATCGTCCAGCTTCAGGTCGGTGAGGATGGCCGCCACTTCCAGCGGATGGGAGAAATAGGGGTCGCCCGAGGCGCGCTTCTGATTGCCGTGCGCCTTCATCGCGTAGACGTAGGCGCGATTGAGCAGCGCCTCGTCCGCTTTAGGATCGTAGCTGAGAACCCGCTCGACGAGCTCGTATTGCCGCATCATGGCCCGCCGCTCCCAGGGCGGCTACCGCCACGGTAGTAGACATCCGGCCGCCCGCCGCCTTCGGGCGCCGGATTAGCCTCAGCGGCCCCGTTCGCGTTCGCGGGGACCACCGGATGGGCCACCGTTGGCTGAGGGCTCGGTCGGCGTCATGCTCTCGAGGCCGCGCAGGAGCTGCTCTTCCGTCATCACGTCGACGACGGTGTCGCTGCCCTGGTCGTCGCGGCCGAGGACGGGGGCGCGGCGCTCAGGCGGCAGCAGCGGAGCCGCAACGGCTTCCGGCTCGTCCACCTCGACGTTCTTCTGGATGGAATGGATCAGGGATTCGCGCATATCCTCCGGCGGGATCGTCTTTTCGGCGATCTCGCGGAGCGCGATAACGGGGTTCTTGTCCTGGTTCACCGGGACGGTCACAGAGCTTCCGTCGGCGATGGAACGCGCGCGGTGGGCGGCCAGCAGAACCAGCTCGAACCGGTTCGGGACCTTGTCCACGCAATCTTCGACAGTCACGCGCGCCATGAGCGACACCCCTTTGCAACGTGCGGTTCAAATCGGGAATCGGGACGGCGCGCCAGCAAACAGTGGCCCGGCTGCGCCACAGGTCCCCTAGTCGCACGAAAGATGGTGCAAAGCAAGCCAGGATCAAGCATTGTCTGTCGCGGACGGGGTACGAATACCAGGGTGGGGTGCAGGGCCGCAAGTTAAGCTCGTGCCATTTATATATTACGCGGCCACCCCGCTTTAATTCGGCACGTCTATGCTGGGGGATATTTCGTGCTTCACATTGTCGCTTAAAGTGACGACAATATAATGCTTTACGGGCCATAGGAAGTGATAAGCAATGAGGAAACGGCCGACGCTGCATGCCTGATGCCGCGGTCCTCTTCCATTGAAAACTACTCAGCTGTGCTTCCCGGCACTTGCGGCCTAAGGGTGAAGGAATGCATTTCTATCAGAACGAACGCATCGCTCTGTTTATCGACGGTGCCAACCTCTACGCTACGGCAAAGTCGCTCGGGTTCGATATCGACTACAAGCGTCTGCTCGCCCTCTTCCGGCAGAAGGGCCAGCTCGTGCGCGCTCTCTATTACACCGCGCTCGCGGAGGATCAGGAATATTCCTCCATTCGCCCCCTGATCGATTGGCTCGACTACAACGGCTTCACCATGGTGACGAAGCCGACGAAGGAATTCACGGACGCCTCCGGGCGCCGCAAGGTTAAGGGCAACATGGACATCGAGCTTACCGTCGATGCCATGCGCCTTGCCACGACGCTGGATCACATCGTGCTCTTCTCGGGCGATGGCGATTTCCGCAGCCTCGTGGGTGCCTTGCAGCAGAACGGCAAGCGCGTCTCGGTTGTCTCCACGTTGCAGACACAGCCGCCGATGGTGGCCGACGAGCTGCGCCGCCAAGCGGATCAGTTCATCGACCTCGCTGATCTGGAGCAGCTCATCTGCCGCGATCCCTCCTCCCGCTCAGCGCGGGAGAACCGTTCGTTCGGCAGCCGCAGCGGCGGCTATACGCGCGAGCCGGCATCCTTCCAGGACAACGACGATCTCCCCGAGGAGGTCTGACGGATCGGATCGCCGGGGATGGCAGCGGGGACGAATACGTACGCGCCCGAGGCGCCCAAGCTCTGCGGACTGTGCCCGCGACTGGTAGACTTTCGCCAAGACAACCGTCGCAAGGCGCCCGACTGGTTCAACGGGGCCGTTCCATCCTTCGGAGATGCGGCGGCCCCGCTGCTTATCGTGGGCCTCGCTCCGGGACTCAACGGCGCCAATCGCACGGGCCGGCCGTTTACCGGCGATTACGCCGGCGACCTCCTCTATGGGACTCTCCTCGAGTACGGCTTCGCGGAAGGTCATTATGCGGCGCGCCCCGACGATGGTTTGCGCCTCGTCGATTGCATGATTTCCAACGCCGTGCGCTGCGTGCCGCCGCAGAACAAGCCGACCCCCGCAGAGATCGCGACCTGCTGCGGCTACCTTCGCGCACGCCTTGCTGCGCTGCCCAATCTCAACGCAATCGTCGCTCTGGGACGGATCGCACACGACAGCGTGCTCACCGCGCTCGGCTGCCGTAAGGCGCAGTTTCCGTTCGCACATGGCGCCCAGCATGACGTGAAGCCCGGCCTGCGGCTCTACGACAGCTTTCATTGCTCCCGTTACAACACCAACACCCGCCGCCTGACGCCCGAAATGTTCCACGCCGTCTTCGCGGCGGTGCGCGAGCGCGTGCCCGCCTCTCCCACCAAAAAGCGCGGCGCCAAGGCCGTCAGCAACCACTGACCCCTTGCGCACTTCCCTCGCCTGCGATGCTATCGGCCCGGCTGGAGCACGATTGCTTTTCTTCGAATCGCAATGCGGTTCTAGCCTTTTGGTGAGACCGATGATCGACGCTTCGGACTGGTAGGGTCCGAAGCGATCATGGTCTGGTTTGATTAGACCGATGATTCACGCTTCGGACTGGTAGGGTCCGAAGCGATCATGGTCTGGTTTGATTAGATCGATGATTCACGCTTCGGACTGGTAGGGTCCGAAGCGATCATGATCTAAGGCTGCAACTCGTCGCAACCGGGAGAACCGCCGCTATGGGCCTCGATATCGCGCCGGAAAAGGTCGCGCACGTCATCATCAAGGCGCGTGAGTACGACGCCAAGGTCGGGCCGTGGGACGATACGCCGGAGAACGGTGATGCCGAGGACGACCCCAGCACCATCCTGGAAGACTATACGAACGATCCAACCCGCGCCGAGCTCGCCGGCTTCATCGACCGGCTGAACTACGACGAGCAGGCCAATCTCGTCGCGCTCATGTGGGTGGGTCGCGGGACCTACGAAAAGGAAGAGTTCGACGAGGCGGTGGAGACGGCACGCGCAGAGCGTATCAATGCGACGGCGGGCTACCTCATGGGCATCCCGCTGCTGGCTGACTATCTCGAAGAGGGCCTCGAGAAGATGGGCTATTCGGTCGACGACATCGAGAGCGACGTGCGCTGAAGCGACCCTCAGGCTCGCATTCGGACACGGCGGCACGCCAGACGGCGTGCGGCGCTCATGCCTGTCCGTCTCTATCCGGCGCTGCCGAAGGCGCGGCGTTTCTCATCGAGCCAATCGATGACTTCCTTGGCATGCCGGGCCGGATCGGCGACCGGATAGAACGTATGCGCGATGTGCCCGTCGCGTACGAGGAGCGTCAGGCGCTTCAGATAGCGCACACCGCCAGCCTCGAAGGTCGGCAGGCCAAGCGCCTTTTGCATCTCGAATTCGTCGTCGCTCAGAAACGCAAACGGCACGGCGAGCCGGCTCGCCATCTCCCGATGGTGCTCGCTGTCCTGCGTGCTGAGGCCGAAGACTTCCATGCGCTGGGCGCGGAAGCGGAGATAGAGGTCGCGGAAGCCCTCCGTCTCGGGCGTGGACCCGTGGGCGCCGGGGATGTCGTCCCAGCCGGGGGGATTTTCGACGCCGGGGCGCCCCGTCCACGGATAGACGTAGACGATGGCGCCGCCCTTGCGCTTGCTCAGGTTGACGCCACCGCCGCGGCTCGATGCCAGCGTGATGTCCGGCAGCTCCAGTCCGCTCACCAGATGCCGTGCACCGCCATCGTCGCCGGGCGCGACATGCCCGCTCTCACCGTTCATGCTTGCCGTGCTCTCAGCCATTGCAGCACGTCCGCAGCGTTTCGGTCGGGCGGAAATACCGGATAGAACACATGCGCGATAATGCCATCCTCGATAATTAGCGCCATGCGCTTGAGGAGCATAGCGCCGTCGACGAGCATGACAGGAAGCCTTAACGCGGTCGTGAGGCGGAGCGCCGCATCCGACAATAGCGGAAACGGCAGGTGCAGCCGTTCGGCGGCTTCCCGCTGATAGGCCGTATCCTGGGTCGAGATGCCGAAGACATGCTCGGCGCCCGCCCCTCGCAACTCCGCATAGTGATCCCGGAAGGCGCACGCCTGGGGCGTGCAGCCCCGCGCACCGGGGATGCCGTCCCAGCCGCCTGGCAGAGCGACGCCCGGCTTTCCCGTCATCGGGTAAGCATAAAGAACAGTGCGGCCCGCAAGGCGTGCCAGCGGGACGTCGGGTCCGGTGGTCGCGGGCAGCGCGATGTCGGGGAGCGCAACGCCGGACAGGTGGCTCGCCGCGCCGTCATCGACCGGTCGGGGCAAGGCCGACCAATCGACATTCTCGAGCTCCGGCGCGCTCAGTCCCGCCATCGATCAGCCCTTGTCGCGCAGGATGCGCGCCTTCTCGCGGTTCCAGTCGCGCTTCTTGGCTGTCTCGCGCTTGTCATGGAGCTTCTTGCCCTCGGCGAGCGCCATCTTGAGCTTCGCGATGCCGCGCTCGTTGAAATAGAGCTCGAGCGGAACCATCGTCATGCCCCGGCGGTCGATGGCGATGGCGAGCTTGTGAATCTCCTTGGCGTGCAGCAGCAGGCGACGTTTGCGCCGCGGCTCGTGCTGGAAGAACGGCCCGGCGCCTTTGTATTCGGGAATATAGGAGTTGACGAGCCACACGCCGCCGTCCTCGATCGAGGCGTAGCTTTCGGCGATGTTGGCCTGCCCCTTGCGCAGCGATTTCACCTCCGTGCCGGTGAGCTGGAGGCCGGCTTCGAGGGTATCGGTGAGGAAATATTCGTGACGGGCCTGCCGGTTCTCGGCAACGATGCGGCGGCCGTCCTTCTCTTTGGCCGCCATGGCCGCTGTCCTTTTCCTAACGACCTCACCGGGCCGAGCGAGTTACTCGGCCGCGCGGGCCTGCACGAGACCGGCCTGGGCAAGGGCGGCGTCGACGGTGCGCTGGGACGCCTGCGAAATGGGCACCAGCGGCAGACGCGTCTCCGCTCCGCACAGCCCGAGGCGCGAGGCGGCATACTTCACCGGGCCGGGATTGGCCTCGCAGAACATGGCATCGTGCAACGGCATGAGCCGGTCCTGCAGCTCCAGCGCCTTCCGGTAGTCGCCGGCGAGGCACGCGTTCTGGAACTCGGCGCACAGGCGTGGCGCGATGTTCGACACCACCGAGATGCAGCCGTGTCCGCCGTGGGCCATGAAGCCGAGCGCGGTCGCGTCCTCGCCCGACAGCATGATGAACTCCGGCCCCAGCGCGAGGCGCTGCTGGGAGGCGCGCGCGAGATTGGCCGTCGCGTCCTTGACGCCGACGACGTTCTTCAGCGCGAAGCAGCGCGCCATGGTCTCGACGGTCATGTCGACGATCGAGCGGCCCGGAATGTTGTAGATGATGATAGGGATGTCGACGGCGTCGTTGATCGCCTTGAAGTGCTGGTAGAGCCCTTCCTGCGTCGGCTTATTGTAATACGGCGTGACGACCAGAACGGCATCCGCGCCGACGGATGCGGCGTGCCGGGTGAAGTCGATGGCTTCGCTCGTGGCGTTCGAGCCGGCACCTGCGATGACGGGCACGCGCTTCTTCGCGGCCTCGATCGTCAGCTCGACGACCCGCTTATGCTCATCGTGCGACAGCGTCGGGCTCTCGCCCGTCGTTCCCACGGGGACAAGACCGTGCGTTCCTTCGCTGATCTGCCAATCGACGAAGCGGCGCAGCGCGTCCTCGTCGACGCTCCCGTTCTTGAAGGGCGTGATCAGAGCGGTGAAAGATCCCTTGAACATGTCCCCGTTACCTTTGAGCCTCAAGGCTCCTCTCATACGCGTTCGTGCAGCAATTGTGCGCGGAAAAAGTGCCTCAGCGCCTTGCCCTCGCCCCATAGGGCAGCATCCTCGGCGCCTTGTCCCTTGCCGGACGAATTGGTATTTTCGCGGCGCGTTGGTGATGGTGGAGTCGCACCGCTCTGTCGAGCGGAGACATTAAGACCTTGCCCTGTGGCCCGCAACCCGGGCCGGCCTGCGGTGCCTGTGGAAGGACAGACATTGCCCCAGACACGACGCAATCCATTACGAGCACTCCGAAACGGGCCCATTGCCGGACGATTTCGAGCCATCCCATGCTCGCCTGGTCCGGCATTCTCGGCGGCCGCCAGCCTCGTGGCCCTCGGGTGTCTCATAGCGTTGCCGCACGCGCATGCGGCCGGCAACGGACGCGTGGAACTGGCCCAGGCGGGCGCCGTTCCCCCGCCCGCACCTAAAGCCGCCGCGCGGCCGAAGGAGGAGGCTTCACCCCGTCCCGCGAAGGCGGAGGCCGCGTACCTGGCCAAGCTCGATCGCATGGTTGCGCCGCTGCGGGACTATGCCCTCTCCGCGGACGACGCAACAAAACTCGCCGCCGCCTTCAAGGCCGTTGCGTCCGGCAACCTCGACAAGGCCGAGCAGCTCAAGGGCAGCATCAGCGATCCTGTCGCCCAGCGGCTCATCGAATGGGAACGCCTGCGCCGCGGCAAAGGCAAAGCAGCCGAATACCTCAAGTTCCTTGCCGAGCATCCCGATTGGCCGAGCCGCGAGCTCCTGGAGCGGCGCATGGAGGAATCGCTGTTCGTCGAAGGCGGCGACACCGACACCCTCGCGAGCTACTTCAAGGATGGCGCCGCGCGCAGCCCCGCCGGTATGGCGGTGCTCGCCTCGGTGCATCTCGCCCATGGGGAAAACGACAAAGCCAAGGAGCTGGCCTCCAAGGTCTGGCGCGAGGAAGATCTACCGCCGGGGCTCGAGAAGGGCTTCCTGGGCCGCTTCGGCTCTATGCTCACGGCGGCGGATCACAAGTGGCGGCTCGATCGCCTGCTGATCGACGACGTGCGTTACAAGGCGGACCGGTTGGGGCGCGCTGCGCGGGTGAAAAGCCTCATTCCCCTACTGCCGGAAGCGGAGCGGAAGACGGCCGAGAACCGCCTCGCCGTCTTCATGCGCGAGGGCGCCAAGACCAAACTCGGCGATCCCCATGGCAGCAAGGGTACGGACTGGGGCGTCGTCTTCCATAAGATCCAGAAGCAGCGGCGCGCGGGGAAACTCGATGAGGCCGCAAAGCTCATGCGCACGGCGCCGCGCGATCCCCTCGTCGTCGCCAACCTCGACGAATGGTGGGTCGAACGCCGCAGCCTCGCCTATCTCGCGCTCAAGGAGAACAAGCCGAAACTCGCCTATGAGCTGGTGCGGGACGCCGGGCCGCTCAGCGTCAACGCGCTCAACGAGCAGACCTTCATGGCGGGGTGGATCGCGCTACGCTATCTGAGCGATCCGAAGGCTGCGGACAAGCATTTCTCCGTTCTCGTTTCGAACGCCGACGGCCCTCTCACCCGCGCCCGCGCGAACTATTGGATGGGCCGCACGGCGGAGGTTCTGGGCGACAAGGCGCGCGCCAAAAAGAGCTATGAGACGGCGGCCCGCTTCAAGGACACCTTCCACGGACTGCTCGCGATCCAGAAGCTGTCACCGGGCACGCGCGCGTTGAGCTTCGAAGCGCCGGCCATCCCGAGCGCCGCGCACGTCAAGCGCTTCACAGAGCATGACGCCATCAAAGCCGTCGCGATCGCCGAGAAGGCGAAGCTGGGGCGGCATATCAGCCGCGTGTTCCTGCTCAATGGCGCGAAGATCGAGAACGACGAAGCCTGGGCGGCGCTCGCCGCCCACCTCGCCCGCGCGCTCGACGACACGCAGACGAGCGTGCGCATCGGCAAGGCCGCCATCGCCCGCGGCCATAGCCTCTACTACTACAGCTATCCGGTGCACGCGCTGCCGGCATATAAGCCATTACGTCCGCCGCCCGAGAAAGCCTATTTGCTCGGGCTGGCGCGGCAGGAGACGGAATTCAACAGCAGCACCGTGTCCGGCGCAGGCGCGCGCGGAATATTGCAGGTGATGAAGATCACCGCCGACCACATCTGCCGCGACTACAAAATCAAGTGCACGCACGCCAAGCTGCTGAGCGATAATTCCTACAACATCATGATCGCATCGGCCTACGTCGCCGACAGGCTCGACGACTGGAACGGCTCCTACGTGCTGGGACTGCCGAGCTATAACGCCGGGCCGGGCCGTACGCGTCAATGGGTGCGCGAGTTCGGCGATCCGCGCGAAGCGGGCATGGACCCGATCGACTGGATCGAGCGCATCCCCATCGAGGAGACGCGCAACTACGTCGCCAAGGTACTTTCGAATATTCAGGTCTACCGTGCTCGCCTTGGCGAGGCTTCTCCGCTGCGGCTCGATGAGGATCTCTACCGTGCGAGTGCAGCGAAGCCTGCACACGCGGCGGGGGCCGACAAAACGAGCACGGCAGATTCGACCGACTGATGCGGCGATGGCCGCTGCGATTCTGCCGTGCGGCGCACCACATCGAATAGAATTGCTTCGCCGGGGCGAGGTCAGGGGAAAATGATGAAGGCCGCCGAAGGCTACGAGGAGATCTACTACACGTCGCGCGACGGTCTGCGCCTCCACGGGCGCCGCTACCCTGCGCCTTTGGGCTCGAAGGGAGCCCGTCCGGTCCTGTGCCTTGCTGGCCTCACCCGCAACGGGCGCGACTTCCACGACCTTGCGGTGGCCTTGAGCCGCCATCCCCACGCTCCGCGCACCGTCTACACCCTCGACTATCGCGGGCGCGGGCTGTCGGACTTCGATCCGGAGTGGCGAAACTATTCGATCAGCGTCGAGATGCTGGACGTGCTCGACTTCGTCGCCCTGACCGGGCTCGACGATGCGGCTTTCATCGGCACGTCCCGCGGCGGTCTCATCACCATGCTGATTGCCGCCGCGCAGCCGACGGCCATCGGCGCGGTCGTGCTGAACGACATCGGCCCGGTGATCGAGCACGATGGGCTCGCCCGCATCAGCGGCTATGTCGGACGCGTGCCGCTACCCTACTCCTGGCCCGATGCCGCCCGCATGGTACGCGATCTGAACCGGCGCCAGTTTCCGGCGATCTCGGAGGCCGTGTGGGAGGAGGCCGCGCGCCAGTGGTATAATGAGAAAAACGGCAAGCCTGCGCCGGGTTACGATGCGAACCTCGGGAATGCGCTGTCGGTGCTGGATGGTCCCATCCCAGCCCTGTGGCCGCAGTTCGAAGCGCTGAAGCGCGTCCCGCTGATGGTGCTGCGGGGCGAAAACTCCGACATCCTCACCGCGGAGACGGTGGAGGAGATGCGCCGCCGGCACCCGGCGATGGCAACCGTGACTGTTGCCAACCAGGGCCATGCTCCCCTGCTCAAGGATGCGCCGACCATCGAGGCGGTGCGGCATTTCCTGTCGGCGACGGATGCGGGGCGCCAATATGCGAGCCTTGCCTCTGCGACAGTCTGATTGCGTCCCGCGCACCTCGCTTTCAACGGGGCTCACGGCGCAGGCAACAGCGCATCCGAGCGGCCGGTGAGCCAGTTCACCGTCAGCGCCAGCCATTCCTTGGCCACGAAGTCGAAGCGGCGCAGCCCTTCGAGCGGATTGAAGAACGGCACGAAAGCATCGTCCGCTCCTGTCGTTCGATAGTCGACGGGCCAGGCCTCCACCGGGAAACCTGCCCGACGGAAGATGCCGATCGACCGCGGCATGTGCCAGGCGGAGGTGACGAGCAGCCAGCGTTCCCCGGGTTGCGGGTTGGCGAGGTCCCGCGTCAGCACCGCGTTCTCGTAGGTGTTGCGGGCGGCACGCTCCAGGCGCACGCGGTCCGCCCCGATGCCGAGGTCACTGAAGATGCGCCCCGCCGCGTCGGCGCCGATGGTGGGACGCATCAGGATCTCGATGGCACCGCCGGTGAAGATGAGCTTTGCTTCCGGATAGCGGCGAGCGAGCGCCACCGCTTCGGTGAAACGCTCTCCCGCTTCGTTGAACGCCTGCACCCCTCGTCCCGTCGCGACGCGGGAATCCTCCGCGCCGCCGAGGACGATGATGCCGTCGACCGGCTTCGTGCCGAGGTCGGCACGGGGAAAGCGCTCCTCCAGGGGCAGGATCAGCCAGGTGCTGAGCGGCAGAAACCCGGCGACGACGACCATCCCGGCCGCGGCGATCAGGAGCGCGCGGCCCGTACGGACGAAGCGCGTGCGGAGCAGAAGGATGAGGCCGGTCACCAGCAGGAGCATCAAGAGCATGCCGGGCCGGGTCAGCATCCAGAAGAACTTCGAGATGTAGAACAAAGCGATCTCCCCTTGCGTCGCGGCGTAGCCCCGCGCCCTCCTCCACGTTACCGGATCCGAAACCCCTCGTACGGCAATGTCCCGATGCTGCCGAGGCCATCCTTAGGGCCTATCGGCGCGGAGGGATCCGGCCTTGCCCATGAGAGACGTCGCGCTCTGGACGAGCGAAGTGCTCGATATCGCCGCCTTCGCGGTAATCCTGCTGGCAGTCGCCATCTCGACCGCGGTTTTTCTTGTGCGCGTGTGGCACACGGGCTTCCTCGCGAACTACCGCGATTACCGGGCCAATCTCGGCCGCGGCATTCTCATCGGCCTGGAAATCCTCATCGCCGCCGACATCCTGAAATCCGTCGTAGTCGACCCGACCCTAGAATCCATCCTCGTTCTCGGCGGGATCGTCATCATCCGAACTTTCCTGTCGATTTCCCTCGACGTGGAGATCAACGGCCATTGGCCGTGGCAGACGACCCGCCTCGCACAGCAACAGGTGGAACAGCCACTGTCGCCTGAGCGGGTTTGATCCGCCGGAGCATTCCGAACGCCGCAGAACCGCTTCGGCCGGCCCGACTGACAAGAACCGCTTGTCCGCCCGCCGCTCCGGCAGCAAAGATCGCGCGCCGATGACGCTGCCGGGGGGCCGCCATGATCCTGTTCGGAATGATCGCCTACGTGCTGGCGCAATTCGCCGTGGGCATCTGGGTCTCGCGGCGCGTCAAAACCGAGAGCGATTACATCCTCGCCGGCCGATCCCTGGGGCCGACGCTCGTCGCCTTCTCCGTCTTCGCCACCTGGTTCGGTGCCGAGGCCATCGTCGCCACGTCGGGCGAGGTCTATGACAAGGGCATCACCGGCGCGCTGGTCGACCCGCTCGCATATGGCTTCGCGGTCATCGCGGCCGGCTTCCTCTATGCCGCTCTCATCTGGCGGCAGGGCGTCACGACCTTTGCCGATGTCTTTCGCGCGCGTTTCTCACCCGGCGTCGAGAAGCTCGTGGTCATCGTGCTGCTGCCCGGCTCGGTGTTCTGGGCGGCGGCGCAGATCCGGGCCTTCGGGCAAGTACTGAGCTCCAGCTCCGGGCTGTCGTTGCCGAACGCCATCACGCTCGCCGCGGTGCTCGTCGCCTCCTATTCGGTGATCGGCGGCCTGCTCGCCGACGCCGTTACGGATTTCTTGCAGGGTTTCGCGGTGATCATCGGGCTCATCGTGCTTACGATAGCCGTCGCCATTGCCTCGGGCGGCGTCGGTTCCGCGCTTCAGAATGCGCCCGCGGGGCATCTCACGTTCACCGCTTCGGCGCATGGGACGCCGCTCGAGGTGATCGAGTCGGTCGCGGTTGCCTTCTTCGGCTCGTTCGTCGCCATCGAGCTGATCTCGCGGTTCCTCGGCGCGCGCTCGGCGGCCGTTGCGCGGGGCGGCACCATGGCGGGCGGCCTCATGTATATCGTCGTCGGCATGATGCCGCTGTTCCTCGGGTTGGCGGCTTCCGGCCTGGTGCGCTCCACGCCGGAGCTGCAAGCCAAGCTCGTCCACTCCGAGCAGATCGTCGCCGTGCTCTCGGCCCATTACCTGCCCCAGTGGCACTATGTGATCTTCGGCGGCGCTCTCATCTCGGCAATCCTCTCCGTAGTGCATTCGGCGCTGCATGCGTCGGGCGCGCAGGTCTCGCACAACATCGTCGTGCGGGTCGCGCCCACCTTGGGCGTACGTGGAAAGCTCATCGCCGCACGCCTCAGCGTCGTGGCGCTGACGGCGGTGGCCTTCCTGCTGGCCCTCACCTCCGACCGCATCAAAGAGCTGGTCGAGATCGCTTCGGCTTTCGGCAGCGCGGGCATATTCGTCTCGGCGGCGTTCGGGCTCTTCACGCGTTTCGGTGGCCCGCGCAGCGCCGCGGTTTCCATCACGCTCGGCACGCTGGTGTGGGCACTCGGGCGCTTCGTGCTCGACTGGGAGGCGCCCTATCTCGTCGCGCTGGCCGTATCGGCGGCGGCCTACATCGGCGTTGCCCTCATAGAGGGAAGCACGACACGCACGCCGCACATCGGAGCCGCGCGCGCGCCCTGAAGGGCTCTTCGCGCCCCATACGTGCGCACTGTACCGTAGCAGACACACGCCACACGCTGCATGGAGCCCATTAGGCCGCCCGGGCTTTCTTATGCTCGCAGCCGTGGAATAACGTCCAAACCATTCCAGGCGCGTGACACGCACCGACGGACTTCCAACGGCTCTCGCTCAGCAAGGAAAGGTCGGCGACCTCATGGAGAATCAGGTCTGGCACTTCGCGCGCGTACAGAAGACCGCTGGCGACTCCCTCAGGACCTACCTCCACGAGCTGTTTCCCCAAGACGCGATCTGCCCGCATATGTTCGAGTATCAGCTCAACGCGGATCCATCCGACCGGAAGTACAATCTTTATACGGGCCACATCAGCATCGCAGCGCTCAGTAAGCGCGTACCGGACGCGCGTCTGATCCTGCTCCTGCGCGATCCGCAGGAGCGGCTCATTTCCGCTTATCATTTTTGGAAAGACATGGGCCATCACCCGGCCAACCGGGACAATCCCTTCTTCATCCGCCTGCGGAAGTTGACCCTTCTCGAATACCTCACGTCCGATGACCCGATGCTGCGGGCCTCGAGCCACAACGTGCAGGCGCGGATGCTCGCTGGCGGCCGGTTCGGGGACTCCAATGCGGGCCGGACAGGCATATACGGTCCCGACATGTCCGAAGGGGATATTCTCGCGCTGGCGAAACGGACGCTGGACCGCGCATTCTTCGTCGGGCTTCAGCACCGGCTCGATGAATCTGCGACGCGCCTGATGGGGAAAATGGGCCGGCCACTGCCGGCGAAATATTACGCCCTGAATAAAGGGGAGGCGCGCAAATCCGCTCCTCCTCCGACGGCGGAGGAGCGTGATGTCCTCAAAGCGCTTACGGTTTCGGACCAGGCGGTCTTCGACTACGCCTGTGAGCTGTTCGAAAACGATCGCTGAGGAATGGGGTGTCGCCGCCGATATGACGGCGGCGCGCTCCCCAAAAAGGGGAGCGCTGCGGGCCGCCATCACCGGCCTAATCCAGCTTTTCAGGAAAATGGTGCGGTCGAGAAGACTCGAACTTCCACGGGTTGCCCCGCTACCACCTCAAGGTAGTGCGTCTACCAATTCCGCCACGACCGCAAGCCGGGTGAATGAGAGCGCTCATATAGCCAAGTTGCGCGGCCGGAACAAGCATGCTCGCACCTGTTCCGCAGGTCGTTTTCGGAGTTTCTCAAGCATGGCGCGGCGGCAAATCGCCTCTTGCCCCTTCAACCGGCGCCCTGGCCCCCACGAGCGCCGGAATCTAGACTGCAGACATGACCCCAAAGCCCATCGAATCGTCCCCTGCCGCCCCCTCGACGCCCGTCGCTTGGGCGGCGAGCCACGCCCCCGTTGGCTACCTCGAGGCCGTCGAGGCGATGGAAGCGCGCGCGGCAGCCATCGCTTCTGGCGCGGCCCCTGAGCTTATCTGGCTGTTGGAGCATCCGCCCCTCTACACCGCCGGCACCAGCGCGCGGCCCGAGGAGCTGATCGCACCTGGACGCTTTCCGGTGTTCGAGAGCGGGCGTGGGGGCCGTTACACCTACCACGGCCCCGGCCAGCGCATCTGCTACGTGATGCTGGACGTGAAACGGCGCGCGGGCGACGTGCGCGCTTTCGTCCGTGCACTGGAGGATTGGATCATCGGCGCGTTGGCCGACCTCGGCGTCGTGGGCGAGGTGCGGCCGGGACGCGTCGGCGTCTGGGTAGAACGTCCGCAGCGCAACCCTGACGCGGAGGACAAGATCGCTGCCATCGGCCTGCGCCTGAAGCGCTGGGTCAGCCTGCACGGCATAAGCCTCAACGTGGCGCCCGATCTCGGCCACTACGCCGGCATCGTGCCTTGCGGGATCGCCGAGCACGGCGTCACCAGCCTCGCGGATCTCGGCCTGCCGCATACGTTCGAAGTTGTGGATAAGGTTCTGCGCCGGCAGTTCGAGCGCCGCTTCGGGACGACGTTCGACGCGGCGCCTCCATCCATCGAAGGTTTCGGGGATAGCACGGCGCGGATTTCAGCGACGTTGGAGCGCTTATAAAATGAAAGCCCAGCCCCCTATGTGGGCCGGGCTTTCCGAAGCATAGCGTTCGCCTGTCCTCTACTCGGGAGCTGGCTCGGAAGGCCGGTCCGCATCACCGGCCTTCGGCACCGCGGTTGCGGGAGGCCCGTCATAGTAGAGGTATCCGTCCTCAATCGACACGACGTCCGAGCCCTGAAGCTGGTATTCGTCCTTGGGATTGTCGTCGAGGCGGACTACGCAGCCGCTGTTGCAAACCCCTTCGAGCGTCGCCGACGGCTGTAAAACATGGTCCGCCGCCGCATTTCCCTCGATGACACGGACCTTGTGGTCACTGCCGTCTCGGTTGGTTATCGATGACGCGAATGCGCTTGGGTTCGACACCAGAGCTACGCTTAGAGCAACCGCAACGGCCAATCGGAACATCGCGGCACTCCCCGTTCGATCTCTCGGGCGGAGACCAGTTATTTCTTCTTCGCCTTCTTGGCGGCCGGCTTCTTCGCAGCGGCCTTCTTGGCGGGTTTCTTTGCTTTTGCAGCAGCAGCCATGTTCGTCGTCCTTCCATTGTGAACCCGAACATCGAGGAGCGAATCGTTTCGCCTCGATCGGGATGCTGACCAATTTGGTGAGAATCAACTCCATTCACAAACGGAATTTTCCGGTGACCACTATCGAAAATTTCGATAGATAGCGCTGTGCGCCTAGCGCCGCCGGAGCGAGCAGTATGGATGTCAATCTCGCACGCACGTTCCTCACCGTCGCCGAGACGGGCAGCTTCATCCATGCCGCGCGCAAGATGAACCTCACTCAGTCCACGGTCTCGGCGCGCATCAAGGGGCTCGAGGAGATGCTCGGCCGGCCCCTTTTCGAGCGGTCGAAGGCCGGCGCCGAACTCACCGCCGCCGGCGAGCAATTCCAAAAGCACGCGCTTGCCCTCGTTCGCGTCTGGCAGCGCGCCCAGCTCGAGGTCGGCATTTCCGACCAGCACCGGGACCATCTCGCGGTCGGCGCGCCGATCGTTTTCTGGGATGGATTTCTCCTCCGCTGGGTGTCGTGGCTGCGCACGAATACGCCGGATATCGCGGTCTCGGCCGCCAGCGGTCTCACCTCGGTGCTGACGCAGCGGCTTCTGGAAGGAACCCTGGACCTCGCCGTCATGTACCGTCCGCGCCAGCCGCCTGGACTGATGGTGGAGCATCTGTTCGATGAAGAGATCGTGCTGGTGACGAGCGTGCTGACGCCACAGCGGCGCGGGGTGTCCGATTATGTGTTCGTCGACTGGGGTCCCGATTTCCAGCAGGACCACGCTGCGGCCTATCCGGAGCACACCAATCCGGCTCTCAACCTCGATCTGGGGCCGGCGGCGATGGACTACCTGCTGACGAACCCATGCTCGGGGTATTTCCCCGCGCGTCTCGTGCGCCCGCACATCGCCAAGGGCAGGCTTCGCCAGCCAAAGCGAGCGCGCAAATTCGTCTATCCGGTGTACGTGGTCTATCCTGAGGCGCGCAACGAAGAGGCCTACGAGCCGATCCTGCGCAGCCTGCGCCAGCTCACATCGAAATATGCGTGAACGGAGAAGCCAGCGCGCCGCCGGGCGGCAAGTAACGCCCACGCCACGGTGGTGCCACGGCGGATCGGCTCAGGCCGTCGGGCGCACGGCGAAGCCCTCGTACGCGCCCACGCCCTCGCCGATGATCTCGACCTTCTCTACGTGCGCGCCGGGTGGTCCGCTGCGGCACAGATCGAGCATATCCTCGACCGCGTCGGGCGCCCCCTGGAAGACGGCTTCAACGGACCCGTCGCGCCGGTTGCGAACCCAGCCGGACAACTGCGCGGCGGTGGCATGCCTTTCCACGAACGCGCGATAGCCGACGCCCTGCACCCGGCCTTCCACGCGAATATGGAT
>DASRYA010000140.1:0-7445 GCA_035687305.1 Hyphomicrobium sp. | reverse complement strand
GATCTGCGAGAGCGCTGCCTCCAGCGCTTTCATCTTGTCCATCCCACCCCCATCGACGACCTTCAGCTCCGGCCGGTTCGTCATATCGTCCACCTATATGGCAAGCGCCTCACGTTCTCAATTTCGACTCCAATGTACTCTCTTTGTTCTTGTTCGTCCAGGTGGAGTGGCATAGGCCAGCAAAGGCGCCCTGCCCAATTAACACCGCCGAAACACCTCCTCGGCGAGGCTGCGGCGGTCAGCCGGTATCCGCGTAGGCACGCCCCATGTTCACCGCCATTGCAATCGCAGCCAACGGGCTAGCGACCCAAAGCAAGCGAATCGAAGCGGCGGCGCATCAGATCGCTTCGATGGGCTCGCCGTCCCCGGCCGGCGAGGCGACAGGCGCCCCCGGCTCTCCGGTGCGCATCGGCGCGCTGCCCGTAGGCGATCCCGTGCAGAGCATGGTTACGCTCATAGAGGCCAAAATGGCCTACCGCATGAACGCCGCGGTCGTCGCCGTGGCGGCGGACATGATCGATACCCTCCTCGACGCCTACCAGCCCCGCCCGCCGGACGAGCGCCGCAAATAAGCGGCGGCATTCGTTCGCCCCGGACACCCGGACATACGTCGGCATGCCGCAGCGCTTTACGGTGTGCATCGTGGCCAATTGGACGCAAGCGGACGGGCGCTAACGCGCTAGACTGCAACATCAATCGTCTGGAACCGATTCGCGTCCTTGATGGCGGACATCGAGACAGTGGCGAGCAAGCTGGCTGCCGAGAAGGAGCTGGCCGGAGCGTCCGTGGCTGCGGGCGAGCCCACGCCGCCTGTTGCCACCGCCATGGCGAAACCGGATGCAAAACCGGATGCGGGCGATAGTGCTCCAGCCCCCGCCAAGGCCGGCGAGGCGAAGACGGATGAGACCAAATCCGCCGGGCCGGAGCGGCCATCGGGGAATGGCGCACGTTCGAATAATACCGCGGCGGACGACACGACGGCGAAGAGCGGAGCATCATCCCCCAGCGCCCCACCCGCGGAGCGTTCCCAAGGGGACGCTGGACTGATCGGCGCCGTCGATGCCGACCAGCGCATCCGCACCAGCGCCGAACGGGGCGAGCGCACGCTCTGGATGAGCGCCGTCTTCGTCACATTCCTCTACGCCGCCATGATCGCCGCGCAGGTGATGGACATCGGCGGTTTCTCCGCGCTCGAGCAGGAGCTCGCCCAGCAGCAGCGCGAACGCGAGCGGCGCGGCCAGGGCGGCGATACCATCAGCGTCGAGCTCGTTCCCGATCCCGACCTCAACTCGAAGACGGAGAAGTGGCGCGAGGGCGCGAACCAGCCGCCAAATCCCGCGCCTCCCCAGCCGCAGCAAACCGCCGCCCTGCCGCAACCGCCGGTCGAGCAGCCGCAACCGGCCGAGCAACCGACAGAGCAACCGTCCGAAAAGCCGGACGAGACCGCCGAGCAGGAACCGGACAAGCAAGAAGAGAAGGAACAGGACAAGGAGCCCGAGAAGGACGAGCGAAAGGAGGCCGGCGAGCCGACGCTGCCTTCCTTGGAAGCGCTGCTCGACGCCGCCGCGGAGGATCTATCGGAGCAGGTGCGCGCCCACTACGACCGCAAGCCGCAACGGCGGCGGCCGCAGCAGCAGGCCATGTATTCCGGCGGCGGCATGCAGGTGCGCGGCACGGGCGCCGGCGGAAAATCCGATGAGTTCAGCAAGAGCGTCATCGACGCGCTGATGAAAACGCGGCCCGGTCCGGTCGCGCTCTGGGGACGCGTGCTCGTCAGCTTCCAGATCACGCAGCAGGGCGACCTGTTGTACGTGCGCGTGCTGCAATCGAGCGGCAACAGGGCGATGGATGACGCCGCCGTCAATGCCATTCATCGCGCGAAATTCGTGAAGCCGCCGCCGGGGCTCAGCCCCGAGGCCCGCACCTACATCATCGATTACATCTTCGGCTGACGCGCCCCGCTGCCCATAAGTGCCGCGCATCGAGTGACGATCGCGCAACACCAAATGCACACGAATCAGACACTGTGCCATCCTGTGGGGAATCTGTTGAAGGACACTTGAAATGCGCGCGTCGGCCCTGGCCATTGGAGCAATGATTCTGCTTGCGGGCGCCGCGCAGGCCGACGGCTTCCAGACCACGGTGACACCGGTGCAGCCCGGCCCCACCGGCTGGCACTTCCGCTTTACGCCCTATGCCTGGCTGCCTTGGATCGAAGGCGATGCGGTCGTGCGCGGACGCAATTTCAAGGTGCACCAGAACCCCGCCGATGTTCTCGAAGATCTCGACTTCGCGTGGATGAGCTATCAGGAGGCACGGCGCGGCGCGATCACGCTGTTCTCGGATGTCATCTACGGCGATGTCAGCAATTCGGATTCGCTTGTAGCTTCCGGCATGTTCTCACCGCACGTTTCAGGAACCGTGGGCGCGGCGCTGTCCGCAGACTACCGCTTCTGGATCGTCGAAGCGGGCTTCATGTACGAGACCAACCGCTACAAGTGGGGGAACTCGGCCGCCGAGACCGATACGACCCTCGATCTTCTGGCGGGCGTGCGCTACTGGCACCAAAAGCTCGACGTCGATCTGGCGCTCGCCGGAACGGCCAACGTCGATGGTCTGATCGTTTCGGGCGCCACGGCTGTGGCGCGGTCCGGCGGCGTCGACTGGTTCGATCCCTTCTTCGGCGCACGGCTGACCCATACGCCCGCACCCGGACAGCAGCTCATGCTGCGCGGCGACTTCGGCGGCTTCGGCATCGGCAGCCAGTTCACCTGGCAATTGCTCGGCACCTACACGTCGTATCTGGGAACCCACGCCGGCATCGATTTCGATGCCTACCTCGGCTACAAGGCTCTCTCCGTCGATTACGACCGGGGCAATGGCGTCAATCGCTACGAGTTCGACGTGATCCAGCACGGTCCCGTCATCGGGCTCACCGGCACGTTCTGAGAAGACGAGCTGATCTGCAAACAACGCAGATTGCCGCGCACGCCGGCGTTGTTGATCGATGCCTTCGGTCACTCGATGGATTGCGCCGGCACCCAGCCGGGATGATCGAACTCGGTCGGATACCGCGCCAGGGCTTCATCGATGTGCAGCAGGCCGTCGACGGGGTCTGAGCCGGGCGCAACCGCCAGCACCTGATCGGCGCCATCGTCGATCTCGACGAGACGCTCCTTCAGGCGTTCCAGCGCCTCGCCGGAAAGCTTCGTAGTCGACAGGATGCGGTTGCTCTCCGCCTTGATCTGCGTTGCGAAGCGCTTCGCATGGTCGGGCGGCATCCGGCGGTGCGTGATCAGCGAATGGTTGGTGCGAACGAGATCGCGGATCGCCTCCATACCGGAGCGCACCGGCTCGTCGGTCGGCAGCGGCGCGATGGCGAACCCGGCGCGGGGCACGATCTTCTCGGCGCTGGCAGGCGCAAGGAACGCCGAAACTGCAAGCGCCGCAAGGAGAAGCGCAAAGGATCGCCTGATCGACATGTCCACCCACCTACGGAGATGCCACGTCTAACGACGCAGAACGCCCCGTCCTCCCGCTGACCGCTTCTTGCCTGAGGGATGAAAGCTCCCCTTCGGAGGCACTCTAGAGGCGATCCGCGCCGAGTTGAAGCGCAGCCTCCGGCGGCCGCGCCCGTCCCTCAGGTGCGCCCCAGCTCTTCTTTGACCTTGGCGGCGAGCTGCGGCAGGGAGAACGGCTTGGGAAGGAAGGCGAAGTTCTCATCCCCCAGCGCGGCCTTGAACGCGTCGTTGGGATAGCCCGACACGAAGATGATCTTGAGCTCCGGATTGCGCTTGCGCAGCTCCTTCAGAAGCGTCGGGCCATCCATCTCCGGCATCACCACGTCGGAGACGACGATGTCGATCTTGCCCCGGCTCTTCTCCATCACCTCGAGGGCTTCGACGCCGCTGCCGGCCTCGAGAACCTTGTAGCCCTGGCGCTTCAGAGCGCGCGCCGCGAAGTTGCGGACGACTTCCTCGTCCTCCACCAGCAGCACCCGTCCCGTGCCGGTGAGATCGGCGGCACGCGGCTCCCGCTTCTCCTTGCGCGGCGCGGCAGCCTCTTCATCCGCATGGTGGCGCGGCAGATAGATGCGGAAGGTCGTGCCCTTGCCTTCCTCGCTGTCGGGATAGATGTAGCCGCCCGACTGCTTCACCATGCCGTAGACGGAGGCAAGCCCAAGACCGGTGCCCTTGCCGATCGCCTTCGTGGTGAAGAACGGCTCGAAGATCTTGTCCATCACCTCGCGGCTCATACCCGAGCCCGTGTCGCTGACTTCGATCAGCACGTACTCGCCCGCCGTGAACTCGCGCAGCTCGAACTTCTGCGTTTCGCGCTCGGGCACGTTGCGCGCGCGAATAGTGACGGTGCCGCCTTCCGGCATCGCATCCTTCGCGTTGGTCACGAGGTTGAACAGCGCCTGGTCGAACTCGTTCTTGTCGACCATCACGTTCCAAAGCTCGGATGCAGCCTCGATCTTCAGCTCGCTCTTCTCGCCGAGGAAGCCCTTGAGGATGTTTACCTGATCGTTGAGCACCTCGCCCAGGTTGAGCACCTCGTTCTGCAGCGTCTGCTGGCGGGCGAGGGCGAGCAGCTTGCGCACGAGCTCGGCGGCGCGCAGCGCGCTCGCCTTGATGTTCGTGATGTCCTTGTAGGCGATGTCCTTCGGGCGGTGCTGCGCAAGCAGCATGTCCGAGAAGCCGAGGATCGCCGTCAGCATGTTGTTGAAGTCGTGCGCGATGCCGCCGGCGAGCTTGCCCACGACCTCCATCTTCTGGCTCTGCGCAAAGCGCGCTTCGAGCGCCTTCTGCTCCGTCGCATCGACGACGTAGAGGATCGCAGCCTCACGCGCGCCACCGGCAGCGAAGGGGCTCATGAAGACGCGCGTGACGTGATCCTTCTTCGGGCCGGAGGTGATCTCGATCGGCGTGTTGTGCACGCGCCCCGAGATCACGCGCTTCAGTCCCTCGTCGACGGAGGCGCGCGTTTCCGGATCGGCGGCACGGGCGAGCGCATCCACCGCCGACGTTCCCGTCGCAGCAGCGCCATCGAGCACCATGCGGCAGAAGGCCGAGTTGGCGGAGACGACGCGGCCATCCGAGCCGATCATGGCGATGCCGAACGGGGCCGACTGGAAGAAGCGTGCAAAGCGCGCGCCCGATGCCTCGTCCTCGAACTCGGCCGCACCGTCGCCCGCAAGATCGACGACGGCGACCGTCAGTCCGTTGCCGCTCGGCACGGAGCGGGCGACGAGCCGCACCGGCATCACGCGGCCGTCGTCGCGCGCCAGATCGACGTCGAGCGTCGCGGGTTCCTCGCTGGCGCTGCCGTTGAGGCGCGCAACGAGCGTGGCGCCATCGCCCGCGGTAAGGTCGGCGAGCTTCAGGCCGTCTTCGTAAACGGTGCGCGGTGTGCGGCCGATCCATTGCGCCAGCGTCGCGTTGATGTGCAGAAGCTTGCCGTCGGCCGCCACGGAGGCAAGGCCGATGGGCGCATTGTCGAACTGGGCGAGCTGCACCTCGACGCCCGCAACGCGCACGGCCTCGCGCTGGCGGTCTGCGGTGAGATCCGTAAGACGCCACAGCACGACGTCCGACGCGCTTTCCTCGCCGGTCACAGGCGTGACGGCGAGCTGCAAGGTGCGCGCAACGCGGCTACCGGCCGGTACGCGGCCGACGGTGAATTCCTCCGATGCGGCTTCGCCACGCTCGGCAGCGCGCGTCAGCCGGAACAGCGCGGCGCTCGCTCCGGCATCCCCCGCCAGAAGCTGCTGCAGGGCAACGAGCTGGTCGCGCTCGCCCCGGCCGACGATGTCCTCGAACGACGAATTGGCGTAGAGCGGCTCGCCGTCCCGGCGCGTGATCAGCATGCCGACCTCCGCGCTATCGGCGGCAGCCTTCACGACCTCCGCGAGCGGTGTGCGCTGTCCGAAACGGATATAGCCAGCCGAATAGGCAAAGAGCGCGAAGAGCCCGACGGTGGCGAGCGCCACAAGCATCGCGATCAGCACAGGCGTGCCAACGCCACTCATCACAATGCCGATAGCAAGAAGGGCGCCGACGGCTATGGAGCCGACGGTCGGCAGATAGCCGGCCAGTCCCTGCATCGGCGTGATGGCATCGAAGGGAGCGGACGGCAGCTCGATGGCGTCGTGCTCACGCATACGCAGGGAGGCTACCTGATTCTGGGGGGAGGTGGCGTTGGGCGCCGGCATGACCGCTATACTCTTACGCATTACACACAGGAAGCTTCGTACCGGAATGCCGCAAGGGCTTAAAAAGCCCTATTTTATTGGTGTTATCTGGCGTCCGGTTGCGTCGCTTTACCCGTAAAGAGTTCGATCATTAGGGTTAAAATCGCATGAATTGCGGGCTATACCCGCTGGCGTCGAACAACCGGCCGAAACACCAATTCAAATTCCGCTAACGATCAACATACCTTAGTCGCGACGGATAAGAAATGACTGAAGTTCTTTGGCGCCTGCTCGCCGTCGCGTTTCTCGCCGCAGCGGCGGTGGCGCTTGCCGTCATCGTGCGAAAATGGCGTGGTGGCCCTCGCTTCGCCACGTTGTTTGCGAACAAGCCCGCAAAGCGCATCGCGCTGGTCGAGCAGGTCGTGATCGACGGCAAGCGCAGCCTCGTGCTCGTGCGTCGCGATGGCGTCGAGCATTTGCTGATGACCGGCGGTCCGGTGGACATCGTGATCGAAACGGGCATCGATGCCAGCCGCGCGCCGGGCCTCAGCGTCACCCAGCCGACGCGCCCGCCCCGGTTACTCGACGAGGCCGCCGAGTGAGCGGGCACCGCAGCTACACTCAATTCCTTGGGGGAGAGACCCTAATGCGCCGATCGCCGCCGATGACGAGGCTTCTCGCACTGGTGGTGTGCCTATGGGGCTTGCAGTGTGCCGCACTGCCGGGCGCGGTCGCCCTTGCGCAAACGCATGGCCAGCCGCAGACGCCTGCCGCTCAGCCCGCGAGCCCAGCGCCGGCGCACGTTCCTCCAGCCGCCACCACACCGGCGGCGCCGCCCGCTGCCGCACCTGCGCCGCCAGCCGCAACGCCCGCAACGCCGCCCGCCGCGACAGCACCCGCGACACCCGGAACCCCTGCCACCGCCGCGCCCGCGCAACCTTCCGCAGCCGCACCGGCAGCGCCCGCGCAGGCGGGGGCGCCGGCCACCCCTTCCGGTCAGCCCGCCAATCAGCCGGCGCCAAATTCGCCTACCAATCAGCCGGCAGCGCCTGCACCTGCGACGACGGCGCCAGCCCAACCTTCGGCACCCGGAGCCGAGGCGCCGGCACCGGCCGCGCCGGCCGCAACCCCTCCGGCCGCGACAACCGACACGCCACCGCCCGCCGAGCAGAATGTGGCGGGGCCCTCGGTCGAGGATCTCGTCAAGCCGGTCAACGCGCTTTCCGGAGCCATCGACGCGGCAGAAAAGAAT
>DASRYA010000139.1:0-14574 GCA_035687305.1 Hyphomicrobium sp. | reverse complement strand
GCGCGTGCGCGCCGGTGGCGCACGGACACTCGATACGCTGGCCGATCAGGTGCTCGCCGGAGATATCGGCCCGGAGGAAGCGGCAAAGCGCCTGCTCGGCGGCTAGCGGCGGGCGCAGCTCTTTCCCGCTCACTCCATGTGCATCGGCTGAAACGGAAAAGGGCGCCCGCAGAAGGCGCCCTTCCCTTTTTCGATTTGCGGCACCGGGCACGGATCGTCCACTCCGGCCCCGCAGACACTCGCGTCAATCGTTCCCCGGAAATTCATCGGCCGGCACCTCGGCCGAAGTCCCGACACTGTAGCCCTCGCGGAGGACCTCGAAGCCATCGCGCGTCGTGGGGATCCGCGCCCGTGGACTGTCGTTCGCAGACGGATCCGACGGTGTTATGGGGTTGGGCCCGGGAATTGTATTCGCGGTAGAGTTCGGATCGCCCGGCAGGCCGTCCTGAGCCAGCGCCGCCGTGCCGTAGCCGCCGAGCGCGAGCACGGCTGCCATCACAGATATGGTCTTGGTTCTCATGGTCGGGATTCCTTCCTAAGGTTCCGCCGCGGTTCGAGCCGCTGCATCATGCAGCAATAAAACCCGCACATACCGCGCCTGCCGCGGATCCTGACCAGGGCGACTTGCAACGCCAACCGCCCATCGCCGCCATTGGTTCGTGCGCCGTAAAATTGCTTGGAGCTATTGTCCCGTTTGCAGGACTATCGACGCTGGGAAGAATAAGCAGCCGTACGGAAAAAACCGGAAAGGCCGGCGCAGGAATGACGGAGAGAAGCGCCGCGGAACAAGGTCGAATGGTGTTCGAGGGACAGCCGCAGGGGCTGCCAACGCTGTTCTTCACCGAATTGTGGGAACGCTTTTCCTATTACGGCATGCGTGCGCTTTTGACGCTGTTCGTCGTCGCGCCCGTTGCGGCCGGCGGCCTCGGATTCTCGACCGTCGAAGCCGCGCGCATCTACGGCAACTACACGATGGCCGTGTATCTCCTCTCTATCCCCGGCGGCTTCATCGCCGATCGCTACCTCGGCGCGCATCGGTCCGTCGTCATCGGCGGCAGCGTCATCGCGCTCGGACACTTCACGCTCGCGGTGCCCGCCGAAACGGCATTCTACGCAGGGCTCGCTTTCGTCGCGCTCGGCACGGGACTTTTCAAGCCGAACATGAGCGCGATGGTGGGCAATCTTTATGCGCCGCGCGATGAGCGACGCGATGCGGGCTTCTCCATCTTCTACATGGGCATCAACATCGGCGGGCTGACGGCGCCGCTGGTCACGGGATTTCTCGCCCAGAGCGCGCCGTTCAAGAATTGGCTCGCCGCCAACGGCTTCGATCCGGCAACGAGCTGGCACTGGGGATTTGCGGCAGCCGGAGTCGGGATGACGCTCGGCCTCATCGCCTATATGCGCCGCGCGCCGCTGTTGCGTTCCGCCGGGCCGCCACCGTCGAAGCCGGATACGTCGGCCTTGCCGAGCCTCCTCGTCATCGGCGGCACGCTCGCCGTTCTCGGGCTGACGGTTCTTTCCGACGATCCGCGCTTCCAATGGCTGCGCGCGGCCTTTCTGCTGGTGCCCATCGCCGCCATCGTCTGGTTCGCGATGCGCGGCGATATCGAGGGCCAGCACCTTGCCGCGGTGTTCGTGTTCTTCATTGCCGGAATGATCTTCTGGGCCATCTTCGAGCAGGCCGGCATCACCATCGCTCTCTTCGGTCAGCAGCTGACGCACAACGAGCTGTTCGGATGGAGCTTCCCCGCCGCCTGGTATCAATCGCTCAATCCGCTGTTCGTCATTCTGCTGGCGCCGCTGTTCGCGGCGTTATGGCTTCGGCTCGGCGCGCGTCAGCCATCGAGCCCGGTGAAATTCACGCTCGGACTGTTCTTCCTCAGCACCTCGTTCCTGTTGATGGTGCCGGCGGCGATGCTCACGGCGGATGGGCTCGTCAGCCCGTTGTGGCTCGTCGGCCTGTTCTCCCTGCAGACGGTGGGCGAATTGCTGCTCAGCCCCGTCGGCCTTTCGACGATGACCAAGCTCGCGCCCGCACGGCTCGTGGGCCTCGTGCTCGGCGTCTGGTTCCTCTCCATGGCGTGGGGCAACAAGCTCGCCGGTGTCCTGGGTGCCGGCTACGACGCAACCGATGCTTCCGCGCTCTCGACGTTCTTCCTGCAGCAGGCGCTGATGGTGGGCATCGCGACGGCTGCCCTCGCGCTGCTCACGCCATGGCTGAAGCGGCTGATGGGCGATGTGCGCTAGACCCCGCGAGCGCTAGAGGGGGTCGGGGACGCCTCGGCGTTGTCCTTCATCAGCTTGTAGTTGATGGAATCGAGCAGCGCCTCGAAGCTCGCGTCGATGATGTTCGGCGAAACGCCCACCGTGAACCAGCGGTTGCCGGTTGTCGTGTCGAGGCTTTCGACCAGTACGCGCGTTACGGCCTCGGTGCCGCCCGTCAGGATACGAACCTTGTAATCGATGAGCTCGACGCCATCGATGTGCTTCTGATAACGGCCAAGGTCCTTGCGCAGCGCGCGGTCGAGGGCGTTCACCGGACCGTTGCCCTCACCCACCGACCACAGCGGCTCGTTGTCGCCGTTGATGAACACTTTCACGATCGCTTCCGATACGGTGACGAGCTTGCCGCGCGAGTTGTGCCGCCGCTCCACCATGACGCGGAAGCTGTCGACGGAGAAATAGAGCGGCACGCTGCCCAGCATGCGGTGCGCAAGCAGCTCGAAGGATGCCTCGGCCGCCTCGTAGGAATAGCCCGCCGCCTCGCGGCTCTTCACCTCGTCGAGCAGGCGCGTCACCCGCGCGTCGTCCTTGTCTATCGGGATGCCGAGCTTCTCGATGTTGGCGAGAATGCTGGAGCGGCCGCCCTGCTTCGACACCAGCAGCCGGCGCTGATTGCCGACGCTCTCGGGCGCAACGTGCTCGTAGGTCTGCGGCTCCTTCAGAATCGCCGAGGCGTGAATGCCCGCCTTCGTCGCGAATGCGCTCTCGCCCACGTACGGCGCATGCCGGTCGGGGTTGCGGTTTAGGATCTCGTCGAGGATGCGGCTCGCGTGGGTGAGCGTGATGAGCCGCTCGGGCGTCACGCCGGTTTGGAAATGCTCGGCGAACTCGCTCTTCAGAAGCAGCGTCGGGATGATGGACGTGAGGTTCGCGTTGCCGCACCGCTCGCCGACGCCGTTGAGGGTGCCCTGGATCTGGCGCACGCCCGCACGCACCGCCATCAGCGAGTTGGCGACGGCGTTCTCGGTGTCGTTGTGCGTGTGGATGCCGAGGTGGGTGCCCGGCACCACTTTCGACACTTCTCCGACAATGCGCTCCACCTCGTGGGGCAGCGTGCCGCCGTTGGTATCGCACAGCACCACCCAGCGCGCACCGGCCTCATAGGCGGTGCGTGCCACGGCGAGCGCGTATTCGCGGTTGCCCTTGTAGCCGTCGAAGAAGTGCTCACAGTCGAGCATGGCCTCGCGGCCGGTCTCGACAATCGCCTTCATCGACTGCTCGACGGCGGTGAGGTTCTCCGCGTTCGAGATGCCAAGCGCGACACGCACGTGATAGTCCCACGCCTTGGCGACGAGGCAGATGGCTTGGCCCTGCGAGGCGAGCACCGCCTGCAGACCGGTATCGTTAGAGACTGACCGTCCGGCACGCTTCACCATCCCGAAGGCCGTCATCTTGGCGTGCGCGAGCGCGGGTGGCGCGCCGAGGAATTGCGTATCCGTAGCATTGGCGCCCGGGAAGCCGCCTTCGACGTAGTCGACACCGAGATCGTCGAGCACCGCGGAGATCCGGCGCTTGTCGTCGACGGAAAAGTCGATGCCCGTCGTCTGCGCTCCGTCGCGCAGTGTCGTGTCGAACAGGTACAATCGCTCTTTCGTCATACGCGGGTTACTGCCGTGCTGGACGACGGCATCCTTCCGTTTCGTTGGGCTCGGTGCTCGGCATGCAGCGCCGTTTCAAAACGGATGCAGCCATCCCATCGTCATTCGTCTCGCTTCGTTCAGTGTGCCTCGGTCTTATCCGCGAGCTTCTTTGTCATTGTCGTGTTCGCCAGCCACTCGTCCTCGACGGGGATGAGATTGCGCTTTCCCGGCACGTAGCCGCGTTCGGCGAAGAACGGCTGCGCCGTCTCGCTCGCCTCGACGGTAATTTCCTTCGCGCCGCGGGCAGCCGCCAGGCGCTCCAGCGCATCGACGAGTGTCGTGCCGACGCCCCGTCCTGTCGCGTAAGGGTGCACGTAGAGCATGTCGAGAACGGTGTTGTTCTTCAGCGACGCAAAGCCGAGATATTCGCCATCCACCTGCACGATCAGCGTCACCATCGCCTCGAGCCTGTCGGCAAAGGCCTCGGCGTCCTCTGCCCGCGCGATCCAGGCAAGGCGCTGATCCTCGGTATAGTCGTCCGCTGTCAGCTCCTCGATGCTTTGCGCGTAGAGATCGCGCAGCGCCATCGTGTCGGAAGGCATGAACGGACGGATCGGATAGGACTGCGGTTGCATGGCGCGAGCTCACACGTAGCCGAAGACGCGGGCGGCGATCCAGAACGCCAACAGTGCAATGCCGATCTTCACCAGCATGTAAAACAGCCAGTGGCGCGGCTCGGGCGTATCCTTGCGCCAATCATCGCTCATCGTGCCAGCTCCCAGGTGGTTACGATCTCGCCGGTCTCGGGGTCCTTGGCATCCTTCAGCAGAACGCCGGACGCCGCCAGCTCGTCGCGGATGCGGTCTGCTTCCTTGAAGTTCTTCGCCTTGCGCGCTTCCCCGCGCTGCGCCACCAGCGACTTCACCCGTATGGCGAGGTCGGGATCGGTCACCTCGACCAGCTCGGAGCTTTGCGCGCGCCCGTGCCAATGGGAGGCATCAAAGCCGAGGGCGGATGCGGACGCGAGCCATTTTTCGCCGGCTGCGATATCTCCACTCCGCGCGTCCTTCGCCAGCTCGTGCAGGCGCGCGATCGCCAGCGGCGTGTTGAGATCGTCCTTCAGTGCCGCGATCACTGCGCCATCGGGCTGTACGTCCTTGAGCAGCGCGCCGCCGATGCGATCGCTGATCTCGCCCCAGCGGTCGAGGATCGCTTGCGATTCCTCGAGGCCCTTGCGCGTCCAGTCGATCGGCTGGCGGTAGTGGGTGCGCAGCATGTTGAAGCGAATGACGTCGCCGCGCCATTCCTTGAGCAGGTCGTGGATGGTGATGAAGTTGCCGAGCGACTTCGACATCTTCTCCCCTTCCACCTGCAGGAAGCCGTTGTGCAGCCAGTAGCGCGCCATCACCTCCGTGTTGTGCGCACACCGCGACTGCGCGATCTCGTTCTCGTGGTGGGGGAACACGAGATCGATGCCGCCGCCGTGAATGTCAAACACATTGCCCAGGTGCTTGCCCGCCATGGCGGAGCACTCGATGTGCCAGCCTGGCCGCCCGGGCTCGGCGATGCCGCCCGGCGAAGGCCACGACGGCTCGCCCGGCTTCGATGGCTTCCACAGCACGAAGTCCATCGGATCTTTCTTGTAGGGCGCCACCTCGACGCGCGCGCCCGCCGCCATCTCGTCGAGCGAGCGGTTCGACAGCTTGCCGTAGTCGGGCATGGAGGGAACGTGGAACAGCACGTGCCCCTCGGCGACGTAGGCGTGGCCATTGGCGATCAGCGTATCGATGAGCGCGCGCATTTCCTCGATATGCTCGGTGGCGCGCGGCTCCACGGTCGGGGGCAGCACGCCCAGCGCCGCGATGTCCTCGTGGAACTGCTTTGCCGTGCGCTCGGTCAGCGCGCGGATCGAGACGCCTTCCTCGGCGGCCCTAGCGTTGATCTTGTCGTCGACGTCCGTGATGTTGCGCACATAGGTGACGTGCTTCTCGCCGTAGATGTACCGCAGAAGCCGGAACAGGACGTCGAACACGACCACGGGCCGCGCATTGCCGATGTGGGCGAAGTCGTAGACGGTGGGCCCGCACACGTACATGCGCACGTTATCGGCATCGAGGGGCACGAACTCCTCTTTGCGGCGGGTAAGGGTATTGTAGAGCTTAAGTACGTCCGCTTCGGCCATGACGGTCCCTGGTATCGTCAGGAGCCGCTGGCGGGACGATTTCTCTGGCTCAGAATTTGGACAAAGAAGCGCGCCACGCGCCAGCGGTTATTTGCTAGCTCGGAATAATGGTGATGCCACACAGGCCGGCGGCGTGCGAGGGCAGGTTGCGCTTCATGGCGACGTTATGCGCAATGTCTGCGTGCCTCGTCAAGCGGAGGGCCGTTAACGGGCGGGGACATCTGGACTTTCCCTTTCGGCGGGCGGCAGGCCGCCCCAATTGCTCCGCATTGACCCCCTAGCCGGTGGTGTCCATATTCGCCCTCCGACCGGCCCGGAATTGACGGCCGAACGGACACAGCCTCGGCAGGACCATTTTCACGATGCGTAAGGCACATGCCCGCCGTCAGGCTCTGGGCGCCGCGATCCTCGCCGCCGCGGTGATGGCGGCGTGCCCGGCGCTGGCACAGGGCTGGTGGCCGTGGAGCAGCTCGGAGCCCGAGCGCCCGCCGGTGCCGGACGAGCCCGTCTACCGCGAGCCGCCGCCGATGCAGGGCGAGCGACCCACCTATCAGCCGCGTCCCGAGCCGGCGCCCGGCGCGCAGATGCCTCCGCCGCAGGCTGCACCATCCGTCAACTGGTCGACCAAGAACCCCATATGCCTGCAGCTCGAGCAGCGCCTCGTGCAGGACGGGCAGCGCTCCAGCGGCATGCGCGACCGGCTTCCGGGCATCGAGGCGGAGATGGACAAGGTGGAGCAGGCATACGAGCAGAGCCAGGCGGACCTGGAACGCTCCGACTGCTATGAATATTTCCTCTTCTCCAAGACGCTGCGGCGCTCGCGGCGTTGTGTCGATCTCGCCCAGCAGCGCGATCAGGCCCAGCGCCGGCTGGCCGACCTCGACGCCCAGCGCCAGCAGATCGCCAATTCCGGCGTGCGCTCCTACCGCGAGGAGATCGTGCGCGAGCTTGCACGCAACAACTGCGGCGCCAACTATACGCAGGAAGCGCGCCGCTATGACCGCGGCAGCGATTCCTCCTCGATCTGGCAGGACGAGGACGAGGGAGGAAACTTCTCGAACAACTGGACGCCCTTCGGCGGCCATTCCTCGGCCACCTACCGCACCGTCTGCGTGCGCCTGTGCGACGGCTATTATTTCCCCGTGAGCTTCTCGACGCTGCCGAGCCACTTCGAGCAGGACGCCGAGGCCTGCCAGTCGCGGTGCGCCGCGCCGGCCGAGCTTTACTATTACCAGAACCCCGGCTCTGCGATGGATCAGTCGATCGCGTTCCGTACCCAGGAGCCCTACACCAGCCTCAAGACGGCATTCCGCTATCGCAAGGAGCTGGTGAAAGGCTGCTCGTGCAAAGAGGCCGAGTACGTCGCGCCCGATGCACCGGCGGGGGACAGCGGCCGACGCGCGGAAACGGGAGCGCCGCGCAGCGCGACGACCGGGTGGGAAGCCCGTTCCGAAGCAGAAGCGCAGAGGCAGCAATAGATAGCGCCGGAGGCTGCACCCGCCGCAAGACTGCGCGCTCCGGCAATACGACGCGAATACGAAAGCCGACGATGCGCCTCTCCGCCTCCGCCGACAGCCTGCTCGATATGCTGGAGATCCGTGCACTCAGCGTCGACGAGATGTCGAACGCGCGCTATGTCGTGGCAAGCTCATTCGCGCGGGGCGCATCCGAGCACTATTCGCAGCCGCAGATCGACGCCTTCGTCGCGTTCGTACGCAGTCCGCAGTACACCGATCTGCTGGTCGGCAACCGCGCCTACGGTGCCTTCATCGATGGCGAGATGGTCGGCGTTGCCGCGTGGAGCATCGCCGAGATGAAAAGCCCGACCGCACGCTTGCTCGCGGTGTTCGTGCTGCCGCTGTTCGGCGGCAACGGCATCGGCACGCGCCTCGTCGAATATCTGGAGGAGGAGGCGCGCGCCACCGGCTACCGCGCTCAGGAGACGAGCGCGCTTCTCGGTGCGCGGGGCTTTTTCGAGCATCTCGGCTATCACGAGACCGGCGCGGCGAGCTGGTCGCTGCCGTCGGGGCACACGATCCCGGTCGCGATGATGCGGAAGATGGGCGAGCGCCGCGCCGACGTGATGCACTGAGCGCGGCTGGCGGCTGCATGTGTTGATCGCCGCCTGGCGGCCTGATCCGGATCAGCCACCCGGCGTCACCCCACGGCGTCAGGCCCGGTGCCCCTTGAGGCGCGCCTCCGCCTTGTCGCGGCCGATGAGCCCCAGCAGCGCCTTCAGCTCCGGCCCGTCCTCCAGCCCCGTGAGGGCAAGGCGCAGCGGATGGAACAGCGCGCGGCCCTTGCGTCCGCTGCCGCTCTTCAACGCTGCGATCCAGGCATCCCAGGTCGCGCCATCCCACGGCTCGGAGGGGAGCAACGCCGCCGCCTGATCTGTGAGCGCCTGATCCTCGATCACGGGATCGATCTTGCCGGCGACGACATTCCACCATGGGCCTGCGTCGGCGAGCACGCTGAGATTGCCGCGCACCGCGTTCCAGAAATCCTCCCCGCCGCCGATGTCGAGCTGCTCCAGGCGCCCGGCGACGTCCTCGTAAGGCGTCGCGTGGAGCTGGCGCGCATTCAGCGCTCTGAGCTCGTCGGCGTCGAAGCGCGCGGGCGCGGTGGAAATCTTCGCAAAGCTGAAGAGCTGCGCCAGGGCATCGAGATTGCGATGGGGCTCGATGGGGTCGGAGGTGCCGATGAGCGCGGTATAGCTCGCCAGCGCCATCGGCTCGATGCCCGCTTCACGCAGGCTCTCGATGGAAAGCGCACCGAGCCGCTTCGAAAGCGCCGCGCCATCCGCGCCGACCAGCAGGCTGTGGTGGCCGAAGGCGGGCGGCTCCTTGCCCAGCGCCTCGAAGAGCTGCACCTGCACGCCGGTGTTCGTGACGTGATCCTCGCCGCGGATCACATGCGTGATGCCGAACTCCGCATCGTCGACGACGCTCGTGAACGTGTAGAGGAAGCTTTCGTCGGCGCGGATGACGACGGGATCTGACAGCGATCCGACATCCACCGTCTGGTCGCCGCGGATGAGATCGTTCCAGGAGACGATTGTCGGCAGCGGGTTGAGAGTGCCGGCTTCGGAGTTGGCGAGCCGGAAGCGCCAGTGCGGCCGGCGCCCCTCCGCCTCGAAGGCCGCACGCTCGGCATCGGTGAGCTTCAGCCCGGCCCTATCGTAGATCGGCGGCAGGCCGCGGGCGCGCTGACGCTTGCGCTTGCGGTCGAGCTCGTCCTCCGTTTCGTAGCAGGCATAGAGCCTTCCCGCCGCCTTCAGCGCCTCGGCGGCGGCGACGTAGCGTTTGGTGCGCTCGGACTGGCGCTCCTCGCGCGTCCATTCGAGACCGAGCCAGGCAAGGTCGCGGCGGATACCGTCTGCGAACGCGGCGGTGGAGCGCTGCAGATCCGTATCGTCGAGGCGCAGCCAGAAATCACCCCCCGCCTGGCGCGCGAACAGCCAGTTGAGCAGCGCGGTGCGCACATTGCCGACGTGGAGGCGCCCCGTGGGGCTCGGCGCGAAGCGTACGGTTACGGTCATGCCTGGAGCGTCACAATCGTTGAGCGGGTGGAACCAATTTCAGAAAACCGCGCCCGCTATAGAGCCGCCGGGAGCCTTCGTCAAAGCGGGGCACCTGCCTCAAACGCGAGCATGGAAGCGTTCGACGCAGCCGGCAATAAACGTTTGGCTCCTCTCGCAATAAAAGCGCAAAAGCCCGACACCGGACAGACGGGAACGTCCGGTGCGGGGCTCTTGGCGTCATACACGTTCTGGAAGCCCGCCGGGCGCGGCAGCCTCGGGCCACGCCCATCGCGCGAGACTTACCAGTCGACCTGGGCGCGAGCGCCGAAGCCCTTGATCGTCGCGCCGTCGTTGCGGTTCGAACCGGCAATATTGCCACCGCCGATGTCCGACTGGTTGTAGTTGAACATCAAACGGGCATTGTCGTTGAGATACCAGTTCACGCCGAGCTGCCACGTCTTCTGCTCTCCGCACATCGTGCAGGTCGGGATCAGCGTCGCGTTGTCACCGAGGTTCAGCACGTCATAGCGCGCGGCAAGCTGCCAGGCACCGTGTCCGCCCTCGAACACGGGGTTGAGCACCTTCACGCGGTCGAAGGCGCCGTTCTTGTAAGGGCGGGTCTCGCCGGTGAGGAACCAGCTGCCTTCGACGTACCAGCCGCGATACGTGGAATCCGGGCCGTTGAAGAGCGGGGAAACATCACCGTGGAGCTGGGTGTATTCGCCCTGGATCGACCACGGCCCGTGCACATAGGCCGCTTCGAGCCCCCAGAACGTATCGCGGTCGAAGATCTGCGGCGTTGCGACGAAACGGTTCGCCAGGTGCAGATCCGCGCCGCGGGCGCGGTAACGGAAGAACTGGTCGTTCGCGACGGCGACGTTCGAGCGGTTCTCGGTGGCGCCGGCGCGGTAACGCCAGCTGCCGCCGAAGTGCAGAACGTGGCCGTCCTCGTTGATCGGCGCGAAGGTCGCGCGGGCGGAGCCCGTTTTCACGTCGCGGAACCAGGTTTCTTCGTTACCCGTCGTCGGCCCGAACAGGCCCGCCGATACGGTGTAATGCTTATCGCTCAACAGCGCGCCGATACCGAGCTGGCGGTCGAGGCCGAAGGCCTCGACGAACGAAGCACGCTCCAGAAACTCGATATAGTTCGAGCTGGTCAGGTGCTCGAGCGAGTTGAAGGTCTTGAAGTTGCCGATCTGGACGGCGAAGTGCTTACCCCAGCCGGTGTACTTGAAGTAGGCGTCCTTCATCGAAACGGAATCGTTCGCGAAATCCGCTTCGAGGATATAGTCGACATCGCCCCATACGGTGCCCTGAACGCCAAGGCGCGCCCGGCGCAATTCGAGCGCGCTCACGCTAGGGCTGCCGGTGATCGCGCGATCCTGGTTGATCGCGTTGTAATCGGTTTGGATACGGCCGCGCACCTTCATCTTGAAGTTGCCGTCCTTGCTGGACAGCTCCGGCGCGCCCTTCCATTTGACCTTGAGGTCGTTGTCGCTCTTCGCGGCCTTCTTGGTGGCTTCGACCTCGCGCTGCAATTCGCGGATCTGCGCCTGCATCGCTTCGAGATCGGCTTCGACCCGGCGCATTCCATCAGCGTAGGCGCTGAAGCTGGTGGCCAGCGTCGACACGAGTACGCTGCCGACAAACACATTCCGTCCGGATTTAAGTTTCCAGTTCACCTTCGCTCTCCATGTGTGCCCGTTGCCGGGCCTTCGCCTTGGGAGCGCGGAAGGAAGGTGATTCCCAATACAGGTCTGTGTCAGTGAATTTCGTTCAGCAATGCATCAATCGTCATACGAATCAGGCGCTTGCCGGCGCGAATAAAAGTTCGACGACATACGGTTTGCGCACGGACGTTGCCGTAAGCGCAAGCAACCGGCGCGTTATTGCTTTTCGCGGAAACGATTGACGATCGGATAGCGGCGATCGCGGCCGAAGTTGCGGGCGGAGATCTTCACGCCGGGCGGTGCCTGCCGCCGTTTGTATTCGGCGAGGTATAACAGACGCTCCACACGCTTTACCGTCTCGGGCGCATGTCCGCGGGCGATGATATCGGCAAGCGGCATCTCCCTCTCGACGAGACACGCGAGGATATCGTCGAGCACATCGTAGGGCGGCAGGGAATCCTGATCGGTCTGGTTCGGGCGCAGCTCCGCCGTCGGCACGCGGGTGATGATCGCCTCGGGGATCACCTCGCCCGCCGGGCCCTTGCCGCCCTCCGGGACGTTGCGATTGCGCCAGCGGGAGAGGCGATACACTTCGGTCTTGTAAAGATCCTTGATCGGGTTGAAGCCGCCGTTCATGTCGCCATAGAGCGTCGCGTATCCGACCGACATCTCCGACTTGTTTCCCGTCGTCACCACCATGCCGCCGAACTTATTCGACAGCGCCATGAGGATGGTGCCGCGCACCCGCGACTGGAGGTTTTCCTCCGTGGTGTCCGGCACGGTGCCCGCGAGCGCCGGCGCGAGGCATGCCGTCAATCCCTCGACGCCCGCCTCGATGGGCAGCGTCATATATTCGACGCCGAGCGCCTTTGCGCACGCGGCCGCATCGCGCACGCTCTCCTCGGCCGTGTAGCGGTAGGGCATCATGACGGTGCGCACGCGCGCCGCGCCCAGCGCGTCGACGGCGATGGCGGCGACAAGCGCGCTGTCGATGCCGCCGGAAAGGCCGAGGATGACGCCGGGGAACCCGTTCTTGTCCACGTAGTCGCGCAGGCCCAGCACACACGCCTGGTAGGCGGCCGCATCGCCTTCCGCGACGATCGCGCGCTCGCCGGGGACGCACTGCCATCCGTCGCTGCCGCGCTCCCACGTGGTGAGCACGAGCGCCTCCTCCCAGGCGGGCAGCTGCACGGCGAGCGACTTGTCGGCGTTGAGCACGAAGGAGCCGCCGTCGAACACGAGCTCGTCCTGTCCACCGACGAGGTTGACGTAGGCGAGCGGCAGTCCGCTTTCGACGACGCGCGCGACGGCGATGTTCATGCGCACGTCGGGCTTCGACCAGTCGAAGGGCGAGCCGTTGGGCGAGATGAGGATTTCCGTTCCCGTCTCGGCCAGGCATTCGACGACGTCGGGCCCCCAGATGTCCTCGCAGATCGGAACGCCGATGCGCACGCCACGCACATTGATCGGTCCCGGCATCGGGCCCGGGACAAACACGCGTTTTTCATCGAATACGCCGTAGTTCGGCAGATCGACCTTGTAGCGCACCGCCTCGACCGCGCCGTTGTCCAGCAGCGCTACGGCGTTGAAGACCTCACCGCCCTCTTCCCACACGGTGCCGGTGAGCACGGCGGGGCCATCCCCGAGGTCGGCAGCAAGCGCTTCGATGCTGGCGCGCACCTCCGCGACAAAGGCCGACTTGAGCACCAGATCCTCCGGCGGGTAGCCGGTGACGAAGAGCTCCGGGAACACGACGACATCGGCGCCAAGCTCGGCGGCGCGGGCGTGCATGACACGCAGCTTCGCAATGTTGCCCGCAATGTCGCCGACGGTGGGGTTGGCCTGGGCCAGTGCGATTTTGAGGATGGACGGCACAGTTTCCGCCTGGGAAGGGGTTCAGGATTTAAGGGCCATGATTTAGGGCGCGACGCCGCTGCGGTCCAGCGGCTCGGGCCAGCCGCCGCAGCACCTGCTCGCGGTGCGTGCCTAACGGGCGTGCACGGCGCGCGGTATCGAGGTTTCGCCCGCATACGCCGCGCCGACACCGGAGCCGCGACTGCACAGACGGCAAACGCCTGGACCGCGACCCCTCCTCGCCCTATTCATCGACTTCAGCGGCGGGCTTACCCCGCATCGCCCAACTCCGTGATCCCCTCCGGCTTGGCAGCAGTCTTCCAACGTGCTCTCTCTCATCACCATCGTCGTTCCGATCTTCGCGCTCATCCTGTGCGGGTTCCTCGCCCGCCGGTGGGACTCGATCGGCGCGGCGGCGGTATCGGAGATCAACAAGTTCGTCGTCTATCTCGCCCTGCCCGCGCTGCTGTTCGACGTGATGGCGAACGCCAGCTGGCAGCAGCTCTACCAGCCGGGCTTCGTGCTCGC
The DNA here is from genome assembly GCA_035687305.1 of Hyphomicrobium sp. GTDB lineage: Bacteria > Pseudomonadota > Alphaproteobacteria > Rhizobiales > Hyphomicrobiaceae > Hyphomicrobium_A. Next base: position 954 of record DASRYA010000139.1, on the reverse strand, counting down.
GTTCGGGCTCGCGTGCGGCGCCGTCTTCTACGCCAGCGTCGGCATCAGCCTGGTGCTCGGCCGCCCGCTCGCCGACGGCGCGATCGACGGCCTGCTCGGCTCCTATGCCAACACCGCCTATATGGGCTTTCCCCTCTTCATGACGCTCTACGGCGCGGAGGGGCTGGTTCCGGTGACGATCGCCTCGATCCTCACCGTCTGCGTGCTGTTCGCATCCGCTATCGTCCTCATCGAGATCGGCAGCCACGACGAACCTCACCCTCTGCGGCTGGCGCTGAAGGTCGGCGGCGCCCTGATCCGCAACCCGCTGCTCGTGGCGCCCGTGGCCGGGACCATTTACAACGCCACAGGGCTTCCCGTGCCGCAGGCGGCGGAGACCTTTTTGAAGCTTCTGGGTAGTGCGGCGAGCCCGGCGGCGCTCGTCGTCATCGGCCTGTTTCTGGCGAGCCGGCATCCGGTCTCCAAGCGCGAAACGGGCAGCGCCGTGGCGTTGAGCACGGTGAAGCTGATCGTTCACCCCGCGCTGACGTACGCCATTGCCCTGGCGCTCTCCGTGCCCTCGAAGCTGGCAGTGATGGCTGCCCTTCTCGCCGCGCTGCCGACGGGAACCGGGCCTTTCATGCTGGCCGAGCTCTACCGGCGTCCCGCCGCCGTCACTTCGGCGGTCATCCTGATCTCGACCCTCGCCTCGCTGCTGACGCTGCCAGCGGTCATGCTGCTGCTCGGGGTCGAGGCGATGGTGCCCCGACCCTGAACTCGCGATCGAGCCTGCTAATGGCGCGTATCAGCCCACCGCGGTGAGCGGCGCGGGTGCGCGCAGCGCTTCCTCGCGCTCCTGCTTCAGCCTCTCGGCGATCAGGAAAGCGAGTTCCAGCGCCTGATCGGCATTGAGGCGCGGATCGCACAGCGTATCGTAGCGGTCGCTGAGCTGCGCCTCGGAGATGTTGGCCGCAG
>DASRYA010000138.1:0-3228 GCA_035687305.1 Hyphomicrobium sp. | reverse complement strand
GGAAGGATCGCACAGGGTATCGGCCACGGTCGCGTTGGTCATACCGGCAATGGAGACGATCTCACCGGCTTCAGCCTGATCGACCGGGACGCGGTCGAGGCCGCGGAAGGCCAGCACCTTCTGCACGCGGAAGTTTTCGACGACTTCGCCCTCGTGATTGAGCGCCTTCAGCGGCGCGCCGGGCTTCAACACGCCGGACGTGATGCGGCCGGTGAGGATGCGGCCGAGGAACGGATCGGCCTCGAGCGTCGTCGCGAGGACCCGCACCGGGCCTTCTTCCACCGTCGGCGGCGGCACGTGCGACACGACGAGATCGAACATCGGCGCGAGGCTTTCCTGCGGGCCGCTCGGATCAAGCGCCATCCAGCCGTTGCGTCCGGAGCCGAAGAGCACGGGAAAGTCGAGCTGCTCGTCGGTGGCATCGAGGTTGGCGAAGAGGTCGAACACCTCGTTGAGCACGTCCTGATGCCGCTCGTCGGGGCGATCGATCTTGTTGATCGCCACGATGGGACGCAGGCCGCGCTTCAGCGCCTTGGAGACGACGAACTTCGTCTGCGGGAGCGGCCCCTCGGAAGCGTCGACCAGCACCACGACGCCGTCGACCATGTTCATGATGCGCTCCACCTCGCCGCCGAAGTCGGCGTGGCCGGGCGTGTCGACGATGTTGATGCGCACGTCTTTCCACACGACCGAGGTGCACTTCGCGAGGATGGTGATACCTCGCTCACGCTCGATGTCGTTCGAGTCCATTGCTCGTTCGGCGACCCGCTGTCCTTCGCGGAAGGAACCGGACTGCTTCAGCAGCCCGTCGACGAGCGTGGTCTTGCCATGGTCAACGTGGGCGATAATCGCAATGTTTCTAAGGTTCATCTGGGCTTTGTGCGCTGCAATAGGTGCGCGCCAAGTAGCATATCGCGGCTTCCGCCGCTAGCGATGTGGAAGGGACGCCTAATTCTCCGGCAACGGATTACCGCCAACGGGGGAGGGGTGCGTCATTCTGGCGGGATATGAACGGCGTCCCGTGCTTTTAACGGATGCGCTCAAACATGCCGGTGCATGGCCGAGTGGTCGCGCGTGTCGCGCATGAGCGCATAGACGGCGAGCGAGACCCCGATGCAGGCGGTGACGTACCAGTAGAATGCCGCCTCATGGCCGATGCTCTTGAGGTAGAGCGCCACGTATTCCGCGGTCCCGCCGAACAGCGCCACCGTGATCGCATAGGGGAAGCCCACCCCCAAGGCCCGCACGCCCGTGGGGAACAGCTCCGCCTTAACAACCGCGTTGATGGCCGTGTAGCCGCTCACGATGACCAGCGCCCCCATGATGAGGAGGAATGCCGTCCAGGCGCTGTCGGTATTCTCCAGGGCGGTGAGGATGGGCACGGTGAGCAGCGTGCCGAGAACGCCGAAGGTGAGCAGCACGGGGCGGCGCCCGACGATGTCGGAGAGCGCGCCGACCACCGGCTGCAGGCACATATAGAGGAGCAGCGTCGATGCGGCGATAACCGTGGACGTATCCTTCGAAAGCCCAACGGAGTTGACGAGGAACTTCTGCATGTACGTGGTGTAGGTGTAGAAGGCGACCGTGCCGCCGAGCGTCAACCCAACGACGATCGCAACCTCGCGCGGATGGCGCATCAGCCGTTTCAGCGGGCTTTCCGTGGCGCCCATCATTTGCGCCTCGACGAACGCGTCGCTCTCGTGCATGTCGCGCCGCATGAAGTAGACGACGACCGCGAGCAGCGCGCCGACGAAAAACGGAATGCGCCATCCCCATGCTTCGAGCTGCTGCGGCGTCAGAAGCAGCTTCTGCAGAACGAGCAGCAGCACCATGGCAAGCAGCTGCCCGCCGATCAGCGTCACGTACTGGAAGCTCGAATAGAAACCACGGTGATCGGGATGCGCGACCTCCGAGAGATAGGTGGCGCTTGTTCCATATTCCCCGCCGAGACTCAGTCCCTGGATCAAGCGCGCCAGCAGTAGGACGGCGGGCGCCGCGATGCCGATAGTGGCATAGGTGGGCGTCACGGCGATGACGAGCGAGCCGAAGCACATCATCATGACGGACACGGTGAGCGCGATGCGCCGGCCATGGCGATCGGCCATATGTCCGAACAGCCAGCCGCCGAAGGGGCGCATGAGAAAGCCGACGGCGAAGATTGCCGCGGCGTTGAGCAACTGCGCGGTCTGGCTCTCGGCGGGGAAGAAGGCGTGCGCGAAATAGAGCGCGAACGCGGAGTAGGCGTAGAAGTCGAACCACTCGACGAGATTGCCTGCCGAGCCGATGAAGATGGCTTTCAGCCGCCGCGCCGTATCGGCGAAGCCTGTTTCGATCTCGCGCAACGGGGTTTCCGTTGCGGGCAGCGCCTCGGCCGCAGTGCTCGACGACGGCCGCCGATCCATCCGTTCATCCTGTTCCGCTAGGCGCATCGCACCGCACGGTAGGCGCGGCGCGACACGCAGCTCAGAAAGTTACGTGCGTTTCAGCATCGCGCGCAACTCATCGAGACGCTGACGCGTCTGCATGTCGATCGCATCCTTGACGGTGAGCATCTGCTTCTCGATCACCGCGGTCAGCTCACCCGCCATGCTCTCGCGCGCGGCGGCATTCATCGCTGCGAGCGTTTCGCGAATATGTGCCAGACCGAGGTCGCGCTCGATGTGCTGACCGATCTTCTCCAGGAACTCACGCGCAAAGTTCGGGACCTCGAGGCGCGCCATCGCGGCCAGTGCGCGGCGGCGCACCGCTGTATCGGGGTGCGTCAGCGCCGATTTCATCAGTCTGCTGTTGAGCGTGGTCGGCACGCGCACGAGACGCTTCTTTACACTATCCGGGCTGACCGTTCCGTTCTCGAGGGCGTGCGCCATCGAAACCTGATGGCTCCACTGCTGGAAGCGCAGCAGCAGCGCCCGCACGACGATGATCGACAACGTGATGACGACGATCAGGCGCACCGCGTTTCCCGTCACGCCGTTGTAGACGATCTGCGCGCTGAGATTCGCGGACAGCTCGGTTACGTTCGCCCATGCGTTGACGAGCGAGTTGACGATCGGGATCTCGTTCAGCACGCAGGTGAGGTATTCGACATACTCGCTGTGAAGCTTCGGCCGGCTGCGCAGGATCTGCGCCAAGCCGCTGCGCTCCACGATCTGGATGAGGGCGGCGAGCCCGAAGATGTAGAACAGTGTCGAGGACGCGAGGATCGGCACGTTGTTGACGGCGTCGAGC
>DASRYA010000137.1:0-26323 GCA_035687305.1 Hyphomicrobium sp. | reverse complement strand
CAGGTGGCGGTCGGACAGTCGTCCAACACCTACACGTTCGGCGGCATCTCGTCGGATGCGAGCAGGGCGGCGCAGAGCGGTCCGGTGTCGATCGTCACCTCCGACGCCGCGGGCAACCTCGCCACGCACCGGGCGAGCGACCTCGGACTGGCGACGTCCGGCGACATCGCCGCGATCAACTCGCAGATCGGTGGCCTGCAGCGTCGTGACAACGAGCTCGCTGAAGGCATCGCCATCGCACTGGCGCTCTCGCAGCCGATCTTCCAGGGCAACCAGACGTTCGCCGCGCGCGTCGGCTGGGGCAACTTCGACGGCTCGAACGCCCTGGGGCTCAGCCTCGCCGGTGTGCTCGACCGCGGCGGTTTCGGCAAGGGCACCTCGGTGGTGATCGATGGCGGCATCGGCTACGGCACCGCGGAAGGGACTGTCGCCGGCAAGGCCGGCATCACCTTCGGCTTCTGAGAGCCGTGAGGCACGGGCGAATTGCGACGGTGGCGGTTTTCGGACCGCCGCCGTTCACGCGTCTCGAGTGTACGATCAACAGGATTGGATGATGCGCGGAACACTTTCCCGTTCTGGACTGACACTGGCCATGCTTTTGGTCATGGCATCGCCATTTGCCGCCAGGGCGCAGACGCCGCCGGCACAGAAGGCGCCCGCTGCGTCTGCGGTTGCGCAAGCCGCGCCCAAGATGGTCGCGCAGCGTCTACCTGTGCCGCCGGCCGAGAAGCTCGTACTCCTGATCCGCATGTCGCTGTTGACGCTCAACGATGCTTTGCAAACGGGAAACTTCACCGTGCTGCGCGATCGCGGAAGCCCGAATTTTCGCGCGGCGAACAGCGCCGCCGACCTGGCGCGCATCTTTACGCGGCTCGAGGTGGAGAACGTGGATCTGGCGATGGTGGCGATCATGACGCCCGAGCTCACCGAGGCGAAGGTGGAGGGCCCGGAGCAACGGCTCACGCTCAAGGGCGTATTTCCAGGTCAGCCGATGCAGATCGGCTTCGAACTCGCCTACGAGCCGGTTGCCGGGCACTGGCAGCTGTTCGGAATTTCAGTGGCGCCCGTGTTGGCGCAGACGAGTCCCGCAGCGGCGGTAGCGTCCGCGCCGGCAAAGACGGCGCCGAGCAAGACCGCGCCGGTCAAGAATGCGCCGGCAAAAGCGGCTTCTGCTCCAAAGAAGTAAGCCGCAATTGGAGCTGGCTCAGACGCGATGAAGCTCAGCGGTTGAGCGCAACAACCAAGGCTTTCGGATTGCCGCCGTTGTCGCTGATGAAGCTCTGGAAGAGGTTGTCGAGGAAGGACGTCATCCAGAAGCCGATGACCTGGGCGTCGCGGACCTTATAGGTGGTGCCGCGGCGCACGACGAGCCAGCGCACATCATAGCTTTCACCGCTCACGAGTGTGATGCGGCTATCGACGTAAGTGCCGCGCGGATCATCCTTCGACTGTGCCGTGACGATGAAGCGGGCGACCGGGTATTTCGGCGCTTCCTTCGAGGCATAGCGCGCGATGAAATTGATCATGCCGTTGTAATAGATCGGCCGGTCGGTTTTCGGCAGGCTGCGGGCATATTCGCCCAATGCACTGATGCCGATCGAGGGGACATCGGCGTTGGAGTTGAGCACCATCGCAAACTGGGCGGCCGAGCCCGAGCGAGAGGCGGCGAGTAGCTCATTGCCGACACGCTTCATGAAGCCTGCGGGACTCTCGCGACGCGCGACGGGCTGGGCGGCGGCCGTGGAGGCCGCGGGCGCGCCGCTGGATTTGGCGGCCGTTTCCTGAGCAGAGGCCATGGCCGGCATGGCAGCCAGAACGATGGATGCAAGTCCCACCGCCCACAGAGACTTAACGCATGTGGTGTGCGTGGCCACGGTGCTCATCGTACGGTCGTGCTCCCTCAAGGCGTACATACTGGCGGCGGCCGCAGAACTTTCGGCCGGACCTCGCCCCCGCAGGCTTATTAGCCATGTGAGGCAACTTTCAGTCAAAGGCTGGGCGGCGCTTGCCGCGAATTTACCGAGGAAAGTCATTTCAGGCATGGGCAGCATCCGGCAACGGGGCCGACGGAATGCGCGGCCTTAGGCCTTTGAAGCGATAGAGTTCGCTGGGCGGAATCTCGTTTTGGCCGAGCATCGCAGCGACGTGATCGACCTCGCCCTGGGATGTTCTGGGTGCCACACTCAAGAGCACGGATTTGTCACGGCTCGGGTGCACGAGGATGAGTTCGTGGCGCGTGCCGGAAAGCGAGGCGCGCACGTGATGCGCAACTCCGGCGAACGTGGGCAGGGGCTCCGACCAGGTCCAGGACCGGAAATATCCGCCTTCGGTTACGGTGACGGTGCCGTCGGCGATCACCACTTCCCGGCGGGTTGCCAGCCGGTCGAACAGACGCTTGGCCGGAAGGGCAACGAGGTAGATCAGGAAGGCCAGGGCGGCGACGGTTTCCAGCGCGAGGGCGGGATGCTCCGCTACCAGATTGCGGGCGTCGGCGGAGAAGAGCGCATGCACGATGGCGAGCGCGGTTGCCGAGGCACCCAGTGCAATGGGAACGACCAGCGCAAGGAGCACACCCGCCGTGCGCGGCGAGCAGCTTTGCGTCAGTTTCAGAGGAAGTTCCGAGGGCATTGCGGGGGTGATCCGGTCGTAGATGGCAACACGCATGGGGATTCCGAAGGCCTAAACACGTGGGACAGACCCTAAACGCGCTGTGCTTACTTTGGGGTTAACCCCTGTGCCGAAAAGACGCGATTTGTCCTGCCCACAGGGGATGCAGCAAATGCGGCGGTTCTCGTGGCGGCGCTTCTTGACACATAAACATATCTTTATATGATCGCCGCCAACGTGGAGGCACCCGGTGTCCGGAAAATTCGCCAGCGACGATATCGTGACGGCGCTCAAGGCCGCGGCGGAGCCGACGCGCCTGCGCATTCTGTTGCTGCTGGCGGCGGGCGAGCTCAGCGTCAAGGACCTCACGGTCATCCTCGGCCAGAGCCAGCCGCGCATCAGCCGGCACTTGAAGCTGCTCGCCGAGGCGGGCCTGGTTGAGCGTTTCCGCGAAGGCAGCTGGGCCTATTTTAATGTGTCCGACCGGGCTGCGGGTGGCCGGCTCGCGCTCGATATCCTCTCCCTCGTCGATGCCAACGACCACACCGTGGCGCGGGACCGGACCCGCGCCGAGGCGCTGAAGCGCGAGCGCGAGGCGGCCGCACAGGCCTATTTTCAAACCCATGCCGCCGATTGGGACCGTATTCGCGCGCTGCATATTGCGGAGCAGAATGTCGAGGCGGCCATCGTCGATGCCCTCGGAGCGGGGCCGTTCGGTCTCCTGGTCGATCTCGGCACCGGGACGGGTCGCATCCTGGAGCTGCTTGCCGACCGCTATGAGCGGGGCATCGGGTTCGATCTCAACAACGCAATGCTAGCCTATGCGCGCAGCAACCTTTCGCGCGCGAACCTGACGCGCACTCAGGTGCGCCATGGCGACATCTACGCGCTCAGCCTCCCCGACGGCGTGGCAGACGCCGTCGTGATGCATCAGGTGCTGCACTTTCTTTCCGACCCCGTTCCCGCCATTCGCGAAGCTGCGCGCGTGCTGGCGCCGGGCGGCCGGCTGCTCATCGTCGACTTCGCGCCGCACGACCTCGAATTCCTGCGAGAGGAGCATGCGCACGACCGCCTCGGCTTTCCGCCAGAGCAGGTCGAGGGCTGGCTGCGCGATGCCGGGTTGCGGCCCGCTCTACAGCGCGATCTCGCGCCCGGGGCGGACGCCGGCCCACAGGCTCTGACGGTTTCCCTGTGGCTGGCCGAACGGCCGGCCGAGGTCGTGACACAGAAAAATCCGGCGCGCACGCGCGCCCTCGAGGAGACGCCCTGATGGCAGCTGCAACGGAACGCAAAAGCCGGCTTCTCGGCGCCGATGAGATCGAAGTTTCATTCGAATTCTTCCCGCCGAAGTCGGATCGCATGGAGGAGGCGCTGTGGTCGTGCATCCAGCGCCTGGCGCCTTTGCATCCGGAGTTCGTCTCGGTCACGTATGGCGCGGGTGGCACCACGCGCGAGCGCACGCACAATACGGTCGTGCGCATCCTGAAGGAAACCGATCTCAAGCCGGCCGCGCACCTCACCTGCGTTGCCGCCTCGAAGGAAGAGATCGACACCATCGCGCGCGATTATTGGGAGCAGGGCGTGCGCCATATCGTGGCGCTGCGCGGTGATCCCGTTGAAGGCCCGGGCGCCACGTACGAGCCGCATCCGGGTGGTTACATCAACGCCGCCGACCTTACTGCGGGCCTGAAGCGGATCGCGCCGTTCGAGGTTTCTGTCGCGGGGTATCCGGAGAAGCATCCCGAAAGCCCCTCGATCGCCGCGGACATCGACAACCTCAAGGCTAAGGTGGATGCCGGCGCCGACCGGATCATCACCCAGTTCGGCTTCGACAACGCGCACTATCTGCGCTTCCTGGAGCGCGCGCGTGCTGCGGGCATCTGGGTGCCGATCACGCCGGGCATCGTTCCCATACACAACTTCAAGCAGGTCGCGGGTTTCGCCACCCGGGCCGGTGCGAGCATGCCCTCATGGCTCGCGCGCCGCTTCGACGGTCTGGAGGATGATCCGGCGACGGGCCACCTCGTTGCTGCCGCGGTCGCGACCGAGCAGGTCATGGATCTCGTCGATGAGGGCGTGAAGAAGTTCCACTTCTACACGCTCAACCGTGCCGATCTCGTCTACGCCATCTGTCATCTGCTGGGCCTGCGCCCGCACGTCACCGCTGCGCCGATGAAGGCGCGGGCCGCCGGTTAAGGAGCATCGCATCTATGCAGCGCAAGCCGTCATTCGCCGCCCTCGAGGCCGCCGCCAACGAGCGCATTCTCATCATCGACGGTGCGATGGGCACCATGATCCAGCGCTACAAGCTGGACGAGGATGGCTATCGCGGCGTGCGCTTCAAGGATTGGGAGCGCGACGTGAAGGGCAACAACGACCTGCTCGTTCTCACGCAGCCGCAGATCATCGGCACCATCCACGAGCAATACCTCGAGGCGGGTGCCGACATCCTCGAGACGAACACCTTCAACGCGCAGAAGATCTCGCTTGCCGACTACGGCATGGAGGAGCTCGCCTACGAGATCAATCTCGCGGCGGCAAAGATCGCGCGCGTCGCGGCCGACAAGTGGACCAAGAAGACGCCCGACAGGCCACGCTTCGTTGCGGGCGCTGTCGGCCCGACCAACCGCACCGCCTCCATCTCTCCGGACGTGAACAACCCGGGTTTCCGCAATGTCGATTTCGACACGCTGCGCGAAGCCTACAAAGAGCAGATCCGCGGCCTCATGGACGGTGGCGCGGACATCATTCTCATCGAGACGATCTTCGACACGCTCAACGCCAAGGCGGCGGGCGTTGCGACGCTTGAAGTGTTCGAGGAGAAGGATATCGAGCTGCCCGTCATGGTTTCGGGCACCATCACGGACCGCTCGGGGCGCACCCTCTCGGGGCAGACCCCGGAGGCGTTCTGGTATTCGATGCGCCATCTGCGGCCCTTCTCCATCGGCCTCAACTGTGCGCTCGGCGCCGACCTGATGCGACCCTATCTCGCCGAGCTCGCGGGCTTTGCCGATGCGCGCATCTCCGCCTATCCGAACGCGGGCCTGCCGAACGCGATGGGCGAATACGACGAGACCCCCGACGACATGGCATGCGCCATCGAGCCGTGGGCGAAGGACGGCATCGTCAACATCGTCGGCGGTTGCTGCGGCTCGACGCCGGAGCACATTGCACATGTGCGCGAGCATGTGTCGAAACATCCGCCGCGCAAAATACCCAAGATCGCGCCGAAGCTGCGGCTCTCGGGGCTGGAGCCGTTCGTGCACGGGTGAAAGCCGCGATAGGCTTCATGGTCCAGGGCACGGGACGGTGACTTTGTAGGTTTCGGACGTTGAGCGGCGCTGGGCTCCTTGGGGCGAAAGGCGCAGGTCGCGAAAGGTGAAGAAGAAAAAATGACGACGGGAAACGCAGCACAGTCTTTCATCAATGTCGGAGAGCGCACGAACGTCACGGGGTCTGCCCGCTTCCGCAAGCTGATCGAGGCGAACGACTACCCCGCAGCGCTCGCGGTCGCGCGCTCGCAAGTCGAGAACGGCGCGCAGATCATCGACATCAACATGGACGAGGGCTTGCTCGATTCAGAGAAGGCGATGTCGACGTTCCTGAATCTCGTCGCCTCCGAGCCCGACATCGCGCGCGTGCCGGTGATGATCGACTCCTCGAAATGGACTGTGATCGAAGCGGGCCTCAAGTGCGTGCAGGGCAAGGCGATCGTCAACTCGATCAGCCTCAAGGAAGGCGAGGAGCAGTTCCTCGATCACGCCAAGAAAGTGCTGCGCTACGGCGCCGCAGTGGTGGTCATGGCCTTCGATGAGCAAGGGCAGGCCGATACCACGGAGCGCAAGTTCGAGATCTGCGACCGCGCCTATAAACTTCTGACCGAGAAGGTGGGCTTCCCGCCAGAAGATATCGTCTTCGACCCCAACATCTTCGCCGTCGCGACGGGCATCGAAGAGCACAATGGCTACGGCATCGCGTTCATCGAAGCGGTGCGGCGCATCAAGGAGAAGATGCCGCTCGTCCATATCTCCGGCGGCGTCTCGAACCTGTCTTTCGCGTTCCGCGGCAACGAGCCGGTACGCGCGGCTATGCACTCGGTGTTCCTCTACCATGCCATCGCGGCGGGTATGGACATGGGCATCGTCAACGCAGGTCAGCTGACGCCCTACGACGACATAGAGCCGGAGCTGCGTGAGCTGTGCGAGGACGTCGTTCTCAACCGCCGTCCCGACGCGACCGATCGGCTGCTCGATGCGGCGCCGCGCTACAAGGGTGACGGCAGCACGGGCAAGCCGAAGGAAAAGGACCTCTCCTGGCGCAACGCGCCCGTGCAGGAGCGCCTGACGCACTCACTCGTGCACGGCATCACCGACTTCATCGAGGAAGACACCGAGGAAGCGCGCCAGCAGGCGGAGAAGCCCCTGCACGTGATCGAAGGGCCGCTGATGGCGGGCATGAACGTCGTCGGTGATCTCTTCGGTGCCGGCAAGATGTTCCTGCCACAGGTGGTGAAGAGCGCCCGCGTGATGAAGCAGGCGGTGGCCTACCTGCAGCCGTATCTCGAAGCGGAGAAGAAGGCTTCCGGTCTCGACCAGATGCCGGCTGCCGGCAAGATCGTTATGGCGACCGTGAAGGGCGACGTGCACGATATCGGCAAGAACATCGTCGGCGTCGTGCTTCAGTGCAACAACTACGAGGTCGTCGACCTCGGCGTCATGGTGCCGGCGGCGAAGATCCTCGAGGCCGCGAAGCGCGAGAAGGCCGACATGATCGGGCTATCGGGCCTCATCACGCCTTCGCTCGACGAGATGTGCTTCGTCGCTGCCGAGATGGAGCGCGAGGGCTTCGACTGTCCGCTGCTGATCGGCGGCGCCACGACGAGCCGCGTGCACACGGCGGTGAAGATCAGCCCGAACTACGAGCGCGGGCAGGCGATCTACGTGCTCGATGCCTCGCGCGCGGTCGGCGTCGTCTCCAAGCTTCTGTCCGAAACCGAGCGTCCGGGCTACGTGAGCGAGATCCGCTCCGAATACGTGAAGGTGCGCGAGAACCACCTGCGCCACGAGGCGTCGAAGAAGCGCATTCCGTTGAGCGCTGCGCGCGATAACCGGTTCAAGATCGACTGGGCGAACTACACGCCGCCGAAGCCGACGTTCCTCGGCACCAAGGCGTTCGAGGATTATCCGCTGAGCGAGCTCGTCCCCTATATCGACTGGACGCCTTTCTTCCAGACGTGGGAGCTCGTTGGCCGCTATCCGGCAATCCTCAAGGACAACAAGGTCGGTGCGGAAGCACAGAAGCTCTTCAACGACGCGCAGGAAATGCTGAAGCGTATGGTGTCCGAGAAGTGGGTGCGTGCTTCCGGCATCATCGGCTTCTGGCCCGCGAATGCCTCAGGCGACGACATCACGGTTTTCACCGACGAGAAGCGCAACACGGAGTTGGCGACGCTGTTCACGCTGCGCCAGCAGATCGCGCGCGATCCGGGCCGCGACCGCGCGCACACCGCGCTCGCCGATTTCGTTGCGCCGAAAGAGACAGGGCTCGCGGACTACGTCGGCGGCTTTGCGGTAACGTCGGGCCTCGGCGAAGAGGAAGCGATCGCCAAGCACGTCAAGCCGACGGACGACTATAGCCGCATCATTCTGAAGGCTCTGTGCGACCGTCTCGCCGAAGCTTTCGCCGAGCGCCTGCATGCGCGCGTGCGGCGCGAGTTCTGGGGCTATGCGAAGGACGAGAAGCTGTCGAACGAGGATCTGATCCTCGAGAAGTACCGCGGCATCCGTCCGGCGCCGGGCTATCCCGCGCAGCCCGATCACACGGAGAAGGCGACCATCTGGAAGCTGATGGACGTCTACGCGAAGACGGGCATCGAGCTGACGGAAAGCTATGCGATGTGGCCGGGTGCGGCGGTATCGGGGTTCTATTTCGCGCATCCCGACAGCCATTACTTCGGCGTCGGCAAAGTGGAGCGCGATCAGGTCGAGGACTACGCCGCGCGCAAGGGTTGGACAGTGGAGGAGACGGAGCGTTGGCTGGCGCCGGTTCTCAACTACGATCCGCGTCCGTTGCGGGTGGCTGCTGCCTGACAGCGGCGCGTCCACACTCGCCGCAGACGTCTGCTCTTAAAACTACCAAAGGCGCGGAGTGCTCTCCGCGCCTTCGTCATTTCAGCACCTTTATGGAGCACTCCGGGAGGGGAAACCGGAGAGCTCACCTTGCGGTCATCCGCTATACGACCCCGACGACGATCGCTGCGATGAGACCGAAGGATAAAAGCGCGGCTAGGACATTCAGGCGTACCATCAGTTCCATTGTCGTCGTCTCCGATGTTACGGCCACCTTATCCCGGCGGCTTGACTGGGCGCCGACGAACGCGCTACCCGGCGCCGGAATTCGAAGGTATGTGGGGGTGCGCGCGCTTGCCAAGCGAATTATTTTTTGCGCCGCAGGGAACCTTCAACTTTGAGCTAGATTCCAACAACCTTCAAAGATTTGTCGCTGCGGCCACACGGGGTGTGCTCACGCTGCACATCGCCTCGACGATGCCCGGCGCTATCTGTGCTTCACGTGCGCACAAAATGCATCAGTCGGTGCAGTTGCACAGGCGCGTTGCGCTCTCGTTCGATCTGGTGCAATGCGAGAAAACTTTTTTTGGAGAGCAGGCGATGGACCGGTACAACGCGCTTCTCGTGACACGGCGCGAGGGCGGAGTCGCTGCAAACTGGCAGCAACTCGACGATGACGCACTGGGCGAAGGCGACGTCACGGTTCGCATCTCGCACTCGACGATCAACTACAAAGACGGTCTCGTGCTGACAGGCCGTTTGCCCGGCATGCGGCTTCCTCTCGTTCCCGGGATCGACTTCGCAGGCGACGTGATCGCGTCATCGCATCCGGGCGTTGAGCCGGGCGATGCTGTCATCCTCAACGGGTGGGGCTGCGGTGAGCGTCGTCCCGGCGGCTATGCGGAACTGGCGCGCGTGCCCGGCGAATGGCTGGTGAAGCGACCGGCCGCTTTCACCGCCGCGGAGACGATGGCGATCGGCACGGCGGGCTATACGGCGATGCTCGCGGTGCTGGCGCTGGAAGCGCATGGGATCGATCCCGCCCGTGGCCCTGTACTGGTGACGGGCGCAGCGGGCGGCGTCGGCAGCATCGCCGTCGCGGTGCTGGCAAAGCTTGGATACCATGTCATCGCATCGACGGGCCGGCCCGCCGAGGCCGACTACCTGCGTGGGCTCGGCGCCGCGGAGATCATCGCACGCGAAGAGCTGTCGGGTGCGGGGCGGCCGCTCGGCAAGGAACGCTGGGCGGGCGCTATCGATGTCGCTGGGTCGCACACGCTTGCAAACGTGCTCGCCATGACGAGCTATGGCGGCTGCGTTGCGGCGACGGGCCTCGCGCAGGGGCTGGATCTGCCGGCATCCGTTGCGCCGTTCATTCTGCGCGGCGTCACGCTGGCGGGGATCGACAGTGTCATGGCGCCGCTACCGGCGCGCGTGCGCGCATGGGAACGTCTCGCCGTCGACCTCGACAGAACGAAGCTCGCGGCGATGACCGAGACGCGGCCGCTTCTCGATGTCGTCGCGCTCGCCTCGGAGATACTCGCGGGCAAGGTGCGTGGCCGCACGGTATTGCAGATTACGTGAGGCGCTTGCGGAAAAGGAACTCCATGTAGCCGTCGCAGACGAGCTCGTCGAGGTCGGCGACTTTCGTGAAGCCTGCGCGCTCGTAGAAGCGTATGGCGCCCGTGTTGATCGCCGAGGCGGCGACCCAGAGGTTGCGCTCCTCTGCGCGCCGCGCTTCGCCTTCCAGCCACGCGAGGAAAGCCCCTCCGACGCCGCGGTTGTGCACCTTGGGCAATAGCGCGAGGAACTGCAGATAGGGACCGCGCAGCCAGGCGGCGCGGATCACGCATACGCCGACGATTTCACCCTCGAGCGAAATGGCCAAGCGCGGCGCGCCAGGCTCATCCGCCGTCAGCATCCTGCAAAACGCATCTGGCGGGAAAGGATATTTGCGCCAGGGATCCATCGCCACGATCGCCTCGCAGAGCGGGGGAACGGCGGCGGCCGGCAACGGCCCGAGCGTCGGCACGCGTCCATCGGCAATCGCGGGAAGAGAATAATTGAGCGCATCGAAGCGCGCCGGACCCGTCATTGCAGTTTGGTCTTCGCCCGATGCACCGGCCGCAATCCACGCGCGAGGTTGTCGTAGCGGTTGGTGTCGCCCGGGCGGCTGTCGTAGCAGCCTGGAACGATCACCGGCTCACCCGCTGCAAGAAGCTCGGATACGGTGACGAACTCGAAGCCGCGCGCCCGCAGCCGCGCGATAGCTTGCGGCAGAGCTGCCGCGGTATGCCAGCCGCGTCCGTTCGCATGGTTGAGGACGATCGCGCCGGGTTGCGCGCCCGCCATCGCGCGCACGATCGCCGCCGCCGACTGCCCTTGCGAGGGATCGCCCGTGGAGAGGTTCCACTGGATGGCGCGCAGGCCCTGGTCGTGAATCTCGCGCAGCGCCTCCGCATTGCACGCGCCGTAGGGAAAGCGGAACAGCTTGAGGCGGGGAGCGATGCTCTGCATTGCGCCGGGGTGGGCCGCTGCGCATTGGCTGCGCGCGAGATCCGCGCGGATGCTCTCGTAGGCGCGCTGCGGGCCGGCCACCTCATCGATCAGGCGCTGTCCGTTGAGGAGGCGCAGGTTGCGGTGGGCTTCGGAGTGATTGCCCATCTCGAAAAGCGGATCGGCCATGAGCTGGCGGGTACGCTCGGCGTGGGAGCGCATCCATTTGCCGCCGGCGAAGAACGTCGCTTTGATATTTTCACGCCGCAGGAAATCAATGATCGCGCCGTCATAGCCCGCGATCTCGCCGGGCTGCTCGCAAAGGTCGAACGTCAGCGCGATGAGCTTGCGTCCGGCTGGCAGCGTGACGCTGCGGATGGCGCCGAGAGCCTCCGGCGGGGCGGCCTCGACGGGCAGAGCTGGCCAGCCGTCGGCCGGCGCCACTTCTGCCGGCGGCGCATCGAAGGTGCGATCGCGCTTGCGCCTGGCCTCGCCGGCCTTGCCGGCGAGCTCCTCGGCACTCCAGCAGGCGTTGATGAGCGCCCGCCCGTCGTCAGCAGCGGCGGCCGGCTGCGACGCCACGAGAAGACCGGCCACAGCCGCGGCGATCAGGTATTGCCGGCACGTGCAGGCCAACATGGCAGGGCTCCTCAACGGCCTTTGAAACGTGGCTTGCGCTTTTCCATGAACGCCAGCCGGCCTTCGGCATAGTCTTCACTCGCAAAGCACGCCGCTACGGCTGCATCGAGCGCTGCGAGATCGGGTGTCTGAGGATTGCGCGTCAACTCGTCGATGGTTCGCTTCGCCGCGCGCACCGTGAGCGGGGCATTGGCAGCGATCTCGCCTGCGAGCGCCCGCGTCGTCCTCTCTAGATCGTCAGTGGCCACCACAGTGTTGACGAGGCCCATGGCGGCAGCCTCTGCAACTTTGAAGCGTCGCCCGGTAAACAACATTTCCTTGGCGCGGGCCGGGGGCACGGCGGCCAGCAGGGGACGCATCCAGCGCGCGTTGTAACCCAGGCCGAGCTTTGCGGCGGGGATGGCAAATTGGGCGGCTTCGTCGGCGAGCCGGATATCCGTGCACAGCGCGACCGCCAGTCCACCGCCGAGACAGAAGCCGTGGATCATCGCAATGGTCGGCTTCGTGCAGCCCGACAGCGCCCGGAATGCCCCGTCGTTGAGTGCATCATAGGCCGCGGCGGCATCACCCGAGCGGGCGCTCTCGAATTCGGAGATATCGGCGCCGGCCGAAAACGCACGGGTGCCCGCCCCCCGCAGGACGATGACGCGTATGGTGGGATCCGCCTCGGCTTCCGCCAGCACCTCCGGCACGCTGCGCCACATGTCGGCCGTGAAGGCGTTCATGCGGGAGGGGTTGCTGGCGATGACGAAGCCGATTTCGCCGTCGCGCTCCAGGCGCAGCTCGGGCGTCTCCGAGGGGGTATCGTGCATGGGTCATCCTTGGCTGGGGACAGCTACTATAGAGCAGCGAACGCCGGTCAGCCGCAAGCGGCCACGTCGTCTCAAGCCGCAGACGAGAGTGCCTCATATCATCGCGATGGGCGCTGGTAGGCGTTGACGGGGCGGCGCCATGTTTGTACGCCCATCCCAGCCGGGGCCGCGGTCCCAGGACAGGCGACGCGCTGAAAGCGCGGGGAGTTTTGCGAAATGGCAGCCAGAATGCGTACGGCAGCCGACGGCAGGGCGCAGGCTTACGATCCAATCTGGTCGGAGATCCGGCGCGAGGCAGCGAGTGCGATGGCGGCCGAGCCTGCGCTCGGCAGCTTCATCTATGCGACCCTGCTCAGTCACGACCGGCTCGATGATGCCATCTGCCATCGCCTCGCCCAGCGGCTCGACCACTCCGACGTCGACGCGGTGCTGATCAACCAGACCTTCCAGTCGATCCTGGCGGAACAGCCCGACCTCGGCAGCGTCTTCCGCGCCGACCTCGCCGCCGTCTTCGATCGCGATCCCGCATGCAGCCGCTACATCGAGCCGCTGCTCTACTTCAAAGGCTTCCACGCGCTCGCCACCCATCGCTTTGCGCACGCGTTGTGGTGCGAGGGGCGGCGAGACTTTGCGCTCTTCCTGCAAAGTCAGTCCTCGCGCACGTTCGCGGTCGACATTCACCCCGCCGCGCTGTTCGGTCAGGGCATCATGATCGACCACGCCACGGGCATCGTTGTCGGAGAGACGGCGCAGGTGGGCAACAACTGCTCGTTCCTGCACGGCGTCACTCTCGGCGGCAGCGGCAAGGAAACGGGTGATCGGCATCCGAAGATCGGTGAAGGCGTGCTGCTTGGCGCCGGCGCAAAGGTTCTCGGTAATATCACGGTCGGCGACGGTTCACGCATCGCCGCCGGCAGCGTCGTGCTGGCGCCGGTACCACCCCATGTGACGGTGGCGGGCGTGCCCGCAAAGGTCGTCGGCTCGTCCGGCTGCGCGGAGCCCGCGCTCGAGATGGAGCAGACCTGGGTCGACGACTACGGCGGACTTTGAGTTCGCCGGACGAATTTCAACGGCGGCGCCGGTGTGTCGCCCCCAAGGAGAGACTTAACGTGGATTCCAAAGAACTAGCCCGGCTGCAGGCCTATCTTCGCAAGACGTTCGGTACCACCAAGCTCGAGGTGCGCGCCCGTCCCAAGAAGAAAGACAGCGCCGAAGTCTTCGTCGACGGCGAGTTCATCGCGGTGCTGTTCCGCGAGGAGGAGGACGGCGAGGTCTCCTACCAGTTCCAGATGGCCATCCTCGACGTCGATCTCGAAGAGATCTGATCGATGGGCCTTTACGAGCTGGATGGCGTCAAGGTCGAGACGCCGGGCGATGGAAAGTGTTGGGTGGCACCCAATGCCTATCTCATCGGCAAGGTCATCCTCGAAGAAGATGCCAGCGTCTGGTTCGGCAGCGTGCTGCGCGGCGACAACGAACCGATCCGCATCGGTGCGCGCTCCAACGTGCAGGAAGGCTGCGTGCTGCACACCGACCCCGGCTATCCGTTGTCGGTGGGCGAAGACTGCACCATCGGCCACATGGTGATGCTGCACGGCTGCACGATCGGCCGCGGGAGCCTCATCGGCATCGGATCGATCATCCTCAACGGCGCGCAAATCGGTGAGGAATGCCTCATCGGCGCCAACACGCTGATCCCCGAGGGCAAGGTGATCCCGCCGCGCTCCATGGTGCTCGGCTCGCCGGGCAAGATCATCCGCCAGCTCAGCGACGAGGACGCGGTGCGCTTCGGCGGCGCCGCCGGCCGGTACGTGAAGAACTGGAAGCGCTTCGCCGCCGGCATGAAGCCGCAGACTTAAAGCGGCACGAACGGCTCCGGACAAAAACAAAGCCGGTGCGGCGGGGTCCGCACCGGCTTTTCTGTTTTCCAGCTTAGATGCGATCCTCCCCATCGCTGGGAGAGGGATCGACGCGGGGCCTTCAGGCCGCCGCGCCGAAGGATGCTGTCGTTATTCTGCGCTCTGGTCGTCGAGGCCCGACAGCGCGGTTGCGAGCGGTCCCTGGCGGGTGTCGAGTGCAACCCAGACCTTGGGATTGAGATAGGACTGGCGCATCACGAACTGATACGGCGCCTTGTTCCAGATGCGGACGTCCTCGAGCTTGTTGTCGAGGATGTAGTCGCCCTGCACCGTGCGCGCTGTCAGCACTGCGTGGCCTTCGCCCTTTTCATCGCGCACCACCGTCATCAGAACGGAGCTGACGGGCCAGCCGGCCTCGATGAGCCGCTTGCGCTTCAAAAGCGCATAGTCCTCGCAATCGCCGCGGGTCTTGGGCAGCGTCCAGTATTCGTTGACGCCGTAGACCTCGAGATCGGTTGCGGGTGCGATCTCCCGGTTGACGGTGCGGTTGATCTCGTCGAGCTCCTTGAGGCGCTCGGCGGAGGCTTCGAAGCGCGCCTCCTGGCCGTGGTCCGGTGCGCACTCGTTCGGCATCGCTTCGCAGAAGCGTACAAAGCCGTGCGGCGGCTGCGCCGGGCCAAAGATCCGCATGAAGGGCGACACCCGACTGGTGGTCGGCGTGGCCTTCTCGGGCTTTTGAATATTCGACACGCCCTGCGCGCCCGCTGCCGTCGAGGCGAGCAAGGTGCCGATGAGGACGAAAGCGCTAAGGTGAACCCGCTGCATAACCCAACCCCGTTACTCTTTCCTCGAAAAGCTACCTGACAGAACTCGAATTACGCTGAAACTGCGCTCCAGGATTTGAAGCGAAAAACTCGCTATTCATTCATCTTCGTGGCTGAGCTCTTAAGCCGGTGCCGAACTCGCCTGTGACGAAGCGTTCTTTGAATTGAACAGCGATGCCGCGCTCGTAGTGGCGCACGACGGTCGCGGGCCGTTTATCGAGCATCACATCGGAGCCGAGCGGCGGGCGCACGGGCGTGAGGATGGCCGCGCCGGACATGGAAAGATTGTGCAGCGGGCACGCGAGCGAAGTGCCGTCCGGCAGCACGAGCAGCGCCGCCTCGTCAGCCGAAACGCGCGGATAGCTGCGTTCTTCGGCTTCGCCGGCAGCGTCGGGGTTCATGGCCTGAGCGGCAAGGCGGGGAATTTGCACGGCAAGCTTATCGCGCTTGCGCTGCGTGCCACTGATCGCCAGGGCGAAGCTTCCGGGAAAGAGGCGCACGACACTGCCTTCGAGCCCGCCCAGATGCGTCAGGTAAACGATGAGTTTCTCGCCGACGCGCAGGGGGACCGGCGTGGTCATCGCGGCGCTTTCGATCGAGATGTCGATGAGCTGGCAGGGATAGTCGAGCTTATCGGCGCGCATGAAACGGCCGGCCAGGCTCAAAGCGTAGCGCGGATAGCGGCGCTTGTTATGCCCCGCAAACTCGGCATCTGCCGCCGGCTCCGTAGGCCGAAATACATCCGCACTCGTCGACATAGCCGATCCTGCGTTTGAACCGTCCGACAGGGACGGTCATTCCGCGAGCCAGGCCAAAACGCGTACGCTGAAGGCTCTGTTCCGATGGCGACTATGCGTGCGTGGGACTTAACGAACGGCTAATTGCCGCGTCATTTCTGTATGCATCGTATGCAACGCTTTGAGCTGTCGTATGAAAGTTGGCGCGGCAGCCGTGGATAAAGTCGCGGTTTGTCTGGTCCGGTGCCTAATTTTCTTCAATTTCCCCGCGGCTCAATCCGCCTTCGAACACACGGAATTGCCGGCGCTCGGACCGGACGACGCGCGTGTGCTCGGCGGGCACGAAAACCGGCACGGAATCGCGAACCGCGTGATCCACAAAATTGATCGGGGCACCGCCGGGCCAGCCGAGTTCATGGGAGATGATGCGCTTTGATGTGATCGGCAACTCGCCGAGCCAATGGGGCGCTGCATGGAGCGGGCTCAGGGCGCCCAGGACGCGATCGATCGTCTCGCCCGTATGGCGCAGCGGCAGCAGAAGGGCCTCGAAGGGGGTCGAGGCGCGTCCGGGAGGGGCGGCCTCGAGATGGATGGCTTCGATCGCCCCGTGTTTCGTAAGAGCTGCGAGATGCCGGATCAGCGAGAGACGATCCAAGGTTGTCCAGCCGTCGAGGAAGTTCGCGCCGCGCAGCTCGACGCCGAAGATATCGCACACGTTGGTGCCTGCGAGCCGGAACCGGTAGGTCTCCGCATCGATCCGCTCGAGGATGAACGTCGAAGGCAGGATGGCGGCGATACGCGCCGGCTCGATCTCGAAGCGGTGTGGCGTTTGGCGTCCGGCGCGCACGCTGTCCCAATAGGAGAACAGTATCTGGCTGGTCTTGTGCTTCAGATCCATAAGCAATCCGGCGAGCCGGGCCCCGTAAGGGCACCGTGAATGAATGTCCCGGAATGGGACAGAATGCCCCCTCCCACCCGGATCTAGGGCTCGCGGAGCAGCAACCGTGCCAGAGCCCTCCGTGACAGGCGGGGGCGGCAAGCGGGCTTTGTTGCCGGTTGAGGGCGCGGGCGTTAACTCTGCGGGCCGCACTCTGCTTCCCCGCAGCCCTCGGGCGGGAGCGGTGCGATCGCGCCAGGCGCCAAACGGCAAGCACAAAGGGATCAGCGGTGGAGAAACACGAGCCGATGTTCAACCTCCAGGGCGCGGTGCTCGCCCTTCTGGGGGTGATGGTTGCGGTGCAGATCATCCGCATGGCAATTCCCGAGGCTGCGGACAGTTGGCTCACGCTGGCGCTGGCGTTCATCCCCGCGCGCTATTCCGGATACGCGCCGCTGCTGCCGGGCGGCGAGGTCGCCTCGGTCACATCGTTCGTCACCCATACGCTCGTGCACGGCGACTGGGTCCACCTGGGCTTCAATGCGGCTTGGCTCGTTGCCTTCGGCGGGGCCGTTGCGAACCGCATCGGTACGATCCGGTTCCTGCTTTTCTTTTGTTTCTGCGCCATCATCGGCGCGGCGACTTTTCTCGTCTTCAATGTCGGGTTGCTCGCGCCGATGGTCGGCGCATCGGGCGCCATTTCCGGTCTGATGGGCGCGACGATGCGCTTTCTATTCACAGCTGTGGACGGCAAAGGTCTTGCCGCACTGCGGGAGGATCCGCGCTCCGCGCGCCTGATGCCGCTGTCGGAAACTCTTCGCGACAAACGCGTTGTGCTTGTCACCGCAGTGTTCCTGCTTGCCAATATCCTCGCAATTTTGGGGCTTGGCAGCATGGGTTACAGCGGTATCGCGTGGGAAGCGCACATCGGCGGATATTTCGCCGGGCTTTTAGCATTCGGCTTTTTTGATGCACCGCAAACAGAGGACTCATCAGGCGAACGCATTTTGCATTGAGCATCTTGCATAGATGCGATGATTGCATCACGATGAATTACCGCCTTCACCGGCGGCGATAAAAAAAGGGCAGATGATTTGCGTCGACTGCCGGACCGCCCGCTTCGGATTCTTCCGATGACCCGCGTGCCCGGACTTCGGCTGTCAGACCGCAGTGGGAGGAGATGCAAATGAATATCGGACAGATCCTGAAGGCGAAGGGACGCGCTGTTGCAACCGCGCGCCCGGATTCGACACTGCTCGAGATTGTCACGAAGCTCTGCTCGAAAAAGATCGGTGCGATCGTCATCGTCGGCGATAACGGCGAGCTTGCCGGCATCGTCTCCGAGCGCGACGTGATCCGTAAGCTGGGAGAGCGCGGATCCGAGGTCCTCAACGAGCCCGTGTCACGCTCGATGACGACGAACGTCATCACGTGCCAGGAAACAACCACGCTCGATGAGCTGATGGAAGTGATGACGCAGGGCCGCTTCCGTCACGTGCCTGTCATCGAGGACGGTGCGCTCGTCGGTATCGTCTCCATCGGCGACATCGTGAAAAACCACATCGCCGAGGTGGAAATGGAAGTGACCGCAATGCGCGGCTACTTCGTCACCGGCTGATCGAGCTTCGGATTTTCCGATCGGGTGCCCCTACGGGCGGCGCCTTGGCGCTCCACGCTGGAAGTGGTCTGATTGAGATCGATCGAGATGCGGACCCAGCGGGCGCATTTTGGACCGGCTGTGGGCATTCCAATAGCAAGCAGGAAAGGAGCGCGACGCGTGCGTGCTTCCGGAAAAGCGGATGCCGGTAAGTCGCTTAAGCGATGCAAGTAACGGACGGTACCGCTCTAGCGACGGAACCCGATACTAGACGTGCGTGGAAATGCCGGTATGGGCCCCCGGGGCATGCTCGCGTGCATCGATCTCGCGCTGCAGCTCGGCAAGCTGCCGCTTCGTCGCTTCCTCACCGCGCGTAATGAGCTCGTCGGCGCGGTGGAAATCGAACAGGCCGATTTCCGACAGACGAAGATTGATGAGGGCATCGGGGGGATCACCGGCAAGGCGCGAGCGCGCGATGCGATCCTGCACGATGTTGAAGGCCTCCACCATCACGGTCGAGATGCCGGGTGTGACCTCGTTACGGCCAAGCACCTGCCGCTTCAGCAGCCGCCGCATCGCAGGACCGCTCTTGCCGTTCGCCGCCTGCTCCGGCGCCGGCTCCGCGGCCATTTCGGGCTCCAGATTCGGAACGACCGTACCCCGTCCGCAGACGTCGAAGTTGAGATTGACGGCGATGACGTAACGCGCACCATGCGCGCGCGCCACCGACACCGGGATTGGATTGACGAGCGCCCCGTCGAACAGCCAGCGCCCGTTGATTTTCACCGGGCGGAAGATGCCCGGCAGCGCATAGGATGCGCGTACCGCGTCGACGAGCTTGCCGCGCGACAGCCAGATCTCGTGGCCGCTGCCGATCTCGGTTGCAACCGCGGTGAAGCGCGGATCGAGATCTTCGATGTTGAGATCGCCGAGGTGGTGCTCGAGCCGGTCGCAGAGGCGCTGACCGTTGATGAGGGCGGTGCCGGCGAAGTTGAAATCGAGGTAGCCGAAAACGCGGCGGCGCGTGAGTTCGCGGGCGAAGCCCTCGAGCTGCTCGAGATGACCGGCGGCATGGCAGGCGCCGACGACCGCGCCGATCGACGTGCCGACGATGATGTCGGGCTTTATTCCAGCGGCGATGAGCGCCTTGAGAACGCCGATGTGGGCCCAGCCGCGCGCTGCGCCGCCGCCCAATGCCAGACCGATCTTCGCCTTGGCCATGGTCTCACCTGCCGATGTGCTGCCGTTATTTGTCCCGTGTTCGTCGTTTAATTAACGCGTGAAAGTGCACTCGGGTGCCGCGATATTCCTAAAGACCTACGCGGCAAGAGGCTCATTTCACTGATATAAGCGTGCAAGATTAACCTTGCACTATGCCGCGCCGATATGGCGCTGCGAAAGTGGCAGCGTGCAATGCAGCGAACTTCGCGGGGGCGGGCGGGCGCGTCAGCGGCCTGTGTCTGCGTCCGGCGCCATGGCAAGGCGCGTGTGCGCGAGATCGCCGTCCTGCTGCAATGGAATGGACCGGTAGAAGCAGCTCCGCTGGCCTGTGTGGCAGGTAACGCCATCGCCGCTCACCGTGACGCGCAGCCAGACGACGTCCTGATCGCAGTCGGTGCGCATTTCGACGATGTTAAGCATGTTGCCGCTTTCCTCGCCCTTCTTCCAAAGCGCGCGCCGCGAGCGGCTCCAGAAGTGCGCAAGGCCGCTCTTGATCGTAAGGGCGAGCGCCTCGGCATTCATGAAGGCGAACATCAGCACCTCGCCCGTGCCGGCGTCGGTGACGATGGCGGGGATCAGCCCGTCGACGTCGAACTTCGGCTGGAAGCCGAGACCGCTCTCGACGTCGGCTTTGCTGCCGCGGGCGGCAAAGGTGTCATTGGTCGACGACATTTGGGAACCTGTTGGGGGTGATGGCTATGTCAGGCGCCTTGCGTGCGCACGCTATCGAGAAACCGTTGGCGCCAGTGGGGATCATCGCGGAAGACGCCGGTGAAGTGCGCCGTCTCCATGGTGGCGGCGGGCTGGCGCACGTCGTGGAGCGCCATGCACCGGTGGGTGGCGCGGATCACCACGGCAACGCCGCGCGGCGACAGGGCCTGCTGGATCGTTTCCCCGATCTCAGCGGTGAGCGATTCCTGCACTTGCAGCCGGCGCGCGAAAATATCGACGACCCGCGCAAGCCGCGATAGTCCCACGACGCGCCGATCCGGAAGATAGGCCACGTGAGCGACGCCGCTGAACGGGGCAATGTGATGCTCGCAATGGCTTTCGAGACGTACGTCGCGCAATAGAACCATATCGGAATAGCCCGACACGTCCTCGAACGTCCGGGCTAGCTCGGCCGCCGGGTCGGCGTCGTAGCCGCTGAACAGCTCCCTGTAGGCATCCACAACCCGCCGCGGCGTATTGGCGAGCCCCGGGCGTGCCGGGTCGTCGCCCATCCAGGCGAGCAGCGTGCGCACGGCGGCTTCTGCCTCCTCGCGGGAAGGCTTGCGCTTGGCTGCCGGCAGCTGCGGCTTTGCCGGGGAGATCGAACCCGGAGGTTGGGACACGGGGGTACTCCATAGTGCGTGCGGCGCTTTCCGCGGGCCTCGTTGCCCTCACGGGATGTGCGTAATGGTCGGGTGCCCTATATTATCGGGATCCGCGCCGCCAATGGGAAGGGCGCGCAGGCTCCGCGGTAGGACGGCCGCGGCCCGCCAGTTTTACAGGCTCCATCAGGCACATCGAGCGAGAAATGGCCGAACTGAACGAGATCTACAACTCGAAGCTCCTCGAGCTGGCGGCGAATATCCCGCATTCGAGCCGTCTGGCGGATCCAGATGCCACCGTCACCGCCCATTCGCGCCTGTGCGGGTCGACGGTCACCATTGATCTTTGCATGCGTGACGGGGCCGTGACGGACTACGGCCAGAGCGTGAAGGCCTGCCTGCTGGGGCAGGCGGCGTGCGCCATCGTCGGGGCGCACATCATCGGGGCTACGGCGGCCGAACTGCGCGAGGCGGGCGCTGCCATGCGGCGGATGCTGAAGGAGAACGGGCCAGTGCCGACCGGGCGCTTTGCCGAGCTCGCGATCCTGGAACCGGTGCGCCATTACAAGGCGAGGCACGGCTCGGTGCTGCTGGTGTTCGATGCGCTCGAGGACGCCGCCGCCAAGATCGAAGCCAAGCACGGTGTCGTTTCCTCCGCCGATGCTGCAACCGCATGAGCCAGGGGGCACGCGATGGCGGTGATCCGCGATCCCAAGGATGTGGCTGGCCGGCGCAGAACGGGGTATCCGCCGGAGTTCGCGCCCAGCGTTGATGGCCGCATCAAGCGGGCCCTGGGCGATGCAGGCGGGCTGAGCCAGTTCGGCGTCAACCTCACGACCCTCGAGCCCGGCGCCATGTCGAGCCAGCGTCACTGGCATATGACCGAGGACGAGTTCGTCTACGTCGTCGACGGCGAGGTGACGCTGGTGACGGATGCCGGCGAGGAAATTCTGCGCGCCGGGATGGCCGCTGCGTTTCCGGCAGGCCATGCGGACGGCCATCACCTCGTTAATCGGGGCACGTGCGCTGCTACCTATCTCGAAGTCGGCACCCGGGCGCGCGATGACGATGTCGACTATCCTGATATCGACATGCGGGCCGTGAAGCGCGACGGGCGGCTGCAGTTCGTGCGCAAATCCGGCGAGCCTTACGAATGAGCCTTGCCGGTGCGCTGCTGAAACTGCCGATCCACCTCTACCGCTGGACGCTGAAGCCCTACGTCGGCTGGAACTGCCGCCATCTGCCGACCTGCTCGGAGTACGCGCTGGAATCCATAGACAAGAACGGCGCCTGGCGCGGCTTTTGGCTCACGGTCTCGCGCTTGTCCCGCTGCCATCCCTGGGGTACGCGGGGGCACGATCCGGTGCCCGACATCACCGCCGAGCGCCATCCGTTGGCGCCGTGGCGCTACGGTCGCTGGCGTGGCGGACTGTGATAGGGCGCGGGAATGCAGTGGTCCGATGAAGGCATCATCCTCTCGGTGAAGCCCCATGGCGAGACGGCGGCGGTTGCGGAGATTTTCACTCGCGCCCACGGTCGCCATCTCGGGCTCGTGCACGGCGGGCGCTCGCGCAAGCTGCGGCCTGTCCTGCAGACCGGCAATCACGTGGACGCGACGTGGAAGGCGCGCCTGGCGGAGCACCTCGGGCACGTGCTGGTGGAATTGCGCCGCGGGTATGCCGCCCCCGCCATGGATGATGCGCTGACGCTGGCGGGGCTTTCCTCGCTCTGCGCGCTGGCCCGGCTGCTGCCCGAGCGCGATCCCCATCCCGGCCTTTTCGAGGTGGCGCTGTTCGTGCTCGGCTACCTCGACGAGCCGGAGGTATGGCCGGCTTTGATGGTGCGCTGGGAGCTGGCGCTGCTCGATGAGCTTGGCTTCGGCCTCGACCTGCGGTCGTGCGCCGCGACCGGCGGAACCGAAAATCTCATCTATGTTTCGCCGAAGTCGGGGCGGGCGGTATCAGCGGCCGCGGGCGAGGAATACCGCGACCGGCTGCTGCGGCTGCCGGCGTTCCTTTCCAAGGGCCGGCAGCAGGGCACCACGGCGACCGACGATGACGTCATCGCCGGCCTGATGCTCACGGGGCACTTCCTCGAAACCCGCGTGCTCATCCCGCGCGAAGAGACGATGCCGTCAGCGCGCGTGCGCTTCGGCGATCTGATGTTGAAGCGTACAGAAAGCGCACGCGGATGATGCCTGTGGCGCGCGTTGGTCAGCGCGGCGTCCTGGAGCCCACCTCCACGCTCACACCGCCTGCGCTCGGCTTCAGCGTGAAGACCTGCCCGTCGCGCGCTTCGTAGCGTCCGGCGGCGCCCGGCTTCGCTGCCGTCCCGAAGGCGAGCGTTCCCGGCACACAGGCCGTATGCGTGATGATCTCCCGCGGTGACACCGTGTTGTTCTCGCCATTGAAGGAATAGGAGACCACGCGCGCCGCTTCGTTGACGACCGTAAAGCGGTACTTCGCCGCCTCCGGCCGGGCGAAGAGCTGTACGGCGATATATTTCGGCTCGTTCGGGGATGCGCGCGCGATGGCGACGCCGGTCTCGGTCACATAGGGGAGCAGCATGTTCTTGCGATGCCCCGGTGAATTTTCCCAGCCCGTCACGGCCCGCTTGGCGTATTCGTCCGGCGTGAAGCCGCGCGTGTCGAGGATCGAGGCGAGGTTCTCGCCGAACTCGCAATAGCTGTAGCCGGAAGCGGCGATGCGCTGGGCCGGCGTGGTGCCGTCCGCGGTGTGGGACAGGCTCCGGGAGGCCGCGAGTTTTTCCGCATAGCGCCGCGCCGCCGTCTCGAGCTGGACGTTCGGGCGCACCGGCGCCAGCCCGTTCCCGGCGCGGAACGCATTCGTCATGCGCACGATTGCGGTCTCCGCGGCAGGGATGTCGGAAAGGGCAGGCATCAATCTTTCTCGTGGGACGTTTCGACGTGGAAGTTGTGCAGCACCCGGTGGAAGATCGGCGCAAGCAGGAAGCCGGTGGCGATGACGACGATGAGACCGGAATAGAGCGCATAAAAGCCGGCGAAAATTTTGCCACCCTGCGTTTTGAGCTCGCTGGCGGGCCCCATGCTCGACAGGATCATCGAGGCGTTGAGAAAGGCGTCCGTTACCGACATGCCTTCGAAGTACCGATAGCCCGCAATACCGAATACGAGGCTCGGGACGATCAGCACGAGGCAGAGGAGAATGGAACGCCCCATGCGCTTGATGAAGACGGCGCGTGATGCGACGGGCTGACGGAACCGCTCGAAATGGCTGAAGGAGAGGGTGATGGCCGGACCTCCCGATTGGATCAAAACCGAATCTATGCCGTTCAACGTGGAGCAACAATGTAGGCATTGAAATGGGCCGCCGGCGCCCGCCGCGCTATACTGTCCGCTTTATGCCGCATAGGCGCGGGGCCGTAGAGGAATGACACGATTATGAGCCGCGCGTTCGTCAAGGAGCAGGATGGCGTCGAGGAGCTTCCCGACCGCCTCATCTCCGAGCATCCGAATCTCGTCACTGCGGAGGGCTTGGCCCAGATCGAGGCCGAGGTTGCCCGTGTCGATGCCGCGCACGCATCGGCTCAGGCGTCAGGTGACCGGAGCGAGATGGCGGCAACGGCGCGCGATTTGCGCTACTGGAGCGCGCGGCTCGCCAGTGCGGAGCTGGTACCGCCGCCGGCGGACAACACGCAGGTGCAGTTCGGCTCGAAGGTCACGATAGAGCGTGCGGACGGGCGCGCGCAAACCTATCGCATCGTCGGCGAGGATGAGGCCAATCCGGCGAAGGGATCGATTTCCTATGTGTCGCCGCTCGCGCGGGCCCTCGCCGGTAAGTCGGTGGGGGAGACGGTGAAGGTCGCGGGCAGTGAAGCGGAGATCACCGCTATTGCCTGACGGCGGTTCGCGGCGCGAATGCGAGGACGAGACCCAGGACGAGCAGGCTGGTCGATCGCTCCGGCTTCGACCCATCGCGGAACAGCCCGACACTTTTGTGTTTGCGCGCTTCTTACCGAAAAACCGGTTCCCACTTTCCGTAAGCGACTAGCTGCCTTCGCCGATGGGAAAGCGGGCGGTCCAGCTCGCCCCGTCGCTATCGCGCGCCTCGACGTGCAGCGCGTCGGCGCCGTTGCTCCGGTAATCGAACTCGATCACCGGGTCCTGCGCCATGGTGATCGAGCCCTGCATGGCGAACACGCGTTCTTCCCCCTGGCGCACCTCCACGTCGGTGAGGACGCGCAGCGGCACGTAGAGCAGCGTCAGCTGGTCGAGAACCATGCCGGTGTGATTGGGATGCATGATCTTGAGCTGCGCGCGCGGCGCGATCTGCGTTGCCGCGGCGTGCTTGCCGACGGGCTCCAAGGTCATTTTGCCCATCGTGGCGGCGATCTCTTCGGGGCTGCCCGAAGGTGGCGCCGAGCACGCGGCCTGGCCGCCGGCGAAGCGCACGTGACGGTCGGCCATGTAAAGCTGGCCGTCCGAGGTTTCGACGATCGCGCGCACATCCGTCGCCGCGTTGAGGCGCAGGCGCGTTGCGAGGTGCACGTGCTCGCGTTTGCCGTCGAAATCGAAGCGGGCCGCGACCGGGGAGGGGTTCTCATCGACAATGAGCGTAATCGCCCGCACGCTGCGTCCGTCGGTGAATTTCGCATCCACCTTGATAGGAACGGCACGCTGGTCCGACGGACGGAACGGCGCGTTGAGCTGAACGGCCTCCCCGGCCGGTGCTATGGCGCGATCCGCAAAGACGCTGGCGCGGATCTCATCCCACGCCGGGCCAGCGTGGGCGGCGCAGGGCGCAAGGGCCAAGACCGCAGCAAGGAGCAGCGGGCGCAGAGTGGATATCATGGCAGTGCCACCGGAGAGATCGCGAGCAAGACTCTGCCATTATGTCCCAAGCACAGCGCTGCTCCAACAAAAACGGTCGATGCAACATTGTTGCGGTGGGCCGGCAGCAGCGGCGTGGGGTGAGGCCGCTATGCCAGAGCCCGACCGCATTTCTTCGAATCGCGATGCGGCTCTAGGCTTTTGATGAGACCGATGATTCACGCTTCGGAGTGGCAGGTCCGAAGCGATCATGGTGTAGGCTGCGTACTCATAAAGGATTCCCAAATCAGCGGGGACGTGATTCAAACTCGGCAGAGGAGATTGGATCATGGCCCGCTACGACCTCACGGATTTCGAGTGGCGTGTGATCGAGCCGTTGCTGACGATGAAGTCGCGCGGCGTGCCCCGTGTCGACGATCGGCGTGTGCTGAATGGCATCTTCTGGGTGTTGCGCTCGGGCTCG
>DASRYA010000136.1:0-10847 GCA_035687305.1 Hyphomicrobium sp. | reverse complement strand
TGCTCGAGCGCGGATCGAAATTCCAGCGCAAGCCCGCAGTGCGTGACGATGACAAGTCCGATCATGGATTAAAGCCGATCTCGTCTTTTACCGGCTCCACGGCGGAGCCTGGGCTTGACCGTTGGGATCGTTGACTGCGGCTTCGCCGGGTACGCCCTATGCGCGGGCCCTCGGCGGCGCGGCAGAATTTACAAGTGTTCGGCGGGGGTGCAAGTGGAATTGGTGTCAATTTTGCCCCCACGGGTTGGATGGCGCGCGCGCGCAGAAGCGTTAGCCGGGCGCCCGCGTAAGCGCCAGCAGCAGCTTTGCCGCTGCGGAAGCCTCGAAGGCTGCGATGCGCACGAGCGGTAGCTCTACCCCCTCTATGGCCCGCGTCAGGGGAGGGTCCGGGAGGCGCTCGATCTCCTCCGGCGGCGCCAGCTCGGCGATGAGCACGAGATCTGCGCGGGGAACGTGCGGCACCCGCAGGATGCCGAGCCCGCGCACTTCGATCAGCCCGCTGATGCTGGCCGGCGCCTCGACGTAGAGCCGGCCTGCGGCGGGGGTGAGGATGACCCGGTCGTCGGCGACGAGTTGCGCGCCCTGCGGGATGAGGGCGCTCGGCGCCAGGGTGAGGCACCGCAGGGCGAGGTCCGATTTTCCGCCTGCAGACGGCCCGACGATGAGCACCGCGCGGTGCCCGAGGGCAATCGCGGTGCCGTGGTGCGTCGGGCGATCAGGCGCGTCGGCCACCGCTCCCGCCTCCCCGTTGGCCATGACCGGCGATCGGCAGCTTCACCGTGAAGCGCGCCCCGCACGGGGCCGCGTCCGGCCCTGCATCTGGCGCATAGCGGTTCTCGGCGGCGATCGTGCCGCCGTGGGCAAGGACGATCTCGCGCGAGATGCTGAGCCCTAGCCCCGAGTTCTTGCCGCGGCTCGTGTCGGTGGCCGGCCGGTCGGAATAGAAGCGGTCGAATATGATCTCCAGCCGGTCGGCCGGAATGCCGGGGCCTTCGTCCTCGACGCTGATCTCCAGCACCGACGAGGAGGCACGCGCGCGCACGTGCACGGTTCCCCCTTCCGGCGAGAAGGAGATGGCGTTGTCGATGAGGTTCGTCAGCACCTGGCCGAGCCGCCCTTCATCGCCGATGACGGAGAACGCGCCGGGGAAGGGCTCGTTGTCGATATCGAGCTTCAGTGTGCGGCTGTCATCGCCGATGATGTCACGGAAGATGGCGACGACGTTGTGCAGCATCGCCGTGACGTCGATGGGACGCATCTCCTTGCGCGCCAGCTCCGCATCGAGGCGCGAGGCGTTGGAGACATCGGTGATCAGCCGGTTGAGACGCTTCAGCTCGCCCTGGATCTGCGCGACGAGGTGCATGCGCTCTTCCTCGGTCTTCGCAAAGCCGAGCGATTCCGCCGTGGAGCGCGCCGCCGTCAGCGGGTTCTTGAGCTCGTGGGCGACGTCGGCAGCGAACTTCTCGCTCGCTTCGATGCGTCGGCACAGCGCGCCCGTCATCGCCTGGAAGGCTTCCGCCATCTGCGCCACCTCGTCGGTGCGCCCGGCGTATTCGGGGAGCTGCGTGCGCGCTTCGATGTTGTGGCTCACGCGCTCCGCGGCGGCGGAAAGCCGGCGGATCGGCCCCGCGACGGTCCGCGCCAGCAATAGGGACGTCACCACCGAGGCGAGCAGCGCCACGGCCGACAGAATGAGAATGACGACGCGCTCTTCTTTCAGGATCTTGTCGATCTGGCCCGGGCGCGTGGATAGAAGCAGCACGCCCTGCACTTCGTTGAAGCGCACGATGGGCTGCGCGATGGACACGATCTGCTCGCCCTTGCGGTTGAGCAGCAGCATGCTCTTCTCCTGGCCTTCGAGCGCTTCGCGCACCTCTTTGTAGGCGGTGCCGTTGCCGGTGCCGATCTCCTTGTAGACGGGCAGGGGCTCGCGGAAGAGATAGCGTGTCAGGCGCGTCCACACGTTCTGCGTCGTCGCCGCGTCGCTATCGCCGTCCTTCGGCTCGTCGCGCACCGTTTTCCAGCGTGCCAGCGTCTGCTGCGTATCGACGATCAGCGTGCCGTCGCGCGCATAGACGCGGGCGCGCGTATTGGTCGGCTGTATGAGCTTGCGCAGGATCGGCGTCACGTCCTCCGGATGGATGGACAGCTCCAAGGATGCCAGCCCGTCGTCGGGGAAGCGGTTGACGGTTGGAGGCGCATCGGGGATCGCGTCGGGATCGATGATGATCTGCTCGCGGACCACCTTCGCGTTGGCGGCGATGGCATCGGCGATGATCTTACCCTGCGTCTTCAGGGCATCGAGCTTGGCGTCGATGAGCCAGGTGTGGAACCAGCCGAGATAGAGGATGCCGCCCACCAGCAGCACGAACCCGATGAGGTTCGAGATGAGGATGCGGCGCAGAAGGCTGGCGGAGAAGAAGCGGACGATGGCGAGACGGGCGAACCAAGCCTGTACGGGGGCGAGCATTTTGGGCGTCGCAGCGCCCACCGGCTCCACGCGCGCGGCGGCAGACTGCGCGCCGAGTACGATGGCGCTGGCGGTGCGGCGCGCAGCGCCCACGCCATGGCGCAGCGCAGCCTTCGCGCGTTGCGTGCCCGCCATCGCACCTGACATCGCGCCAGACATGGCGGCGGAGCGAGCTGATTGCGTGCGGGATGCCTTCGCCGCCGCCCGTGCGTCCGTGAAGCGCCGCATGGCCGCCGCGAGCGCTGCACGCATGTCGCTCGCCAGCCCCTTGAGGCCGGCGAGTCCATTCGACATCTGCTGCTGCTCGGAGCGCTCGGTCTCGAGCGTCATCCTACCTCCGCGCCTCAAGCTTCCTTGAAGCGGTATCCAACGCCGTACAGGGTTTCGATGACATCGAAGTTGTCGTCGACCTGCTTGAACTTCTTGCGCAGCCGCTTGATGTGGCTGTCGATCGTGCGATCGTCGACATAGACCTGATCGTCATAGGCCGCATCCATCAGCGCATCGCGCGTCTTCACGACGCCGGGGCGCGAGGCGAGCGCCTGCAGGATGAGAAACTCGGTCACGGTCAGCGTCACCGGCTTGTTGTCCCAGTGGCAGTTGTGGCGCTCCGGATCGAGCTTCAGCTTGCCGCGTTCCAGAACCCGTGCCGCCTCCGCTTCCGTCGGCGCACCCGGCTCCTTCGGCTGGAAGCGGCGCAGAACGGCCTTGACGCGCTCCACGACGAGGCGCTGCGAGAACGGCTTGGCGACGTAGTCATCGGCACCCATCTTGAGGCCGAACAACTCGTCGATCTCTTCGTCCTTCGAGGTGAGGAAGATCACCGGCATGTCGGAGCGCTGGCGCACGCGCCGCAGAAGCTCCATGCCGTCCATGCGCGGCATCTTGATATCGAAGATACCGAGATCGGCTGGATCTTCCGTCAGAGCCTCGAGAGCGGAGACGCCGTCATTGTACGTGCGCACCTTGTAGCCTTCGGCCTCGAGCGCCATGCGCAGCGAGGTGAGAATGTTCCGCTCATCGTCGACCAGCGCGATCGTGCTTTTTTCTTTCATCATGTCCCGACCCTGCGGCAGAGTATCACCCCGCCGCGCTTTATGGCTCCAAGGTGTATCAATTGTGGCGAAGCCAATTTCGTGATTTCTGTCTGAACGTTATCTGAATAGGTTGTCCACAGGAAGCGGGGAGGAACTCATGTCTGTTGAAGAGCCTGCGAAACAGCCGGATATTTCGGGTGTTAAGGAAACCGAGGCGCTGGCGCGGACGATGATCCGGGCATCGCTGAAGGGCGCTCTCGCGACGCTCCTTGCGCCCGGCGGACATCCCTACGCTTCGCTGCTGCTGACGGCGACGGACAGCGATGGATCGCCGCTTTTCCTGATCTCGAAGCTCGCCCTGCATACGCGCAATCTTCTCGCCGATCCACGCGCCAGCCTGTTGATCGACGCCACCGGCACCGAGGCCGATCCCATGCAGGGATGTCGCATCACGCTCATCGGCGAGGCGCGTCCGACGACGAGCGAATCGGCAAAGCGGCGGTTCCTCGCGCGGCATCCTGCCGCTGCCGGTTATGCCGGTTTTCCCGATTTCGCGTTCTACGCGCTCGATGTTCAGAGCGCGCATTTCATCGGCGGTTTCGGCCGCATCTTCGACCTGCCGCGCGAAAAGCTGCTCACGGATCTTGTCGGCGCGGAGGCGCTGCTCGACGCCGAGCAGAGCGTCGTCAGCCACATGAACGAGGACCACGCCGATGCGATCGAGCTCTATGCGACGCGTCTTCTCGGCGGCGGTGCGGGCGCTTGGCGTATGACGGGCATCGATCCCGAAGGCTGCGATCTCGTACTTGGTGCCCGTGCGCTGCGCCTGCCGTTCGGCTCGCGTGTCACCAGCGGCGATGATGCGCGCAAGGAGCTCGTGCGCCTCGTCGGCATCGCGCGTGCGGCGGCAGCTTAACGGTTGTCGTCCCGGAAGCCGCGCCGATGCTGTCGTGGATCCCGGCCTGCGCCGGGATGACGTGGGTGCAAAACGCCGTCCCAATTAGCTCTGTCATGGCGATGAAGATCGCCATCCACGCAAGTCGCCGCGAATGCAGTGCATACGGTTTCGCGCCACGGGTGCCTCTGTCGATCCGCACCCACGCAACCATCCGCAGATCCGGCGCGTGCCGTTCCGGGTGGTGGTGCGCAGCGGTCGTCCACGTAGGTGTCCGCGGCCCGAAGCCGCGCAGCTCTCAAGCTTTGAAATCTTCGAGCGTCAGGAGCGGCGTCAGCGTCAGTCCCGCAGCGGCGAAGGCTTCGCCCGCCCCCTCCAGCCGGTCGACGATCGTCACGACGCCGACCACCTCCGCGCCCTCGCTCCGCACGGTCTCGGCGGCCTTCACGGCCGAGCCGCCCGTCGTCGTCACGTCCTCGACGATGACGACGCGTCTGCCCTTGAGACTCTCGCCCGCGGGCAGCCCCTCGATGAGGCTCTGCGTGCCGTGGTCCTTCGCCTGCTTGCGTACGAAAAACGCGCCCACCGGCTGGCCCGCGCCATGGCTGACGGCGGCAACGGCCGACGCAATCGGAACCGCGCCCATTTCCAGCCCGCCGACGAGGTCGGGCTTCAATCCGGCGATCGCACCGAGGATCAGCGTGGCGATGACGTGCGCGCCCTCCGCATCGAGCATCGTCGGTTTCATGTTGAAGTAGTAGGTGGAGGTACGCCCCGATGCGAGCTTGATCTCGCGACCGGACTGGAACGAACGTTCCTTAATGATTTCAACGAGCCGCGCCTTCAGCGCCGCGTCCTTCCCGCTTGCCGGCATCACGCCACGCCTCCGCCTAAATTCGACCGTTGCGCAATCGCTTAACTGCGGTATCAGTGTCAACCCCGCAGCGCGCCTCTTTGCGATTATCCCAGCGTCTACGGACAGACCAGAAGCTCCCCGGGACTTCCACTGGGCGCCTTAGTGACTGCCGATGAGCACACCTGCCTCACCCTTGGAACGCGTGGAGCGTTGCACGCTGAAGGTGCTCGATCGTCTCTCGCTCCATCCACGCCTTGCCGCGCTTGCTCTGATCGCACTGGCGCTCGTCGCCTATCTGCCCGGCGTCGTGCTGCTGTCCCCGGTGGACCGCACCGAGATCATCTACGTGCTGACCTCGCAGGGGATGCTGGAAAAGGGCACCCTGATCGATGCCAGCTTCGAGGGCGAGCACTTCGCCTTCCGGCCCATAGGCATCTATTGGCTCCAGATCGCCGCCGGCAAATTGCTCGGGCCGTGGAGCTGGGACGATATCGTCACCTATCGGCTGCCCTCGCTCATATCCGCCGTTTTCGCCGTGCTCGCGCTCTACTGGTTGAGCCGGCCCCTGGTCGGCGAGCGGCGCGCCTTCATCGCCGCCATGCTGTTCTGCGTCTCGCCCATCGTCGCCCTGCAGGCGACGCTGGCGATACCGGAAGGGCCGCTGCTGCTGACCATCGTCGTCACGCAGCTTTGTCTCATGCGCATCTATTGCGCCGAGCCGGGGGATCGCAGCCACGAGCTGGCGTTGGCGATGGCGTTCTGGGTCGCGCAGGGCGTCAGCATACTTCTCAATGCGCTCGCGGTGCCGATCCTTTCGCTGTCGACGGTCATCCTGCTCTACGTGTTCGACCGCCGCCTCGGTTGGCTCTGGCGGTTGCGCCCCGTTGCCGGCTTTCTACTGATGGCGGCAATCGGCGCGCCGTGGCTTCTCATCCGCGCGCACTTCGACGGCGGGATACCGTTCTCCGGCCTCAGCTGGGATAAGTTCATCCGCGCCCTCGGCGGCGCGCAGAACATGAAGTGGAAAGCCGCGCCGCTCACGTTCACCATCGCGCTTCTGCTCGGCTTTCTCCCCGGCGCGCTCTACCTCTTCCCCGCATTGCAGAACCTGTGGCGGACGCGTGCCCGCGCGATCGAGCGTTTCCTTTTCGCCTGGATCGTCGGCTACTGGCTCTATCTGGAGCTGATCGCGTCGAAACCTGCGCTTTATACGGTGCAGGCGATGTTCCCCGCCGCCGCGCTCGCCGTTGCGCTGGTCCTTGCGCCGGCGCGCCAGACGCAAGTGAATGCGCTCGCCGTGCCGCCGAACACGATGCGCATGCCGTGGTGGCTGGTGCTCTTCGGATTGGCCAGCATCTATCTCTTCGCGTTCTGGATGGCCGGAGCGACCTTCGATCCCGCCGTCGTGCTCAGCATTGCGGTGGTGACGGGTCTCCTGACGCTCGCCGCCGTCGCCGTGATCAAAGGTTACGTCGCCGCCTGGCTCGCCACGGCCGTTCTGGGCTTTGCGCTGTTCAGCTCCTCGATGTTTGCGCTCGTGATGCCGCACATGGAGATTGCCTGGCCCGCGCAGCGCATGGAGGAAGCGCTCGAGCCGCTGCGGCGCTGCGTCTCCGGTCCCGTGGGCGTCGTCGGCTTCCGTGAGCCGTCCGCAACATTCGCTTTCGGCCGCGCCGCCTATTCGAACATTCCGACCATCGCGGCCTGGATAGCGGAGAAGGACGACGCCATCGCGCTGGTGGAAGACCGCTGGCAGCCGGATCTTTCCGCGGCGTTGGCGGCACACGGGGTCGAGCTGCCGCCGCGGCTGGGTTGCATCGAGGCGTTCAATATCATGCGCGGCTGCCCGCTGCATTTCTCCATTTACGCAACGGGCCGCGAGACGCTCGATCCCGGCTGTCGGATGAGCGCCGAATATCGCTGCAAGGGGCCTCTGCCCGCCTCGCCCGACACCCAGTCCCGTTGCCGCTGACCCCCGTCTGCCGCTCCGCTACCAAGCCGCGCTTGAGCGGCCCCCTGCGCTGGAGTATCTCCGCAGGAGAACGCCGTTTTCGGCACCGCACCTGCACCCCATTGAGAAAGCCCGCCCCATGGCCTCCACACAATTCAATCCCGAGCAGCCGCCCGAGATCACCGCATCGCAGTGGTTCAACTCCGAGCCGCTCAGCCTCGCGCAGCTCAAGGGCAAGGTGGTGGTGCTCGTCGCCTTCCAGATGCTTTGCCCCGGCTCGCTGCGCCACGCGCTGCCCCAGGCGGGCCGCATTGCACGCACCTTCTCGCCCGACGAGGTGGCGGTGATCGGCCTCCACATGGTGTTCGAGAACCACAAGGATATGACCGCCTCGCAGCTCGAGCCTTTCCTCAAGACCGAGCACATCGAGATCCCCGTCGCGGTCGATGCGCAGAGCGGGACGGAGCTGCCGAAGACCATGGAGGCCTACGGCATGCAGGGCACGCCGACGGTCCTCCTGTTCGACCGCCAGGGGCGTCTGCGCCGGCATTACCTCGGCGCGGTGGATGACGTGCGCCTCGGCGCCGAGATCATGGCCATGTGCATCGAGGATCGCGACGCCCCGCGCGAGGCGGCCGTCGCCATCGAGCAGAGGCTGCACGCGGCGCTGGTCGATCCGAACGAGCACCGGCACGGCGATGGCTGCGGCTGCGGACACGATCACCACGGCCACGACCATCACCACCATGATCACGGGCATGACCATGGGCATGACGGCTGCTGCGGCGGCCACGACCATTCACACGATCACGGCCACGATCACGCCCACGGCGAAGGCTGCGGCTGCAAGCACTAGACCATGATCGCTTCGGACCCTATCCGTCCGAAGCGTGAATCATCGGTCTGATCAAAAGGCTAGAGTGCTTCCGGAAAAGTGGGCACCGGTTTTCCGATAAGAAGCACGGCAAAGAAGAGTGCTTCCGGAAAAGTGGGCACCGGTTTTCCGATAAGAAGCACGGCCAAACAATGGCGAGAGCCGCATCGCGATTCGAAGAAAAGCGGATCGTGCTCTAGCCGCCGTCGATAGGCGCGGAGGCTGGCGCGCATGCCGCCACCGCCGCCACGGCGGAATTGCTCGGGCACGTCTCCTACGCCACGGCGGAATTGGATGGGGTCGGCGCCTCCCATGCCACGTCATCCCGGCGCAGGCCGGGATCCACGCAAGTGCGGGCAATAGCAACGCTTTAGATGATCTGATCGCTCAGTCGGACACCACGCCTTCAATCCGCCGGCCGAATCGCGGCATGGTCGCCCATGCAAGTCGAGGCAAGGGCGAAAGCGATGATCGAGCGCGTTGCAGACGGCGATGACGTGGCGGAGATGGAAGCCGGCGCGGTGAAGCCGCGCGAAAGCCATCGCGCCTCCTTCGACAAGAAAACCATCGCGCTCGTCTACGACTTCGACGGCACGCTCTCGCCGCGCCCGATGCAGGACTACGCGTTCCTCCCGCAGATCGGCATCGACCCGGCGGAATTCTGGGCGGAATCGAACGAGATCGCGCGCCGCGAAGGCGCCGACGGCCTCATCTCCTACATGCGCCTGATGTACCGCAAGGCGAAGGCCGCCGGCGTGCGCATCGACC
The DNA here is from genome assembly GCA_035687305.1 of Hyphomicrobium sp. GTDB lineage: Bacteria > Pseudomonadota > Alphaproteobacteria > Rhizobiales > Hyphomicrobiaceae > Hyphomicrobium_A. Next base: position 1,996 of record DASRYA010000136.1, on the reverse strand, counting down.
GCGCCGACCTCGTCGCGCAGGGCAAGCTCGTCGAGCTGTTCGCCGGCGTCGAGGAATGGTTCGACACCATCAACGAATACGTGAAGCTGAAATCGGAAACGCAGGGCGTCGCACTGCGCCATTACATCGTGTCCGCTGGCCTCACCGAGATCATCGAAGGCACGCGCATCTACAAGCACTTCCACAACGTCTTCGCGTCGGAATACTGGTTCGATCCGTACGACCTGCCGTACCCCAAGCGCGTCATCACCGACACCGGCAAGACGCAATACCTCTTCCGCATCAACAAGGGCATCGAGGATCTCGGCCAGGGCATCAATGAGCACATGGACGAGGGCGCGCGCCCGATACCGTTCGCCAACATGATCTATTTCGGAGACGGCGATACCGACGTGCCGTCGATGGCGGTGACGCGCAAGAACGGCGGCCACGCGATCGCGGTGCACACGCCCGGCAAGTCGCGCAGGAAGTGCGTGGAACTGTTCAGGGCGGGCCGCTGCGATTTCTTCGCCCCCGCCGACTACCGCCGCGGCTCCGAGCTCTTCAAGCGCACGTGCTTGCTCTTGGATCGCATCCTCGCCGACATCCGCGTCCAGGAGGAAATCTGGCGGCTGGGTCGTTCCCTAATTTGACGCCTTTTATCCTTTCGCCTCATCATCTTCCTCTTCCTCTTCCCTCAATCGCCTGAAGGGGTGAGGAATTGACTTGGCCGGCACTTTAACAGCGTTTCTCAAGTAATCTGTCAGGTGCTGTCTCAGCTTGTCTCCCCAGTTGGGATCTCTTATCTCGTAGGGGATTACTCGCAGATGCCTCAGGTCAAACGGAACATCTTCTACATTACTAGCGGTGAACACTACCGGCTTTCTCGCTGCATGCGCTAGTCCTAGCTCGTAGAAGACGTTGGGGTTTCTACCCGACAGATCTGCAAGAAGCACTTTAGCCTTTTCTATTTGCTCCCATATCTGCTCCACCACGCTACCGGTATGGAACAGCTCATCAGCGCGTATGGGCTCGAATCCTGCTGCTTTTACCGCCGGAGCATAGATCTCTTTGTAATATCGATCAGGCCACTCCCCGAAAGGCATCATCACAAAGCAGGTATCGAGGAACTCACGCTGTCTGGGTACACTTGCATCAGCAGCGGACCCTGCGTCAGCTGTAGTCGCGCTGCGGACTTCTGCAGAGGTTCGTCCTCTTGAGGAAAACGGCTTCAAATAACTCATATTTTTCAAGAATACTTCTGCGAACCGGTCGACCCGGTCTTTGGGAATATTGAATTCCCTCGTTAGGGTGTTGAGAAAGTATTCGTCTTCGGGAATTGTCTTGTCGCCGTAAAAATCCTCGACCTGCTTGAAATCCTCTACATGCCGAAATGCCTCCCATAGGGCAGTTGCTCGTTGAGACGGAGAACTGGGGGCGACAATGTCTTGCCCAAGCTTCTCCAATGATATCTTCGCCGTTGCCCCGGTGCCCGACAGCAGACCGTATAGGTTTCCGGCTCTAACTAGATCGAGAAATCTCCAATCGGGCTGTTTGCCAACAGCCCGAGCTAAGTCCTTTACTGGAAATGGGTTGCCGGCGTTCTTCTCTTCAATCGCCTGGGCTAACGTAACAGCTTCCTCAAGCGTGTATTTAGGGAATGTCCAAATTTTTCCCTTTGATCCGCTTGCTGGCTCGGAACGCCGTCGCGGCTTTGATTTTGTGATTTTGGCCATAGCTCAAATTCAATCGTTCAAATGCCCCCTTAATAAGTAGCTGATTCGTATGGTTCAGGGATAATTAGTATTAGCTCGGTTAGCTAAGATAATGAAGAAACAGTATAATTGTTTGGTGGTGGATAGGCGGGCAGCAGGGGTTATGCGCTAATCCCCGCTCCCCCGCACGCGGCTATGCTGGTCCCATCCCGCCCCACGGGGGACAGGCTCGAGACCGTCTCAGGTTTGGGAGCGGGCTGCGATGTGAACAAGCCGGTTGGCGAGGGGTAACGTCCCGAAGC
>DASRYA010000135.1:0-14038 GCA_035687305.1 Hyphomicrobium sp. | reverse complement strand
GCAATCGTGCTTGCGGCGCTCTTCATCGCCGAAGGCATCTTCGAGATCGTGATGGCCTACCGCGTAAGTCCGCATGAAGGCTGGGTATGGCTGCTGCTGTCCGGCATTGCCGCCATCGCAGTTGGCGTGCTCATCGCCCTGGGTCTGCCGGGCTCGGCGACATGGGCGCTCGGACTTCTCGTCGGCATCAACCTTCTATTCTCAGGTTGGAGTTATGTTTTCCTGGCACTGGCTGGACGGCGTGAGCATGACAAGGTCGCGCACACCCACTGACCGCCGGTGACATGAAGCGTAGCGGAGTCCCCGATGGAAAAGCTGGCTTTGTTTCCCGTACTGGCCCTCGGCGCGGGCCTGGTTCTCAACGCCGTCACCTCCAGCGGAATAGACTCCCAGGCGCACGCGCAACAGGTGGCCGAAGCGACGGCCACCTTGGTCGCCAACAGCGAAATCCCGGCCGACATCATTGCCGTGCAGATCCGCAAGCAAGGCTATGAGTGCAAGGAGCCGGCACGCGCGGAGCGCGATCAAAGCGCTTCCCGCGCCGATTTGCCGGTGTGGATCCTCACCTGCGAGAACGCCAAGTACCGCGTTCGCCTCGTCGGCAACATGGCCGATCACGTCGAGAAGCTCTGAGCCCAATAAATGCGGCTGGAATAGAAAAAGGCGGGGCCGAGCCCCGCCTTTCCGTTTGTTCGCCGCTTCGCTTCGAGCGGCGGCACCTCACGTGCGCCAGGGATGCTCCGGCAGATCCGACACGCCCACCACCTTGAGGCCCGCCGCGGCAACCTTGTGGTCGTTCTCCACCGAGCTGCCCGATACGCCGATCGCGCCGACGAGCACGCCTTCCTCGTCGACGATGGGAAGCCCGCCCGGGAACGTGATCAATCCATGGTTCGAATGCTCGATGCCGTAGAGCGAGCCGCCCGGCTGCGACAGCTTGCCGATCTCGCCCGTCGGCATGCCGAAGAACACCGCCGTCTTGGCCTTCTTGATAGCGATGTCGATGGAGCCGACCCAGGCATCGTCCATGCGCACGAATGCCTTCAGGTTCGCGCCGGAATCGACAACGGCGATACACATCTGCGTCTTGAGCTTCACCGCTTCTTTGCGCGCAGCTTCAACCGCGGCGAGGGCGCTTTCCATCGTAACGTGCATTGATCATCTCCAGGGGCTGGGCCAGTGGTCTGGTCGGTGCGTCAGGCAAACGACACTGCAAATTTGCAGAAGCGGGTAAATGGGTGCCCAACAGGACCTACGCAATAGCGGATCAAAGGCGCATGAACGCCGATGATCCGCCAGCAAAACGCGACCGCGCCGGAGAGGTTCGTCAGCGGGAGGCCGTCAGGCGGCTTTCTCCAGCTGCTGGCTCCACTTACCGAGCGCAGCGAGCGAATTCATCCGTGCGCGGTGGGTGAAGGCGCGCTGACCCGCAGCGACATTTTCGTCCTTGCCGCCCCACGCTTTGAGCGCGGCTGCCTGCAGCGCGCGGCCATAGGAGAAGGTGACGTTCCAGGGCAGATCGCCAATTTCGTTGATCAGCGACAGGTTCTGTGTCGCCTGCTCGTCCGACTGGCCGCCGGAGAGGAACGCGATGCCGGGCACCGCCGACGGCACCGTCGCCTTGAGGCACTTCACGGTCAGCTCGGCCACCTGCTCCGGGCTCGCCTGCTTGGCGCACTTCTGGCCCGCGATGACCATGTTCGGCTTCAGGATCATACCCTCGAGGGCAACGCGCGCATCGAAGAGCTCACGGAACACGATGCGCTGCGTCCACTCCGTCACCTCATAGCAGCGCTCGATCGTGTGCCCGGCATGCTGGCCGTCCATCAGCACCTCAGGCTCGACGATCGGCACGATGCCGGCTTCCTGACATAGCGCAGCATAGCGGGCGAGCGCGTGCGCGTTCGCCTTCACGCAGTTCCAGGAAGGAAGTGTGTCGGTGATGGTGATGACCGCCCGCCACTTGGCAAAGCGCGCACCGAGCTTGTGATACTCCGCGAGACGCTCGCGCAGGCCGTCGAGCCCCTCCGTCACCGTCTCGATGCTGGAATGGGGACCGGCCAGCGCCTTGGCGCCCGTGTCGACCTTGATGCCGGGAATGGAACCCGCCGCCTTCATGACATCGACAAGCGGCGTACCGTCCTTGGCCTTCTGGCGGATCGTCTCGTCATAGAGAATGACACCGGAGACATAATTCTTCATGCCCTCATCGGCACGGAACAGCATCTCGCGGTAGTCGCGGCGGGTGTCCTCGGTGGAGGTCACGCCGATGGAATCGAAGCGCTTCTTGATGGTGCCCGAGCTTTCGTCGGCGGCAAGGATGCCCTTACCGGGGACAACCATGGCTTCGGCGATCTTTGCAAGCTCTTCAGTCATGAACAAACCTCGCATGGGAAGGCATCATTCTTTCGCGCAGCACTTAACGCCAAATCGGCCGCGGGGCCAGCCCCGCCGGGGTTTTGGCGCCGCCGGTTCGACCTCCGGCGTGCATAAGTCTCTCTTCCCCGCCCAATATCTGCGGCCCTGCCGATACTTCCCCGCCTCAGGAACCGCCCGCACCCGCGGGCGTTGGCCCTTCGAGCCATCCGAACCCGAAACCCGAGAAAAAGGGAAAGGAGAGCCCCCATGGCCCGCACGACGCCCGACCTACAGAATTACCCGGCGGAGAAAGCGCGGCAGGGCGAGATCATCCTGAAGACGCGCACCCAGCGCATCATTTTCATCGCTGGCTTGGCCGGCATGGTGCTTCTCGCCCTCATCGCCACTCTGATGCGCATCTGAGCACCTCGACGGAGATATCAAATGGCTGTTTGCGATACCTGCGGCAACGACTACGACAAGGCCTTCCAGGTGACGAAGGCCGGCAAGACGATGACCTTCGACAGCTTCGAATGCGCCATCTCCGCCATGGCGCCGCGGTGCACCCATTGCCAGTGCCGTGTCATCGGCCACGGTGTCGAAGCCGATGATGGCGATATTTTCTGTTGCGCGCATTGCGCAGCCCAGCACAGCGTGACCGGGTTGAAAGACCGTCTGTGAGCAGCCGTCTTCGGCCCGTGCGCAGTTCGGCTTAGCTTGGCGTCTGCGTAAACGTAGCGATCGCCGCGAGCGCTTCATTAATGTCGGCCGCCGTGTGATCCGCGCTGATCTGAAACCGGATCTCCTCTTCGCCGCGCGGCACCACCGGGTAAGCGAGCCCCGTCGCCAGGATGCCATTGTCGCGCAAGTGCTGGACAAGCTGCCGGGTGCGCTCGGTATCGCGCACGAGCAGCGGCACGACCGGATGCTCGCCCGCCACCGTCTCCAGCCCCAGCTTGCCGAGCCCGATGCGGAAATGCTCCGTCATGGCGCGCAGGTGCGCAAGGAGTGCCCTGCCTTCCTCGCTGTCGACGCGATCGATGGCGACGCGCGCGGCCTCCGCCTCCCCCGGCGTGATGGGATTGGAGTAGATATAGAAGGGTGAAGTTTCCCGCAGATAATCGATGATCTTCGGCGCAGCCGTAACATAGCCGCCGTTGACGCCGAACGCCTTGCCGAGCGTGCCGATTAGCACGTCGACCTTCGCTCCCGTCACTTCCTCGGTGCCGCGTCCCGTTTCCCCGAACGCGCCAACGCCGTGGGAATCGTCCGCCACCACGATGACACCCTCCGCATAGAGCGGATGGAACTGCGCGGCGATGCGCATGAGCTCATCGAGACGCGCATGGTCGCCGCGCATGCTGAACACGCCATCGGTAACGACCACAGCGCGCCGGCATTTGTGAGTGAAGGCACCGAGCTGACGCGTCAGCTCGCCGAAGTCGAGGTGATGATAGATGCGCTTCTCCCCCGGCCGCGCGAGCGAGATACCGTTGATGATCGAGTTGTGATTGAGCTCGTCGCTGATGACGACAGTCCCATCGGAAATGAGCGGCGAAAGCGTACCCACCACCGCTGCATAAGCGGAGGAAAAAAGCATTGCTGCGTCGCGCCGGTGGAAATCGGCGAGGCGCTTTTCCAGCTTCACGTGCGGCACCCACGTACCGGAGATGAAGCGCACCGCACCCGGCCCGGCGCCGTACCGACGCACCGCCTCTTCCTCCGCCGCCATCACGCGCGCGGCAAACGACAGCCCGAGATAGCTGTTGGAGTTCATGCGTAGAAACGGCTTCTCGCCGTGTCCTTCGATGAGAAAGCGCGGGCCTTTCCCACCCGCTGGCTCCAGCACGCGAACCGTTACGGTCTCCGCGCCCTTGAGGCGACCCGACGCCTCGAACTGCGTCAGCTTCTCCGTGAGCAGCGGTGTCAGCTTATCGGTCGGCATGGCACTTCTCCGCTCTATCGATCAGGACCGCGCATACGCCGCTGCGCCGGCTTGAGCTTATCGTGCAGGCGCGCGAGCATGTCCTGCGTCATGGCCTTGAGGCCGAACCGCGGTGCCCAATCCCAGTCGGCACGTGCCGCACTATCGTCCAGCGAGCGCGGCCAGCTGTCTGCGATGGCCTGGCGCACCGGATCGATGTCGTAGTCGATCTCGAACGATGGAATATGCTCGCGAATGGCCGCCGCGATGTCCTCCGGCGTCACGCTCATCGCCGTGATGTTGTACGCGTTGCGGTAGCGCAATCGCTCCGCATCCACCGCCATGAGGTTCATCATCCCCGTGATCGCGTCGGGCATATAGGCCATGTCGAGGCGCGTCTCGGGGCCAACGAAGCACGTGTAATTTCCATGACGGACCGCGTGATAGAACATCTCGACCGCGTAGTCGGTCGTGCCGCCGCCGGGCGCTGCCACGTACGAGATGAGCCCCGGAAGCCGCAACCCGCGCGTATCGATGGAAAAGCGCGAGGCGTAGTAGTCGCACAACAATTCGCCCGCCACCTTGGTGACACCGTAGATCGTCGTCGGACGTTGCACGGTGACTTGCGGCGTGCGATCGCGTGGCGTGCCGTGACCGAAGGCACCGATGGAGCTCGGGAAGAACACCTGGCAACCGTAGCCGCGGGCCACCTCCAGCACGTTATAGAGCCCGCCCATGTTCACCGACCACGCCAGTTGCGGCACGGCCTCGGCGGACGCGGAGAGCAACGCCGCGAGATGATAGATCGTCGAAATGTCGTAGCGGCGCACCGCTTCGTGCACCTGATGCGGATCGGTGCAGTCGAGATGGTCGTAGGGAGCGAGCGCCGAGGCGCCGCTGGCCGGCAGAACCTTCAAATCCGTGGCAATGACCCGTTCACGGCCATGGCGCTGGCGCAGTGCCGGAACCAGCTCCGAGCCGATCTGCCCGAGCGCGCCCGTAACCAGAATATTCCCCATGCGCGCCTCCGGGCCGCTTCGCGAATCCAATCATCGCGGGCAGGCGCAGCTCAGACGTCGTAATAGCTGCGATACCACGCAACAAAACGGCCGATGCCTTCCTCGAGAGGCGTTGCCGGCGCGAAACCGACGTCAGCCGCAAGGTCGGCCACATTGGCAAACGTTGCTGGCACGTCACCCGGTTGCATCGGCAGGAAGCGCTTTTTCGCCTCGCGGCCCAGCGCCTGCTCCAGCACCCCGATGAAATGCATCAGCTCCACGGGACTGTGATTGCCAATGTTGTAGATTCGGTAAGGCGCCGAGGATGTCGCCGGATCGGGAGCAGCGCTGCTCCAGGCGGGGTCGGGCATGGCGACGCGATCCGAGGTGCGCAGCACACCCTCCACCACGTCGTCGATATAGGTAAAATCCCTGGCGTGATGGCCATTGTTGTAGATGTCGATCGGCTCGCCCGCGAGGATCGCACGGGTGAACTTGATGGGGGCCATGTCGGGACGCCCCCACGGACCGTAAACGGTGAAGAAGCGCAGCCCCGTTACCGGCAACCGATAAAGATGCGCATAGGTATGCGCCATCAGCTCGTTCGCCTTCTTGGTCGCAGCATAGATGCTGAGCGGATGATCGGCCCCTGCGTGCTCGCTGAACGGCATCGCGGTGTTGCCACCGTAGACCGAGCTGGACGACGCGAACACGAGATGCTCCACGCCGTGATGACGGCACCCTTCCAGCACGTGCAGCATGCCGACGATATTGGCGTCGACATAGGTGTGCGGATTTTCGATGCCGTAACGCACGCCCGCCTGTGCGCCGAGGTGGATCACGCGTTGGGGACGAACCTCGTCGAACAGTGCCTCCATGCCGCCCCGATCCTCAAGATCGAGCTTGCGAAAGGAGAAATTCGCCTCACCCGCGAGCTGAGCCAGGCGCGCCATCTTGAGATTGACGTCGTAGTAATCACAAAGGTTGTCGAGGCCGACCACTTCGTCGCCGCGCGCGAGCAGCGCCCGGGCGGTGTGAAAACCAATGAAGCCCGCCGCCCCGGTCACCAGAACCCGCATATGGCAGTCCCCTAGCGTTCTTGCCCGCGCCTGCCCCGCGTCCCGTTTGCCGCCAGCGCATCGCCAGCCGCGGCTAAGTGATCCAATTCGAGGTGTCAAGGCGCCGGTGGCACCACTTTTCCTTGGATTTTACCCCTGTCTAACGTTTCATCGAAGGTGGCACGCACACCTTGGCCGTAATTTGCTAGGATTGTCCCCGCCACCGTGATGCATGGACGCGCGAATCCTGCCACCACCCCTTGATCAACCGCTGGCAGAATTGGCACAACGGTCCTGCATCCCATGCACATATCCTTGACGGCGGCCGAGCTTCGCTGGGCGCGCCGCTCACTCGCTTCTGGAGGGCTATCAGAGTGTTGAAAGGCGTCGCCGAGACAACCCAAGCCAATCCAGTCACGTCCTACTTCGACGAGCTGGGCCGCATCCTGGCGGCAGCCAGGGTCAGCGACGGGGAAGGACGCCCCCTCAGTCTGGAGCAGGGTTTCGAGTGGGTGGCCGATACGGCGCGCGACGCCCACAGCGCCGGGAAGAAAGTGGTGCTCATCGGTAACGGCGGCAGTGCAGCGGTTGCCAGCCACCACGCCATCGAATTCCTGAAGAACGGCGGCATTCGCGCCCTGTCTCTCAATGATCCCGCCGCCATCACTGCCCTCAGCAACGACTTCGGCTACGCCAACGTCTACTCCGAGCAGCTCAAGGCGCAGGGCTTGCCCGGCGACATGCTGATCGCGATCTCGAGCTCCGGCCAGTCGGTCAACATCCTGAAATCGGTAGAAACCGCCCGGACGCAGGGCATGACGGTTTGCACGCTCAGCGGCTTTCAGCCCGACAACCTGCTGCGCGGGCGGGGCGACGTGAATTTCTACGTCAATTCCAACCAGTACGGCTTCGTCGAGCTTGCCCATCATGCGTTGATCCAGGCTATCCTGGACATCTACGTCTTCCCGCGCCGCCCCACGAAGTGACGGATGCCCCCAGTCACGGCACTGGAGGGAAACGGCCGAACGGGGCAAGCAGTGGGGAGCGTACGATGGCCAGCAAAACGCGGCCCATGACGGTCGGGCTTTATGATGCGGGCAGCGCCGTTACGAGTTCCGGCGCGCCCCTCACCTCAAGTTACCCACCCGGCACGATGGCAGTCCCCGGTTCTCCCTTTTCCGCAGACGTTCTGATTATTCGCGCCGACGCAGCTCGGCAGCTTTGGGCCGATATTCGCCACGCCGCGGTCATCGCCCGCGCAGCTGGCGTCCGTCATGCCGTGCTGGCGGTGAAAGCCGAGCCGGACGCGGCAAAGGATGCCTCCCAGACGCGCCTCGAGGCAATGCAAACCGCCTTCGACGCGCTCAGTCGCAGGCTCGACTTCAAATCGGCCGTCACCGTCCCGGCGGATAACGCCGACGGCGAACGCGGGATACCGGCACTACGCGAGCATCTAGCGCAACTCGCGATCCCCAATCACCCGGGTCCATTGAAGACAGGCGAGCCGCTGCCGCCCAGCGAACGCTTCGCCGCCCACGTCGCCTGCCTCTCCACGGACGCTCAATTGCTGCCCGGCCGCGAATACCGCCTTCGGCTCGCCGGCCAGGATCTGATCGCAACGATCACCGCCATCAAATACCGCCTCGACGCCGAGACGCTGCAACGTCATCCGGCGCGTACACTGACAACCGGCGAGGTCGGCGTCTGCACCATCGCGACCGAGACGCCGGTCAGCCTCGATCGGGACAGCGACGATGCCGGGCGCTTTGAAATCCATAGCCTGACAACCGGCGCGCTCATCGCCGCCGGCAATGTCGATTTCGCCCTTCGCCGCGGGATGAACGTGCACTGGCAGCCGCTCAGCGTCACCAAAGCGCTGCGCGCTTCGCTGAAAGAGCAGCGCCCCTGCGTCGTGTGGTTCACCGGCCTGTCCGGTGCCGGCAAGTCCACCGTCGCCAACCTCGTCGAGGGCTGGCTCGCCATGCATGGCTGCCACACGTATCTGCTCGATGGCGACAACATCCGCCACGGTCTCAACAAGGACCTCGGCTTCACGGCCGTCGACCGCGTGGAAAACATCCGCCGCGTGGGCGAGGTGGCGCGCCTTTTCGTCGATGCCGGCGTGATCGTGCTGTGCTCGTTCATCTCCCCCTTCCGGGCCGAGCGCGCGGCGGTGCGAGGGCTTCTCGAACCGGGCGAGTTCATAGAGGTGCACGTCACCGCTCCGCTCGCGGTTTGCGAGCAGCGCGATCCCAAAGGGCTCTATGCAAAGAGCCGCGCCGGACAGCTGCCGAATTTCACCGGTATCGACTCCCCCTACGAGGCGCCCGAGAAGCCGGATCTCGTCCTCGACACCACGAGTGCACCTGCCGAAGAGCTGGCCCAGCGCGTCGTGAATTTGCTCGCGGCCCGGGGGTTAATCATGCCGGGAGAAGCGGCGTCGCCCGGAGTTGCAGCCCGGTGATAAGGCGCTACGATGCCTAAATGTGACACGCAGCGCCTATCCGTGGCCTGACGATCACACCAATCGAATTTGTGAACGGGCCCGGTGGTTTGCCGAAGGGCTTGTGCATAAATTCACTTCGGCGGGGGAGATTCGTTAACGATGGCAGCAGCCTGGCAGCTGTGGATTGGTGCGGGAAGGGCAGCATTGGTTTGCGCCCTCGCACTCAATGCTGCGGGCTGTTCCACGGTGGCCGACCTGTCCGGCGTTCCCCGGCCGGGATACCAGAAAGATGGCTCCTACGTCCTCAGCGCCCACGAGCACGATCTCGGTTGCCGGGAGTTGCAAGCCAGGCAGGTGAGCCTGCAGACCCAGCTTCAGGAGCTGCCGATGAAAGCGGTTCAGCAGATGCAGGAGCTGCCGCAGACCGTTGCCGACGCCTGGTCGCGGCTTACGGGCTCACCCGACCAGGGCGTCCCTGCGATCGCCCAGTACAATGAGGCCAAGGCCGAAGCGGACGCCGTCAACGCGAGCATCCAGCAGAAGGGCTGCGGCAGCTCGATGGAAACGGCGGGCATCCGCAGCAACTGACGCTCCTGCCTTCACCCTCACTTCGCCCGTGGCCGCGCGAAATCCACCATCAACCCGCCAACGAGACAGACGCCGCCAAGCAGCGCCAGTCCGTGCGACACGCGCGATGTCGCGATGACGCTGAGCGCCGCCAGGGCCACCAGCCCCACGTTCACCGCGAAGACACGCACAACAATTCCCATCGTCGTAAAGCCGTTATCCCGAGCGCGCTGATAGAAGTGAGTGCGGTGCGCGACCCACAGGCGCTCCCCGCTGTACGCGCGGCGCAGAAGCGTGACCCCGGTGTCGGCAATGAAGTAGAGCGGCAATAGCAGTGCCGCCACGTGATGGCCGGAGGCCGCCACGACGATCAGCAGCCACGCGAGCAGCAGCCCAATCGGCAGGCTGCCCGTATCCCCCATGAAGAGCCGAGCGATAGGCCGGTTGAAGGGCGCAAAGCCGAGCATCGCGCCATTGAGCGCCAGCGCGACGACGAGTGCCTCGGGCGGCAGCGCACCCAGCGCGCCCACGATGGCAACACCCGCCGTGACAGGCACCACTTCCGCCACCATCATCCAGTCGATCCCGTCCATGAAGTTGACGAGATTGACGAACCACAGCGCGCCGAAGAAGAGAAGCCCGCGCTCTAGCCACAGCGGCACCATCGGGAGCGCACGAAATTCGTCAGGCAACGCCGTCAGCATGATGGCGACAGCGAGTGCCTGAACACCGAACTTGCTGGCAGCTCCGAGGTGCCGGAGATCGTCGACAGCCCCGAGCGCCATCAGCATCAACGCGGCGATGACGACGATCATCACCTGATTCTGGACCTCCGGCGCGAATATGCCGGATGCCACAACTGCGATGGCGATTGAAGCGAACGCCCCGGCGCAGATGCCGAGCCCGCCCCATTGCGGGGTGGGCGCGGTGTGCGAGGAGCGCTGTGTCGGCACCGCGACAGCGAAGTTCCCGAACACGGGCGACAGCCCGCGCAACACGAGCACGCAGACCACGAGAGCGCCAAGCCAGATGATCGGGGGAAGAGCGCCGATGTCGGACCAGGGGTCGGCAGCGCCGGCGTCAACGGGCATCGGATGGGCCTCCCCCCTATCGCCCACGGAACGGCACGGGCGCGCGTCGTGGGCCGGGTCTTGTGGATAAGGAGTTCGGAAGTTAATCCAACGAACTAACGGACAGACACAAGCCGCTGAAATAACCGGATAACATGAGAACGCTCAGCTGGAATGACAGGATTAGAATCCGCAAGGCGTTGGGTCGACTGACGCCCCGCTTCACTCATTCGCGTTCCGCTTCCGGTGCGCGGCGGCACTGCCTTAGATCATCAGCCGAAACGGTGCAAACGCAAAACATGCGTCCGGTAACCGGTGCAACTATCCGGGGTCGGCGTCAGAAGAACAACGCCGCTCAAGCATGTTGTCGCGGGCGGTAAATTTGCCCCTGGAAGAGCGCCTCGCCTTTGTCCGTGGAAGAGCGCATCGCCTCCCTTGAGTGAGTGTTTCGCGACAGTACTGGTGAAACCTGCAGCGCCGCATATACTCAACCATTATTATTTCAAAGAAGGATTTGCCAAATGCATTTTACTATAGTCACCTCATTAGCATTCTTTCTGGCCATAACGGGCCCTGCTTCCGCTGTATGCTACAGCAAAGGCACAGCTTACTCCGAAGGCGCGGTCGTGAGATTCTGCTCCAGAATTAACTCCTGGGGGTGTTCCGAGTACAGCTGCCAGCGTTGCATGAAAGATGGGGGATGGAGCACCGCCTACAGATGCCTCCGATCTGGAAAGCGCACACGGCGTTAAGTTTGAAAAAAAACGATACGAAAAACGTATGCCGCCCGAAGAAGGGCGGCGTACGCTTACGACCGGCGAGTAGGATGCACCCTAGTAATTCGCGTATACTGCCAGTGCGGGCACCAAAGTGGAGAAGTTCGCAACGGCGAACGCGAGCTCGTCAACGAACATCACCCAGCGAACCGAGCTGCTAAGTTATGGCGTCTTCAAACCGCCTTCCGTTCCTGCACGGGGGATCTGGGACAGCATTTGCGCCAGCATTTCCCAGAAAAAACTCTCCCCCGGATAGCCGACGATGCGATCGACCTCCCGGTCGCCGTCCACCAGAATAAAGGTCGGCGTGACCGTGACGGGCTTCCGAATATACGCAGGCAGTGCCTCCCCCAGCCTCACCTCGCGCAGCGCCGCCGCGCGCCCCTCCTCGGTCGAAGGGTATTTGACACCGACTTCCTGATCCCAGCGCGCGCACCACCCGCACCCAGGCTGCCGAACCATGATCAGCTCCGCGGCCTCCGCGCCATCCATGCACGAGGCAAGGAACGCAAAGATAGCGAGGAGACAAACGAGCGCGCATGTGGCGCCCCGCATCGTCCGAGATATTCCCGCGATAGCGGTCATTTGTTTACGGGACTTTCCGCATCGAACAGGTAGGCGATGACATCCTTGATCTGTTGCTCCGACAGGAAGCCATGCACACCGAACCGAGGCATCATCGAGCACGGTAGCGATGCCTGTGAATTGTAGACTTTTGCGTACGCTTCCTTGGCAGCTTCCGAGCTGAACCCTCGAAGCTTGCCGTACTCCGACAGGCTCGGCCCCAGCGTACCGTAAGACACTTCGGTCTTCGCCATCTGATGACAGGCGTAGCAGTTGCCGCCACGCGTAGCATCAGGCGCATCGCTGAACTGTCCGCCGCGACCGTTCTGCGCAATCTTCTCGCCCTCTTGCCAGTTACCCAGAAGATTGCCGTCCGCGGGATAGACGACCGTAGCGGCCTCGCGAGCCCTGAGCGCATCGGCGATGTCCTCGGGCGGCGCATTGCGAAACTTCGAGCAGACGGCCTGCGTCTCATCCTGCTGCAGCCGTTTTTTCCATTCGTCATCGGCGCCCGACCACATGTCGCGGACGTAGCGTTCAACGGTTGGCGCGTCCGGCCGGAATGCGTCCGTGTCGTCCGCAACTGCCAGCGTCGCAACGCAAAGAGTTGCAACGATCAGCCACGCCGATGCGCAATAACGACTGTTAGCGCTTGATCGAAGGAACATTGAGCGTTCCGCCATCTGCCTGCTTCGCGAGATAAATCATGAGGGCCGTCAAACCCGCCGAACCGAACTCCGGCGGCGGCATCCGCATTTGCCGATAGCAATCCCACAGACGGTTCTGCATCGTACGTGTCTGGCTTTGAGAGACGCGATAGGTCGGCCACGATCCCATCGTTTCACGCGCGTCCTGTCCCGGCTTTGTCAAGTTGGGCAACTGCGTCGTGCGTATCCGCGCCCCATCCGCGCCGTGGCAGGTCGCGCACGAAAAATCGAGCAGCGAGCCGCGACGATAGAACAGCGCCTCTCCAATAGCATAGGCTTCACGCTCTCGCGGATGGTCCAGCGGGATGTGGAACGTCATGCCGCTCGATTTATTGGCGATGTAGGCAACGAGATCCTCCAGGTCCGAGGTCGTGCCCGGTGTTCCGAATTTGCGCGACAGTATTTCCTTGGTGTCGAGACCCTGGATCCGATCCATGCACCAAAGCAGCCGTTGTTCCAGGTCCATCACTTGGTCGGCGTCGGAAAAATAGCGCGGAAGCTCCGCATAGGCCCCTTCGAGTACGCCAGGCCCCTTGCCCAGATCGCACGTCTCGAGCGACGCATTCTTCTGCCCGCGAGCAAGGGCCCACAGAGATTCGCCGCGGTCGACATTCAGGTAGGCCGGATTGGCCATGGGATCGTCGATCATCTCCCGGTAACGCTTGATTTCCTCCTCCGCATCATCGCCTGCGCGCAGCATTCCCGCTGTCCATCCGAACAGCAGCATTGTCGCGATGAGTGCAGAAAGAAGAATGCGCTGATGCATGCCGTGTCGTTGTCCGGGCGCCCTCGACAGCCTGCAGCCGCCGCTGTCTGTTCACGCCAGTAAAACGCGCACAACCGCCGATAACAAATTGGATCGGTGAATAACAGCAATTCGCATTTCGAATGATGCCGACGCCATTGTGCATTTCCATGCCAGCACCGCGCACGTACACTGCTCGCAGACCGGAGACTCAAGCGGAAAGGAAAATTACGGATGCGCGGGTCGATCTTCCTGGCGTTCGCGATCTGTGTTGCGTTCACACAACCGCTGCCAGCTGCGACGGTCAGCGATGGTCACCACCACGCGCGCCTTCAGCGTGCGCAACTCACGGTTCTTTTCGACGCCTTCGGAAAGGATCCGTCGCTTCGGAAGGATTGGGGATATGCAGCGCTCGTGGAGGTGGGAGGGCGACGGATTCTGTTCGATACCGGCAACCAGCCCGACGTCTTCGCGCACAACGTGAAGGCCCTCGGCATCGACCTCGAAACAATCGATTTCGCCGTGATCTCGCACCGCCACGGCGACCACATCGCCGGACTGAGCTACCTCCTGTCCGTCAACCCCGGCGTGAAGATCTTCGCGCCCAAGGAGAATTTCGGCGTGTTCGGGAGCACGCAATCCTCCACCTTCTATCGCCGAAACCCAGAGCTGTCGCGAGAGCGACGCTATTTCGATGGGAAGCCACCAGATACGCTCCGGTTTGGCGAGGCCTGGGCCACTGCGAACATCGAGCTTGTCGACGAGACGACGGAAGTCGCCCCCGGTGTCCACATCATCGCGCTCGTATCCGACAAACCGGGCACG
>DASRYA010000134.1:0-2881 GCA_035687305.1 Hyphomicrobium sp. | reverse complement strand
GGACGACCCCGCTTTCCGTTCCCTCGGAGGGCACCGCGCTGGTTCGCACCCTGTTCAGCGGGATCAGCCGCGGGACCGAGCGGCTGGTGCTCTCGGGCGCGGTTCCCGATGCGGAAAAAGTCCGTATGCGCGCGCCCTTGCAGGAGGGCGAGTTCCCCTTCCCGGTGAAGTACGGCTACTGCGCGGTGGGCGTGGTGGAGGCCGGTCCACCCGAGATGATCGGTCGCACCGTGTTCTGCCTGCACCCCCATCAGGACCACTTCATCGCGCCGCTTTCGATGCTCGTCCCGGTGCCGGATGGGATCCCGGCGCGCCGGGCGACCCTCGCGGCCAACATGGAAACAGCCTTGAACGCTGTTTGGGATTCCGGCGCCGGCCCGGCGGACCGCATCGTTATCGTCGGTGCCGGCATCGTCGGCCTGATGGTGACGGCGCTCGCCGCGCGCATTCCGGGCGGAGACGTGACGGTGATCGACCTGGCCGAGGAGCGCCGCCCGCTGGTGGAGAGCTTCGGCGCGAGGTTCGCGACGGCGCCATCAGCGGATTCGGCGGGAGCGGACGTCGTCTTCCACACCAGCGTGTCCGCTGCCGGCCTCAACGCCGCAATCGCCTCCGCCGGTATGGAGGGCACCGTCGTCGAGATGTCATGGTACGGTGACCGCGAGGTGCCCGCGCTGCTCGGCGGCGCGTTCCACAGCCAGCGGCTGAAGCTGGTCTCCTCGCAGGTGGGGCAGGTCTCGGCCGGCCACCGCCCGCGCTGGACCTACCGCCGCCGCATGGAAGCCGCCCTGCGCCTGCTCGCGGACGACCGCCTCGACGCGCTCGTAGCCGCCGACATCGCCTTCGACGACGCACCGAACGAGCTACCGCGCATACTGGGGCCCGGTGCAAGCGGGCTGGCACCGGTGATTAGGTATTGAGATGGTCAGTCGGCCTTGTCTTCACGCGATGCCCGACGCCGCCAATGACCGGGGCGTCGCCTGTGATGGCTTACGGCAACGATGACAATCGCTTCGCCAGTGCAGCGATAGATCAAGCCGTATGGGAAGCGTCGCACGAAACAGCGGCGGTAGCCCGAGAACGTTTCCGAGCCCATTCCGGGAAACTGCTTCAACCGCTCGAGTGCCGCTTCCACTTCGTCGAGGAACTTATCGCCAAGACCGCGTCTGCGATCATCGTACCAGCGTGCCGCCGCAGAGAGGTCCTGCTTGGCCCCCGCCAGGAAAATGAGCTTCACCTTGGCGCACGCGTTCGGAGCGAAGCCCGAATGTCCGCAACCGCCGCTCCGGCCTCCTCGCCCGGGTCGTCGCCGCGCTCGTAGGCCGCCCATCGATGCTCGAGCTCAGGCAGGAGAGCCGCATCCGGATCGGTTTCGTCGATGTCGAGGGAAGCGATCAACTGCTCGGCCAGCGCAAGCTGCTCGTCGCGCGGCAGTGTGCGCACCTCATCGAGGATCATGCGAGTTTTCGTGTTCATAGTTTATTCTAGCATGAACTGGCGTGCGTGGGACCCAAGGGAAGCGGGCTGGCGCCGGCGATAGGTATCGACCGCCGGCATCCACCCGCTGCGCCGCGTTGGTCAGCTCGTCTTCGGCGACCACTTGTACGCCTTGGCGCAGGCGCCGCCCATCAGCATCGCGCGCTCGCTGTCGCTGAGGCGGGTGGTCTTTACGAATGGCTCGACCGCCTGCTCGTAGTTGACGACGGCATAGGCGCGGGTCCAGTCGGTGCCCCAGAGGCAGCGCTCGAAGCCCCAGGCGTCGAACACGCGCGCCAGCGGGTCCCAGATGTCGTCGAACGGATAGGGCTGCTTCGACAGCGTGCACGCGCCGCTCACCTTGATCACGGCGTTCGGGCGCTTGGCCAGTTCCAGCACCTTCGGCAGGTCGGCCCAGGGCTCGGCCGGCGCCGGCGGCTCGTGCGGCTGCTCGATGGCGAGATGGTCGATGATGAAGCGGGTGTCCGGGTGCCGGTCGACGAGCGCTGTTCCGACGTCGACATTGCCCCAGCAGAGCATGTTCAGCGGGAAGTCGTGCTTCACCGCGGCTCGACAGATCCGATCGATTCCCGGATCATCGGGCTGCCGCCCGCCCTCCTTGCGCATCATGATGCGGATGCCGACGGCGCCCGGCTGCTTCTTCCATTCGGCGATGACGTCGGCGACGGCCGGGTCGTCCGGGTTCACCGGCTTGATGATGCCGAACTTGCCGGGGTGCGCCTTCTGCACCTCGACCGCATAGCTCGCATCGTACTGGTAGAGCGAAAACGCGGAGATGAAGATCGCGCCATCGACGCCGACCTTGTCCATCGCCGCGACCATCTCGTCGCCGGTGACGTGCGGCGGCCAGTTCGGAACGCTGTGCCACGGCCGCTTCGGCGTGTTCGCCTCGTAGGCATGCACCTGTGAATCGATGATCATGGGCGTGGGCTCCCTGGAGCAATGTTGGAGCCCTATGGCAGCAGGTTGGGGTGGCGGTGTCTAGGTGGGGGAGCCACGGCCGAGCCCATCGCTCCGCCGGTGAAGCATCGAGGGACGCAAAGATGGCGCCCGTGCAAGGCGCCATCGTGGGCGGACGCTAATCGAGGTAAGGGCAGATCCGGGTTTCGCCGTCGTATGTCACATACGTTCCCGTGGAGGCATCGAAGGACCGAAATGTCTCTGCGCACCGCTGCATGGCATCCGAAGACGCATCAGCATCGTCATCGTCGTCCTCATCGAAATAGACCACAGGCGCCGCCGATTCTTCCACAACGTAGCGTTCCTCGACGACCTCGCCGGTGTCGTCGACGTCCTGTGCTGCAGCGGCAAGACCGAAGCCGCTGGTCAAACCGAGCGCTAGCAGCGCCACGATGCTGAGCTTCACGTGCTGTTTCATCGGCCA
>DASRYA010000133.1:0-18874 GCA_035687305.1 Hyphomicrobium sp. | reverse complement strand
CCTGGGGCAGCTACACGAAGACGATCACCACTGAAATCGAATGGCTGGGCACGCTGCGTGGCCGTCTGGGTGTCGACGTTGGTTCGGCGCTGATCTACGGCACCGGTGGTTTCGCATGGGCGAAGACGGATGGAGAGCAAGTAGCTACCTTTAATGGCGGCATTGTCCCGCCCGGCCAAGGCGGTGGCGGACCGGCGGGATTGCACGCTGTCAGCAGCGACAGCAAATGGGCCACGGGCTGGACGGTCGGTGGCGGCGTCGAACTGGCGCTCAACAAGAGCTGGTCGATCAAGGGCGAGTATCTCTACGTCGATCTTGGCCATGCCAACTATAATTACATCGGAACAAAAACCGGAATTGGCGGTGGCGCCGCCGGTGATCCCCACACGATGGATGGATTTAGGGGCGATCTCGATCTCCAAACCGTCAAAGTGGGCGTGAACTACAAGTTCGGTGGCGGCGACGAGATCGTGCCCCTCAAGTAGACGGAAGCCCGGCTGGATCCGGGAAGTTTTTGGCGGGCGGCAGCAATGCCGGCCGCCGCCTCGTTCTCGCGCCACGGCGCGAACAATCGCGCTCATTCCAGCTGGAGGACGTTGGCGCCGATCTCGGGGTCGACTTTACGCTCCAACTTCCGGTCGTGCACGAGGAGGGTGATCTCGGCGGAGCCCGTGCCTACCTTCGCATCCAGCACGTGCCCGCCGACGGCATTGAAATCGCGCCCCGCCGCAACGGCATGCAGGTGGACGGACGGCTTATTCTCCTTCCACGCAATGCTGCCGGTCATGCCCGCGACCTCGACGTCGTGGAATGTCTTGGGCGCAAACTCCTTTTTTCCGAAGTCGTAGAAGCCGAACGTGACATCGCTGAAAAAACCGATGCCGGTAAAGCTCGCGCTCGGCAGCTTTTCGGTTTCGGCGAGCTTCTCGAGGTTTGCGATCACGTCGTCGCCACGGCGCAGCACCATCAGGTAGCCCGTCGGCGTCTTGACATAGCGCGCCGCCTCCCGAGCTACGGCGGCGGGTACGCTGGCGAGGTAGGCCGTTATGCTGGCGGCGGCCAAAAATGCCGCCTTGGCCGCGTAGGTCGTCATAGGGCTGTCTCCGGTGCGATCGGAGGTCTAACGCTCCCTCGCTCTCCCGGGTCCCTTCGTGCCGTTGGCACGCCTGCAAATCGCGTGCGCCGCCGCCCTCCAGCGGGTTCCGGAGGCGCCGCCCGGCCGCCGGCGGCACCGCGAAATCGCCCCATTGCCTCCCGCAAAAAACCGCACCCGCGGATACCACTAGGCAGATTGATGAATTGAACGCCTTGACCATCGATGTAAATTGTATAGCCAGCCTACCCATGATCGACGTCCCCTCTCCCCCGGGGCGCTGATGCCGATTTGAAGTGGATCCAATCGCGCTAATCGGAGTTTAGGAATTCTCTAGTTAGATCAGCGGTTAGGGCTTTCTAAGGGTTACGATATGCTTTCTCAGCGGGCGCAATGCCGCCGAACTCCCCTCCTTTCCCTGGCGATGCTTGCGGCAGCGGCCGCCACGGGATTTTCGCCTATCGCCGACGCGGCGCCCCGGCAGAACCAGAAGACCGCGAATGCGCAGGAGGATGCCCGGCAAGCCGGGCCGCCCCGCCTCGCCATCGTCTCGCTGGGCGATCAGCGCGTCACGATCTACGACGCGGACGGGGCCATCATGCAGGGTCCGATTTCGAGCGGCGCAACGCCGAACGACACCCCACCCGGCATCTACGCCATCCTGCAGAAGAATCGCGAGCACTACTCCAACCGCTACGACGACGCGGCGATGCCCTACATGCAGCGCATCACCTGGACGGGCATCGCCCTGCACAGCGGCGCACTTCCCGGATATCCGGCTTCGCACGGTTGCGTGCGGCTGCGCGACGACTTCGCCAGCCGTCTCTTCGACATGACCAAGCTCGGCATGCGCGTGATCGTTTCGCGCAACAACGTGGCGCCGTCGGCGATCACGCATCCGAAGCTGTTCAAGCCGGCCCCGTTCCGCGACAGCGTCGCCGTGCTGACGCCGGCTGCGATCACCATGCCTGCGCCCGCTCCGGAGGGCAAAGACACCCGCTATAACGGCGGTCCCAACGATCCGCCGGACCTCGCTGCCCGTACCGCGGCACTGCAGGCGCAGTTCGCTGCGCGATCGGCGGAGGTTGCCGAGTTCGAGGCGCGCGCCACGAAGGCGCGGGACAATGCCAAGCAGAAGACGCGCCAGAGCGCAGCGGCGGCAAAGGCGCTGCGTGGCGCCGAGCTCGCCGTGAAGCGCGCGACGGACAGTCTCGCCTATGCCGAGCGCGTGCTCTCCAAGGCCAAGAAGCCGGCAGCCGTGACCAAGGCTGAAACCGCCAAGGCAAATGCCGAGAAGCGCCTTACCGATGCGAAGGCAAAGCTCGAGGCGGTGCAGGCTGAGACGAAGCCGGCATTGGAAGAGGCCAATCGCGCCGAGGAGGCTGCGAAGGCTGCCGAGGCGGAAAAGGATGCCGCCGTTGCCGCGGCTCGCGAGGCCGAGCGCAAGCTTTCGCCCGTGTCGGTGTTCGTCAGCCTCAAGACCATGAAGCTCTACGTCCGTCAGGACTTCGAGCCGGTCTTCGAGACCGACATCACCATCCGCGATCCCGACCAGCCGATCGGAACGCACACGTTTACAGCGGTCGACTACAAGCCCGGTGGCCGCGAGATGCGCTGGAACGTCGTGTCGATCGCCGGCCGCCAGCCGGGCGAGCCGGAAAAGAGCAGCGGCATGAACCGCCATTCGCGCAACGCCACGGTGCCGGCCATTCCGACCGACGTCGACGCGGCAGCGGCTGCGCTCGACCGCGTCGAAATTCCGGAGGAGACAGTGCAGCGGATTTCCGAGCTGATGCTTCCCGGCTCCTCGCTCATCATCTCCGATGAAGCCGCGCACAAGGAGACGGGCAAGGCGACGGACTTCATCGTCCTGCTCAGCGGCGAGCCGCAGGGCGGCATCATCCTGCGTCCGAAGCCGAAGCCCGAATATTACGACGACGAGGGCTACTACGGCGGGCCGTTCGGCTGGGGCAACTTCGGTTACAACCAGCCGCAGCAGCGCCGGGCCAAGCGCGGACCCTACTACAACAAGAGCCCGTTCCCCTGGTGGTGACCGGCTGCAACGGAAAAACAAAAGGCCGCGGACAGATGCATCTGTCCGCGGCCTTTTTCTTTTGGGGCGGCGTGTATCCCTTGGACCGTCAGATGCTGCCACCAAGCTGCGGCCGGTGGTGCTAGACCATGATCGCTTCTGCCCTATCAGTCCGAAGCGATCATGGTCTAGTTTGGACGCCGTAGCGAGGCTTCCACCTCGCGCGCGATGCCAGCCGCGTCGGCTATGTCCGCATACTCGATGGCCGCGTTGTCGACGTAGATCGCTTCTTCGGTCTTGGGCGCGTGGTCAGGCCCGAGAACGCTGAACGCCGTCGGCGTTCCATCCGAGCCATCGCTGCCGAAGAAGCCTTCGACGATGACACCCTTCTCCGCGTATTCGGGATCCCGGAGCAGCGCCTCGTGCAGCTTGGGCAGATTGTAGTGCGGAACCGACGCCATCATGTGGTGCGGCAGGTGATAATCCATGCCCCAGGGGAACACCGCCCAGCGCATCAGCGGGCCGACGAGGAACACGCGCGTGTTCGTATAGCGGCCGCGGTCGGCATTACCGTGCTGCACCCATTGGCGCAGGATCATGAACAACGGGAACGTCGTGAATAGCGGCAGCACCCAGAGCAAGCCGAAATAGGTCCAGGCTGGTCCCCAGCCGGCAAGCTCGACGGCGGAAAGCGCACCGTAGAGCAGCGCCATATAGGTGATGCGCTCGATCGCCATCTGCCGCAGCGGGCGCACAGGAGCAAGCCGCGTCGTTGGGTAGTTGTCGTCGGGCAGACGCGCGAGGATCGTCACCACCAGGGCCCACAGGGCGGGCAGAACGATCGCGACCGCAAGCGCCTGCCCATAGTAGACGAGCGGAACGCAGATCGCCGGCGCGCCGGCTGCGAAGAGGATGCCGGCACGGAGCGGGCGAACGGAGCCGGGACGGTCGGGATCGGCATAGGGGTTCTGCGCCGCCCCGAGTGCGCTGTAGCGTGCGCGGGTGATCGTGTAGCGAAAAAGGTTCGGCAGCCAGAGTTGCTTCAGGAGCTTCCAGGCCACCTCCACGTGGGTGATGGGGAAGTCCAGCCAGTGGTCGCTATCGTGGAGCTGGCTGATATCGGGATCGCGCACGGGGTCGTTGACGAACTGGTGGTGCGCGAGGTGATGCAGGCGGAAGTGATAGGTCGTCGTATAAATCGGATAGGCCGCGAGCCAATCGGATGCGAGCTCGTTGAGCTTGCGACCGGCGAACAGCATGTAGTGCGTGCCTTCGTGGATCGCGCCGCCGAACTGGTGCTGTGCGGCGCCGATCGCGACGATCGCAAGGGCTAGCACCGGACCGGACACCCACCATGACTGGGCTCCCGCGATCGCAGCGCTCCACGCCCAGATGCCCGCCGCGAGGGCCGCAGCGATGACGATGTAGACGTGCGCCAGGTATTTCCAGTTGGTGACGTTATCGCGCGCCTTGAGCGCGTGGACCTCAGCGGCGCTGTAACGATTCGCGCGCTGCGGCTTCGATTCCGCCCCGGACTTCTGCTGGGGGGCTCCGGCCGCTCCGATGGCTACCATGATTTTGCTTCCAGTTCTTGCGGGTCTACGGTGCGCCGAATCCCCGTCAACTTATTCCTCCTAGTGATGAATCGCCCAGCCCCGGCGGGCGAAATGCCCGCACGTCGTTGCATCCAGGTTACGGGGGAGGTCGCAATACGCAAATTCGGTTGTTGCCCACTGTTCAATCGAAGCATTAGTAAGTGAATCTTGCGGTGTGTTTCTTGTCTCGCTTCGGCAAGTAACACCGCCTGCAGTGTGCGTTCTTCTGCGAAGCACAGATAGCAATGGGGGACGGACACATGCGGACAAAGGCTCTTGCCGCGGAATTCATCGGAACGTTTGCACTCGTCGCCTCGATCCTGGGGGCGGCGCTGTTCTCGTTCCCGATCGCCGGCATCACGGGCGTGGCGCTTTCGCTCGGCTTTACCGTCATGGCGATGATCTTCGCCGTGGGTCACATTTCCGGCGGTCACTTCAATCCGGCCGTCACGCTCGGTCTTGTCGCGGGCCGGCGCTTCGCGGCGGGTGAAGCCATCGGCTACATCATCGCGCAGTGCCTCGGCGGCATTGCCGCGGCCTTCACGTTCTATCTCATCGCCTCCGGTAAGAGCGGCGGCTTCGAGGTCGGCAACTTCGCCTCCAACATGTTCGGCGGCGACGGCTACTCGATGGCCTCGGCTTTCGTCATCGAGGTGGTGCTGACGGGCCTTTTCATCTTCATCATCATGGGTGCGACCTCCGACCGCGCGCCGGCCGGATTCGCAGCCATCGCCATCGGCCTGGCGCTCGCCGCTACGCAGTTGATGGCCATCCCGGTGGACAACGCTTCGATCAACCCCGCGCGCAGTCTCGCGACCGCCGTGGTCGCCCTCGGCGAGCCGCTGGCGCAGGTCTGGCTATTCTGGGTGGCACCCATCCTGGGCGGCGTCATCGGCGGCCTGGTCGGGCGCTGGCTGATCGACGACAACGACTGAAAAATCTCGCAAATCCGAGATTTGACGTTCGAAAATCGTAGGAAAAACCGCGGTTCAACGCCACATCCCGCGGTTTTTCTTGCGTTTTCGCTACTGCTGTGTCAGCACACAAGCGGCTCGAGCGCAGGGGATGCTACTTACTTCGTCCCTTTTCGAGACCCGAATTTTTTGTCTTAGGCCCTTTAGGCTATCCCAATACCCCCTGCGCTCCGTCACCCGCTGCCGCCCCAGAGGCGTTGGCGCGGGCATGCATGGAACGCAGGACGGAGACGTTTACTTTTGGAAAATAAGACTTTCGGGGAGCTCGGCCTGAGCTCCAGGGTGCAGGCGGCTGTTGAAGCTGCCGGCTACACGGCGCCTACCCCCATACAGGCCGCCGCCATTCCCATCGCTGTCACAGGCCGGGATGTTCTCGGTATCGCGCAGACGGGCACCGGCAAGACGGCCTCGTTCGTCCTACCGATGATCACCCGCCTCGAAACGGGCCGCGCCCGGGCCCGAATGCCCCGCTCGCTCATTCTCGCGCCGACGCGCGAACTTGCCGCCCAGGTGGCGCAGAGCTTCGAAAAATACGGCGTCAACAACAAGCTGAACCTGGCCCTGCTCATCGGCGGCGTGTCGATGGACGATCAGGTCAAGCGCCTCGACCGCGGCGTCGACGTGCTCATAGCGACCCCCGGCCGTCTCCTCGACCATTTCCAGCGCGGCCGCGTGATGCTGATGGGCGTCGAGATCCTCGTCATCGACGAGGCCGACCGCATGCTCGACATGGGCTTCATCCCGGACATCGAGAAGATCTGCAAGCTGTTGCCCCCGCGGCGCCAGACGCTGTTCTTCTCGGCAACGATGCCGCCGGAGATCACCCGCCTCGTCAGCCAGTTCCTCAACAATCCGGAGCGTGTCGAGGTCGCCCCACCGGCGACGACCGCGAAGACCATCACGCAGCAGTTCCGCTACTGCGCAGATGGCGAGGACTGGGCCAAGCGCGAGGTGCTGCGCGAGCAGATCCGCAGCCAGCACGTCAAGAACGCCATCATCTTCTGCAATCGCAAGGTCGATGTCGCGATCCTGCACAAGTCGCTTCAGAAGCACGGCTTTTCAGCCGGCGCCCTGCATGGCGACATGGACCAGAAGAGCCGGATGGAAACGCTGGACAAGTTCCGCTCCGGCGATCTGATGCTGCTTGCGGCGAGCGACGTTGCAGCGCGCGGCCTCGACATCCCCGATGTGAGCCACGTGTTCAACTTCGACCTGCCCTGGCAGTCGGACGACTACGTGCACCGCATCGGCCGTACGGGACGCGCGGGCAAGGAGGGCCACTCCACGTCGCTGGTCACCATCGACGAGCTGAAGTCGCTGAAGGAAATCGAAAAGCTGCTTGGCGAGCCCGTGAGCTGGATCGGCGAGCCGCCTTCGGACGAGGACTTCGCAGAGGCCGGCAAGAAGCGCCGGGGCCGCGGCGGTCGCGGCGCTGCCCAGCGCAGTCGCGGCGGGCGCTCGGGTGCTTCGGCGCAGGGTCGTTCCGACGAAAGATCGCGGAGCAGTGGCTCGGGGTCGAAGCGCGGCGGCGAACAGCGGCGCAACACCGAGCAGCCCCGTGCGGCGGCGGCGGAGGGCGAGCACGAGGCGCCACGTCCCCAGCGCAGCAGCGCGCAGCGTCAGCCCCGCCGTGAAGAGCGTGGCGGCGAAGGGCGTGCACCGCGTGCTGCCCGCGGCGAACAGCGGGCGGCCGCACAGGCGCCGGCCGGCTCTCAGCAGCAGCGGCACGAAGCGCGGCCGGCTCAGGCTCAGGAAGCCCGTCCGGCACAACCCCGTGCTGCACAGTCCCACCAGCCGGCAAAGCAGCAGCGCCCGGAGCGTGGGCGCGAGCGTCAGCCGGAGGTGAGCCGTTCTTCAGGCTTCGCCGACAACGTGCCGGCGTTCCTTCGCAAGCCGGTCCGTCGCCCCGCCAAGGTGACGAGCGAATAAAAACGACATCGACGGCGAGCCCGCGTGCGCGCGGGCTCGCTGCTCCTCAAACGTTTTCCCCGATACCCAAGCTCTGCCTCCCCGTCAGCATGCGGCGGAGGACGCCGTTGCGCCTGACGAAGTGGTGATGGAGCGCGGCTCCGGCGTGGACGATCACGAGGGCTATCAGCGCGTATGCGAAGTACTCGTGCGCCGTGCCGGCCAGCTTGTGATAGGTGCGCCCTTCGATAAGCTGCGGGACGGGGAGAAATCCAAGCAGCTTCAGCTCGATGGGCTGGCGCATGGTGCCGCTCACCAGCCAGCCGGCAATGAGCGTCGCGAACGACAGCCCATAGAGCAGCCCATGGCTGATCCAGGCGGACATGTGCTGCCAATGGGCAATGCCATCGGGTACGGCCGGTGCGCGATTGAGCATCGACCAGAGAAAGCGCAGGAGCATCAGCGCCAGCACGGTGATCCCTATGGAAGCGTGGATGGCATAGAAGTACGGCCGGTCGGGCCGGTCCGGAACCTCTTTCATCCTTAGCCCGAACAGGAACAGTCCGATGATGCCGAGCGCCACAGCCCAGTGCAGCGCGCGAGCGGGCCAGCCCCAGGCGTCCTCGGTATTCTCGATCATGGCGGTCCCAATCTGTTTCCAGCCCCGCGCCGCTCGGCTGCTCCAGTGTTAGAGCCCATTCTGCTTATCGTTGAATCGCAGCACGCTATTTGATTGCCGTGCTTCTAATCGGAAAACCGGTGCCCACTTTTCCGGAAGCACTCTAGAACGCACTGCCGGGCTGCTGCAAAAATTCGATCTCGTCCGGCGTCGACGGGCGTCCCAGGATTTCGTTGCGATGGGGAAAGCGCCCGAAGCGTTCGATCACGTCGCGGTGGGCTTCGGCATAGCGGGTGTATTCGGCATCCCCCAAGGCCTCGATCAATTCCACCGCTCGGAGCTGATCGGCCAGCGCCTCGCTGTGCTCGAATGGGAGATAGACGAAAATCCGCCGTTCCAGCGGAATGCGCTGATCGATATGCAGCGCGATCGCCAGCCGTGCGATGGCGCGGGCGAGCTCGTCATAGGCGAAGGCCCGCGGCGTGCCGCGATAGACGTTGCGGGTGAACTGGTCGAGCACGATCAAGATCGCGAGGACGTGATCGGGGCTCGATATCGATTCCTCGATGGCGCGTCCGTTGATCTCGTCGATCAGCGGCGCAAAGCGGGTGCGGATTTCTTCATCGATGGCTGCGTCCCGCGCGAACCAGCCCTGGCGTCCGAGCGTGTCGAACCAGAAAGCCAGTACGTCCGCCACCCAGGCCGGATCGGAAGTTGGGTTTGCCGCCATATCTGCCCCGTCTTTTGCGTATCTCACTCCATCATAACGCGATGTGGAGATCGAATGCACACCTCCCGCGTCATGATCGGCCGCTGCGCGGCGCCGGTTTGCGCGTCTCGGGGCGCGCGCGTTTCGCTACCGCGGGTGTGCGCGATGCCAAGCCTGCATCTCATCGGCATTATCGAGAAGACGCCAGAGCACGACGGCCGCTGCCGCTGAACATACGGCGCGCGGAAACCTCCAGCGCGCCCGCCAGCAAATCCTTCACGAGATCGATGAATTCGTCGCGCGCAGCCGCGGGGGCCGCTCCGGTCACTCCGTGCGCGCGGTGGGGTGCGTATCGGCGGCCGGAACGAGATTGACGCTTTCGCCGCAGCCGCAAGCGCCGCGCTGGTTCGGATTGTTGAATACGAACTGGCTGGAAAGCTTGTCGGTCTTGAAGTCCATCTCGGTGCCGAGCAGATACATGATGGCGGCCGGCTCGATGAGCAGAATGGCGCCATCCTGCTCGACGACCTCCTCGTGCGCGCCTTTCTCCTCGGCGACCGTCATGGTGTATTCCATGCCCGCGCAGCCGCCTTTCTTGACGCCAATCCGCAGGCCGAGCGCTTTCGGATTGGCTTCCATCAGCGAGCGGATGCGGCGGACGGCGGCGTCCGTCAAGGTTACGACTTTCGGCATCATGCGCAGGGTAGGCATCGCGGTCATCCTGATATGTGTCAGACCCACATATAGTCAGCGTCGGGCGATTGCGAAACCGCTGTGTTTTGGAATTAGAACATGTTGAGGGCGAGGCGCGCCTCATCCGACATGCGGCTCATATCCCACGGGGGATCGAACGTCATAGTGACGGTGGTATTGGCTACTCCCGGCACCGCGTTTACAGCGTTTTCCACCCACCTCGGCATCTCTCCCGCAACCGGGCAGCCGGGAGCGGTGAGCGTCATGGAGATGGCGACGTTGCGGTCGTTGTCGACGTCCACCGTGTAGATCAGCCCCAGCTCGTAGATGTCGGCCGGAATTTCCGGGTCGTAGACCGTCTTGAGGGCGGCGATGATGTCGGCGAGGAGCTGATCGTCCGCCGTATCGGTCACCTCCTCCATCGGCGCGCCTGTCGCGTCAGGCCCATCGGCGTCCTGACCGGACTGAGCCGAGGCTTGCGCATCGCGCGGGGTGATGACGAACGCGGCCTCCTCCGGCGAAAGCTCGGGCGCGCCGGCTGCGGGCGTGTCGGCGGATGTCACACCCGCGGCGGTCTCGATCGTTTTGCCATCCATGGCGATGCCCTCATGCGAACAGCTCGTGCGCACGCTCCAGCGCAGCGACGAGCGCATCCACTTCCTCTTTTGTGTTGTACATGGCGAAAGACGCCCGGGCGACAGCGGTTACCCCGAGGCGCTCCATCAGCGGCTGCGCACAGTGATGACCGGCGCGGACGGCGACGCCCGAGCGGTCGACGATGGTGGCGATGTCGTGCGCGTGCAATCCATCCATGGTGAAGGAGACGATCGCGCCCTTTCCCGGCGCGGTGCCGTAGATCTGCAGCCAGGGCAGATCGGCGAGGCGCGCATGCGCATAGCTGCGCAGCTCGCTTTCGTGCCGCGCGATATTCTCGCGCCCCACCTGCATCATGTAGTTGAGCGCGGCGCCAAGGCCGATGGCCTCGACGATCGCGGGCGTGCCGGCTTCGAATTTGTGCGGGATCTTGCCGTAGCTGATGGCGTCGACGGAGACGTGCTCGATCATGCCGCCGCCGCCCTGGTAGGGCCGCATGGCGTCGAGGCGCGCCTTCTTGCCGTAGAGCACGCCGATGCCCGATGGCCCGTAGGTCTTGTGGCCGGTGAAGACGTAGAAATCGGCGTCGAGCTCCTGCACATCGACCGGCAGATGCACCGCCGACTGGCTGCCATCCACGAGGACGGGGATGCCGCGGGCGTGCGCCAGGCGAATGACCTCGCGCACCGGCACGAGCGTGCCGGTCACGTTCGACATCTGCGTGATGGCGACGATCTTGGTGCGCGGGGTGAGAAGCCGCTCGAATTCCTCCAGCAGGAATTCGCCGCTGTCGGAGATGGGCGACCACTTCAACACCGCGCCGCGGCGCTCGCGCAGGAAGTGCCACGGCACGATGTTCGAGTGGTGCTCCATGATCGAGAGCACGATCTCGTCGCCTTCGCCAAAATCGGCACCGAAGGAATCGGCCACGAGATTGATCGCGGCGGTGGCGTTGCGCGTGAAGATGATCTCGTCGGCGCTTTCCGCGTTGAGGAAGCGCCGAACGGTTTCACGCGCTTCCTCGAAGTGTTGCGTCGCCGTGTTGGAGAGGTAGTGCAGGCCCCGGTGCACGTTGGCGTATTCGAAGCGATTGACGTGGTCCATCGCTTCGATCACCGAGCGAGGCTTCTGGGCAGAGGCCGCGTTGTCGAGATAGACGAGCGGCTTGCCGTAGACCTCGCGATAGAGGATCGGGAAATCGGAGCGGATGGCGTCGACGTCGAACGGCGCGGCGGTGCCACCCGATACGCGCGGGGCCTCACGGCGATCGCTCACTTCGCTCATTTCCCGTGTCCTCGTCTCCATGGGGAACCTCTTCTCAGGCGGCGCCCGTCCGGGGCTCCTCCATGTGCAGCCAACCGCGGGCGATTTCCGCC
The DNA here is from genome assembly GCA_035687305.1 of Hyphomicrobium sp. Taxonomy (GTDB): domain Bacteria; phylum Pseudomonadota; class Alphaproteobacteria; order Rhizobiales; family Hyphomicrobiaceae; genus Hyphomicrobium_A. The sequence goes on along the minus strand of DASRYA010000133.1, from coordinate 7,281 downwards.
AGCGCTTCGCGCACGTCCTCGCGCTCGATCTTCTCCAGCGCCTCGCCGATGAACGATTTGATCAGCAGCGCGCGTGCCTGCGGCAGGGGGATGCCCCGCGACCGGCAGTAGAACAGCAGATCCTCGTCGAGATCGGCGCTGGTGGAGCCGTGGCCGCACACGACGTCGTCGGCGTAGATCTCGAGCTCGGGCTTGGAATCGAACTCGCAATCCTGCGACAGCATGAGCACCTGGGCCATCTGCTTGCCGTCGGTCTTCTGGGCGTCCTTGCGCACGATCACCTTGCCCTGGAAGATGCCGCGCGCGTGGTCGTCGAGCACGCCCTTGAACAGCTCCCGGCTGATGCAGTTCGGCACGGCATGATCGACGACCAGGGTGGTGTCGATATGCTCGCCGTGGCGGGCGAGGAACGTGCCGGACAGATCCAGATCGCCGCCCTTGCCTGCGAAGGTGACCGCCATCTCGTTGCGGGCGAGTGCGGTGCCCGCGGTGAAGTGGAAGCCACGATAGGCGGCGTCGGGGCCAAGCTCGACCAGCCAGTTGGCGAGGTGCACGCCACCGCCCGCTTCGAGCGTCGTCTTGATGTGGGCGAGCCGTGCGCCCTTGCCGACGACTACCTTGCTCGCGGTGTTGAGCTGATACTCCTTCGCCGCGGACGGCAGCTTCAGGAACGCCTCGATCACCGTCGCCTCGGCGCCTTCGCCGACGCGCACGACGTTGCGCGTGGTGGTGGAGGACGCGGACGGATCGGCGCGCAGGGCGACGATCAGCACGGGACGGTCGAGCGTTGCGCCCGGCGCGATGTCGATGACGGCACCGTCGCCGGCATAGGCGATGTTCAGCGCAACGATCGCGTTATCGTCGGTGCGGCTGGCATCCAGCAGCTCCACCGCGCTCGTATCGCTGTCGAGCAGGGTCGCGAGCGAAGCGACCGTCACATCGCCATCGGCGACCAGCGCCGACAGGTCCGGAGCATAACGCCCGTCGACGAACACCACGCGGTGCGCGGGAACGGCGGCAAGCGGACCCAGCGCCGCTTCGACATCCTGCTGCGTGGGCAGCGGGGCCTTACCGGAAGAAGCCGGCAGCAGTTCCTTCATCAGGTTGCGCAGGTCGGTGTATTTCCACTCCTCGATGCGCCGGTGCGGCAGACCGAGGGCGTTGAACCGGCCTATGGCGTTGATGCGCAGCTTGCGGATGTCCGGGCTTCCCGGCAGGGCGGCGGCCCTGTCGGCAAATGCCTCGCTCAGCGTTTGCTCAGCCTTCGTTTTCAACACTGCTACGTTCATTTCGCGCCTCCCCGGCGCCTGTTGTGTGCGTAGATCGGCCTTGGCACTCGCGCCGCCTTCAGCGGAGGCACTCGCGCCGCCTCCGGCGGGCTGTGCGGCCGCGCGCAAAACATCTCCACCTGAAACATCGCGCTGCATGTCACGCGGCCTTCGTCTGGTATTCCGCGTAGCCCGACTTCTCGAGCTCCTTGGCGAGCGACGCGTCGCCCGACTTGCGGATGCGCCCGTCCACCATGACGTGAACCTTGTCGGGCACGATATAGTTCAGCAGCCGCTGGTAGTGGGTGATGACCAGCATCGAGCGGTCAGGCGAGCGCATGGAGTTGACGCCCTCGGAGACGATGCGCAGCGCGTCGATGTCGAGGCCGGAATCCGTCTCGTCGAGCACGCAGAGCGTGGGCTCCAGCACTTCCATCTGCAGGATCTCGGAACGCTTCTTCTCGCCACCCGAGAAGCCGACGTTGACGGGCCGCTTCAGCATCTCGGTATCGATGTTGAGGCGCTCCGCTTTCGATCTCACGAACTTCATGAACTCGGGTGTCGAAAGCTCCGCTTCCCCGCGCGCCTTGCGCACCGCGTTGACGGCCGTGCGCAGGAACGTGAGACCGGCGACGCCGGGGATCTCCATCGGATACTGGAAGGCGAGGAAGACGCCCTTCGCGGCACGCTCCTCGGGCTCCATCTCGAGAATGCTTTCGCCATTCCAGAGGATGTCGCCGCTCGTGACCTCGTAGTCATCGCGGCCAGCGAGGACGTAAGCGAGGGTCGATTTGCCCGAGCCGTTGGGGCCCATGATGGCGTGCACCTCGCCCTTGGGGACGGTCAGCGTCAGCCCCTTGAGGATCTCACGCTCCTCGTCGGCGATCTTCACATGCAGGTCTTTGATCTCAAGCATTCCAGCCACTTTCTTTCACGTTCGCCGAGCGCCGACTCGGTCTGACCTTCACTCAAATTTCTCTGCGGCACGAACGCCGCAGCCATATGGTGTCACCCGTCAGCCGACGGACCCTTCCAGCGAGATGCCGATCAGCTTCTGCGTCTCGGCCATGAACTCCATCGGCAGCTTCTGCAGCACGTCGCGAACGAAGCCGTTGACGACCAGCGCGACCGCCTCTTCCTCCGACAGGCCACGCTGGCGGCAGTAGAAGAGCATGTCGTCGGAGATCTTCGACGTCGTCGCCTCGTGCTCGAAGTGAGCGGTCGCGTTCTTCGCCTCGATGTACGGCACGGTATGCGCGCCGCACTTGTCGCCGATGAGCAGCGAGTCGCAGTTGGTGAAGTTGCGTGCACCCGTTGCCTTGCGGTGCGCCGAGACGAGACCGCGGTAGGTGTTCTCTGAGAAGCCGGCGGCGATGCCTTTCGAGATGATGCGGCTCGACGAATTCTTGCCGAGGTGGATCATCTTCGTGCCGCTGTCGACCTGCTGGTATCCGTTCGAAACGGCGATGGAATAGAACTCGCCGCGCGAATTATCGCCACGCAGAATGCAGCTGGGATATTTCCAGGTGATCGCCGACCCGGTCTCTACCTGTGTCCAGGAGATCTTGGAGTTGTGGCCGCGGCAATCGCCACGCTTGGTGACGAAGTTATAGATGCCGCCCTTGCCGTCCTTGTCGCCCGGATACCAGTTCTGCACCGTCGAGTACTTGATCTCGGCATCGTCGAGCGCGATCAGCTCGACAACCGCGGCGTGGAGCTGGTTTTCGTCGCGCGTCGGCGCCGTGCAGCCTTCCAGGTAGGATACATACGCGCCCTTGTCGGCGATGATGAGCGTGCGCTCGAACTGTCCGGTCTGCTTCTCGTTGATGCGGAAGTAGGTCGACAGCTCCATCGGGCAGCGGACGCCCTCCGGCACGTAGACGAACGAGCCGTCGGTGAACACCGCCGAGTTGAGTGCGGCATAGAAGTTGTCGCCCTGCGGCACGACCGAGCCGAGGTACTTCTTCACCAGCTCGGGGTGCTCGCGAATGGCTTCGGAGATCGAGCAGAAGATGACGCCGGCCTTCGCCAGCTCCGCCTTGAAGGTCGTCACCACCGAAACGCTGTCGAACACGGCGTCGACGGCCACCTGCGCGCCCTTGACGCCCGCGAGCACCTCCTGCTCCTTCAGCGGGATGCCGAGCTTGGCGTAGGTCGCGAGCAGCTCCGGATCGACCTCGTCCAGGCTCTTGGGGCCTTCGGCACCCTTCGGTGCTGCGTAGTAATACAGCTCCTGGAAATCGATCTTCGGATAGTTGACCTTCGCCCACTTCGGCTCGGTCATGTTGAGCCAGCGGCGATAGGATTCGAGCCGCCATTCGAGCATCCATGCGGGCTCGCCCTTCCGCTCCGAGATGAAGCGCACGATGTCCTCGGAAAGGCCCTTCGGGGCCTTCACCGTCTCGATCTTCGTCTCGAAGCCATACTTGTACTGGTCAACGTCGATCTTGCGAACCTGATCGATCGTCTCTTGTACCGCTGCCATTCCTCTACCCTTTCAACGTCCCAATCTTTGACATCACGCGGCGAGCGCCGTTCCACCTGCTGCCTTCTGCCAAGCCGCCAGGAAGGCGGCGATATCGTCTGCCGTCGTTGCGTAACCGAGGCTCACGCGCACCGCCGAGGCGGTGACGTCGGAGCCCAAACCCATTGCCGCGAGCACCGTGTTGGCGCCGATCTTGCCGGACGAGCACGCGGCCCCGGAGCTGATTGCGACCCCGTCGAGATCCATGCGGATGACGAGCGTCTCGGACGGCTTGCCGGGAACGGCGATGCACGAGGTATTGCCGATGCGCGGCGCACCGCCGCCGATGATGACCGCATCCGGCGTCGCGGCCATGACACCGGCCTCGAGCGTCTCGCGCAGCGCCGTGATACGCGCAGCCTCCGCTGCCATTTCCTTCGCGACCTCGGCCGCGGCGGCGCCGAAGCCCGCGATGCCGGCGACATTCTCCGTGCCGCCGCGACGGCGGCGCTCTTGGCCCCCGCCCTGGATCAGCGCGGGAAGACTTATGCCGTCGCGAATGAGAAGCGCGCCGACGCCGCGCGAGCCGCCCAGCTTGTGGGCGGAAATCGTGAGCGTGTCGGCGCCGAGCGCGGCGAAGTTCAGCGGCACGCGGCCGGGGCCCTGCACGGCGTCGACGTGCAGCGAGATGTTGAGCTCGCGCGCCAGCTCGGCGGCCTCCTCCACCGGCTGAATGACGCCGGTCTCATTGTTGGCCAGCATCACACTGAGGAGCGTGCGGCCGCTGCTCGACGCCTCGGCGAGCGCGCCTTTCACCGCCTGAAGATCGACACGGCCATCCGATGCCGCCGGCAGCGCGATGATCTTGGCGCCACAGGCGCGGGCGGGCGCCAGCACCGACTCGTGCTCGATGGCGGAGACGCAAATCGTCTTCCAGCCCGCGGCGACGACGCAGTTGTTGGCTTCCGTCGCCCCGCTGGTGAACACGATTTCGCTCGGCTTGGCGCCGGTGAGCGCCGCAACCTGCTCGCGCGCCGTCTCGATGATGGCGCGCACGCGGCGGCCTTCGGTATGCACCGACGATGGATTGCCGAACGCATCGTGGGCCGCGAGCATCGCGGTGCGCGCTGCGGGGCGCAGTGGCGCCGACGCGTTATAATCCAGGTAGGTGCGCTGCTGCGTCATCGGGCCGCGAACTCCGGTTCACGCTGCGCAGGAGAAACATCGGTCAGCCCCTGGGCCATCTTCCCCGCCGGAATTCCGTCGATGACCTCCTGAAGCGTGACGTTCGCAAGGAACGCTACGATGTGCGCGCCGAGTGCGTGCCACAGCCCGTGCGTCAAACAACGCCGGTCACCCAGGCATCCGGTTTCACTATCGAGGCAGCGGGTGAGCCGCGTCTCCTCCTCGACGGCGCGCATGATCTCGTCGATGTGGATCTCGCTCGCGGGGCGCGCCAACACGTAGCCGCCGGAGCGGCCGCGCGCGCTTTCCACGAGACCGGCGCGGCGCAGGCGCAGGAAGATCTGCTCAAGGTAAGCAAGAGACAGCTCCTGCCGCTCGGAGATGGCAGAAAGCGGCATCGCGCCGTCGGCCCCGTACTTGGCGAGGTCGGCCATAGCCATCACCGCGTAACGTGCTTTGGTGTTCAGCTCCACGCCATGTTCCTCCACGACCGCCGTCCGGCCCGATCCCGGGTGCTTTCTCTTGCAATCGGCACCGGGCCGTGTGCTAAGAAGCGCCACCGTCAACGGGCTTGGACTGATCGAGATCAGGCCAAGTTCTTTCGAACGGTTCTAAAGTCTGTAGGAATATGAAAATTCCGAGCCCACAAGTCAAGGTTTGGGTGCGCCCAAATCCACGGCCTGTATAGGCTCCGCCGCGCGCTCCGGCGCGGACGGCCCATCCGCAGCCCCCTCGAGAATTGGAATTGCGATGCCCGAATTGATCATCAATGGGCCAGCGGGCCGTCTGGAAGCCCGCTACCACCATGAATCTGCGAACGATAGTCCGATCGCGCTGATCCTGCATCCGCACCCGCAGTTTGGCGGGACGATGAACAATCAAGTCGTCTACACGCTCTATCACACCTTCGTGGAGCGGGGCTTTTCGGTGCTGCGTTTCAACTTCCGCGGCGTCGGCCGGAGCCAGGGCATCTGGGACGGCGGCCCGGGCGAGCTTTCGGACGCCGCCTCCGCGCTCGACTGGCTGCAGATCGTGAAGCCGGACGCCAAGAGCTGCTGGATCGCCGGCGTCTCGTTCGGCACCTGGATCGCCATGCAGCTTCTGATGCGCCGCCCCGAGGTGGAAGGCTTCATCTGCGTTGCGCCGCCTTCGAACCTCTATGACTTCTCGTTCCTGGCGCCCTGTCCCTCCTCCGGCCTGATGATCAACGGCGACAAGGATCGCGTGGTGCCGTCCAACTCGGTCGCCGAGTTGTCCCAGCGCCTCAAGACGCAGCGCGGCATCAAGATCACCCATCAGGTCATCCCCGGCGCCAACCACTTCTTCGAGCACAAGACCGAAGAGCTGAAGGAGGCCGTCGGCGCTTACGTCGATGCGCGCATGGAGCAGGCGGAGATCGATCGCGCGAACGAGAAAGAGCGCGAGCGCGAGAAAGAGCGCGAACGCCAGCGTCAGCGCGAGGTCGAGCGCCAGGAGGATCCGGGTGAGGTCGATGACGGCGGCGATGACTGACAGGCGGCCGGCGTGATCAGAATGGCAGCGCTGGTCGTCGCAGGGCTGCTGGGATTGGCGGTCGCCGCGCTGGCGGCCGCATACTGGTATTCACTGGGCGTGCCCGGCAAAAGCTACTCCGGGCCCGCCGTTCCTGTTACGGCCGAAGAGCGCGAGCTTGCCGCACGCCTTCGCGGACACGTGGAGGCTGTCGCCAGCGAGCCCCACAACACGGCGCACTATCCCGCGCTGGAGCGCTCGGCCGCTTACATCGAAGGCGCACTTTCCTCGCTCGGCTATGCGCCGCAATCTCAGACCTGGGAGGTCGGCGGCAAGGCGGTGCGCAATATCTCCGTCGCGCTCGATCCGCCGAACGCCGGCCCGGACACGCCGAGCCTCGTCATCGGCGCGCACTATGATTCCTACGGCAATGCGCCGGGCGCGAACGACAACGGCAGCGGCACGGCGGCCGTGATCGAGCTGGCGCGGCTTCTGAAGGATGCGCCGCTCACCGATAAGCGACTGCGGCTGGTGCTGTTCGTCAACGAGGAGCCGCCGTACGACCGCACGCCCGACATGGGCAGCTATCGCTACGCCAAGAGCCTCAAGGATGCGGGCGAAAAGCTCATCGGCATGATGTCGCTGGAAACGATCGGATCGTTCTCCGACAAGCCGGGATCGCAGCGCTATCCATTTCCGTTCAACCACGTTTTTCCCGACGTTGGAAATTTCGTCGCGTTCGTTGCGTTGCCGGGCGGGCGGGCGTTCCTGCACGACGTCATCGGCAGCTTCCGCCGCCACACACCGTTCCCGACCATCGGCGGCACGGCGCCCGATTCCATTCCCGGCATCGGCTGGTCGGACCATTGGGCG
>DASRYA010000132.1:0-5440 GCA_035687305.1 Hyphomicrobium sp. | reverse complement strand
TTTTTCTCACCGATAAGGGCCACGCGCTGGCGATCGCGTCGCGCGAGCGCCATCAGGTGGTGCGGGATCTGCTGATGGCGCTCGGTGTCGACGCGGATACTGCCGAGGCCGATGCCGAGGGCATCGAGCATCACGTCAGCGAGCCGACGCTGGCGGCGTTCCGCAAATTTCTTCGTAAAGCGCAGAAAGCGCGCTGAGCGAGACACCGAGAGGAAAAGAAAAACGGGCGGGCATCGCTGCCCACCCGTTCAACTGATCTTCAGCGGTAGCGGCCCGGCTCAGCAGCCGTGACGCCACATGCAGCGTGCGAAGCGGGGCGAGCCGACGCCCCAGCGACGGTCGCAACGGTTGGTCCAGCGCATGCAACGGTAGCTGATCTGCGGCACGACCACGTACTGTGCCGGCACATAGGCCGGGTAGACAGGAACAGCCGGAGGGGCACGGCCGAAATCGGCGGCGGTGGCGGCAGTTCCGGCCGCCATGGCGCCCAGCACCGCGGCGGCTGCGAGCGCGAGGGTACGCTGCATAGATTCTTCTCCCGATGTGATTTCCCTACGGCGCGCACCGTTCCGGTGAGCGCACTATGGGTATCAATAGAGCAAGGGAGTAAACGTTCCCAATCCGCACTTGCATGTGCATGCATACGGATACGGCGCGTGCACGTTGTGCCGCCATCAGGATGTGAGCGGAGCGGGCAGGGCAGCGATCAGGCGGCGCAACGTATCGAGGGTTCCGGTATCGAGGCGTCCGTCTGCGAGGGCCGGCCGGAAATGCATCTGGAACGTGCGCAGAAGCACCGAATTCCAATCGTCGCGGCCCGGGTTGTCGATACCGTAGCCGTAGGCGCGCATCAGTTCGAGCATCTCATCGAGACTGCTCGAGGCATCGCTCATCGCCCAGTCGACGAGCGCGGCCGGCTCGACCCAGTGGCCCACGCCCCGCGAGGCAAGATAGGCCCAATCGAATTTCTCGCCCGGATCGATCTTGCGACCCGGGGCGATATCCGAATGGGCGAGAATACGCTCCGGCCGCACGCTCCAGCGCTCGGAGATATCGCGGCACAGGGCGGCGACGGCTTGCATCTGCGCGTGAGGAAAGGCCGGATAGCCATGCTCATGGCCCGGGTTCTGGATCTCAATGCCGATCGAAAGCGAATTGAGATCGCGCGCACCCTTCCAGCACGAAGCCCCCGCATGCCAGGCGCGGGCGCATTCCGCCACCATCTGCGTAATGCGGCCGGCCTCGTCGATCACGTAATGGCAGGAGACCTTGCTCTGCGGATTGGCGAGCCAGCCGATGGCTTTTTCCGCCGACGACATGCCGGTGTAGTGCAGCACCACCATATCGGGGCGGCATCCGTCGCGCCGCTCCTCGACGTTCGGCGAAGGATGCAGCGCATCGACCAGCGTGGAATCGGGCTCGAGGATCATTCGCCCGGCTCCTGCCGCTTGCCGTCCCGCGCGCGCTCGGCGCGGATGGCATCATACGCGGCGTTGATGGCCGCGAGCCGGCGCGTTGCCGCGCAGCGCAACTCCGGTGGCACGCCGGTAGCGGCCAGCCTGTCGGGGTGGTGCTCGCGCACCAGCGCACGGTGGCGCAGCTTCAGGTCGACATCGGGGATATCCGGTGCAACGCCGAGGATCTGATAGGGGCTGCAGGGGTCGTTGATGAAGCCCGCGCGGATGCTGAGGAATTCCCCGCGTGTGAGGCCGAACTTTTCAGCCACCACCATGAGGAACGTATCCTCGTCGGGGTGCAGAATGCCGTCCGCCGCCGCGACGTGAAACAGGCACTCCAGGAGCGCGCGCAGCATCTCCGGCTCGTCGGCGAGCAATCCTGCGATCTTCTCGGCATAGGTTTCGTAGCCGGCGACGTCCTGCGCGGCGAGATCGTAGAGACGGCGGAAGTTTTTCTCCTCGCCCTTGGGGATGTCGAACACGCGCTCGAATGCGCGCTCCTCGATCGGCAGCGCCACGCCATCGGCCTTCGCCATCTTCGCGGCGAGCGTCGTTACGGCGATGGTGAAAGCGACCGTGCGGTATCCGGGCGTGCGGCTCGAAACCCACTCGCGCCGGAAGCGCTCCCACCATGCGGAAATTGCATCGACGAGGGAGCTTCCGCCCGTCTCGATTCCGACCACCTGAGCTATAGTCTTCCACGGCATGGGCAAATCCATATCGGCATCGGCCGGCGACTTAAAGTGTGCATGTCGCCGATCGGCGGCATGCAGGGCGAGCCAGGAGCATTTAGCGGAAGTTGTCTTTACTGCGGCAGATGCCCGCTGCTGCGGTTGACGCACTTCGCCACGCCCGATAGCTGACGGGAGCGAGAAAGCGGACGGACATTTATGGCGGGGCAGCCCAGCGGCCGAAAGTGGCATTTCTTCATCGACCGTGGCGGCACTTTCACCGATGTCGTCGCGCGGACACCCGATGGGCAATTGCTCGCCCGCAAGCTGCTCTCGGAAAATCCCGGCGCGTACGACGACGCGGCGCTGGAAGCGATCCGGCGCTTTCTCGGCGCCGAGGCGGGGGCGCGGATTCCCGCCGAGCGCATCGCCGCGGTCAAGATGGGCACGACGGTTGCCACGAACGCGCTTTTGGAGCGCAAGGGCGATGCCACGGCGCTCGTCATCACCGGCGGGCTGAAGGACCAGCTCGAGATCGGCACGCAGGCGCGGGATGACATCTTCGCCAAGCGCATCGTCAAGCCCGACATGCTCTATCGCCGTGCCATCGAGGCGGACGAGCGGGTGCGCGCCGACGGCACGATCGAACGCGCGCTCGATATCGCGGCCCTCGAAACCGCGCTGCGCGCGGCAAAGGCCGAAGGCATCGACGCCGTCGCCATCGTGCTCATGCACGCCTATGCCTTTCCCGGGCACGAGCGCACGGCCGCCGACCTCGCGCGCCGGATCGGCTTTGCGCAGATCTCGGTGAGCCATGAGGTGTCCCCGCTCATCAAGCTGGTGCCGCGCGGCGATACCACCGTCGCCGACGCCTACCTTTCGCCCGTGCTGCGCCGGTATGTGGAGCGGGTATCGGCGGCGCTCCGTTGCGATGGCGAGGGCCCGCAGGTTCTCTTCATGGCATCGTCCGGCGGGCTGAAGTCTGCGGACGCTTTCCGCGGGCGCGATGCCATCCTGTCCGGGCCGGCGGGCGGCGTCGTCGGGATGGCGGAAACCGCCGGGCGCGCGGGCTACGGGAAGGTCATAGGCTTCGACATGGGCGGCACGTCGACCGACGTGGCGCACTTTGCCGGCGACTACGAGCGCGCGTTCGAGACGCAGATTTCCGGCGTGCGCCTCGCCGTGCCCATGTTGCGCGTGCATACGGTGGCGGCGGGCGGCGGATCCATCGTCACCTATGACGGCACACGCTTTCGCGTCGGGCCGCAGAGCGCGGGCGCCAATCCGGGACCCAAGTGCTACCGACGCGGCGGCCCCCTCACCGTCACCGACGCCAACGTCATGCTGGGCAAGCTCGATCCGGCGTTCTTCCCCGCCATCTTCGGTCCCGGTGGCGATCAGCCCCTCGATGCCGACGCCGTGCGCGAAGCGTTCACCGCGCTGGCGCAGGAGGTGGGCGATGGCCGCAGCGCCGAGGACATCGCGGACGGGGCTATTCGCATTGCCGTCGAGAACATGGCGAACGCCATCAAGAAAATCTCGGTCGAGCGCGGCTATGACGTGACCGAGTACGCGCTCAACTGCTTCGGCTCGGCGGGCGGTCAGCATGCGTGCCTCATCGCCGATACGCTCGGCATCGACACGGTGCTGATCCATCCGCTGTCGGGGCTGCTCTCGGCGTATGGCATGGGCCTTGCGCCGCAGCGGGCGAGCCGCGAGCGTTCCATCGAAGCGCCGCTCGACGCCGCCACGATGGACCGGCTCGAAAGCCTCGCCTACGAGTTCGGCAGCGATGTCACGGAGGAGCTTCTAGACGAAGGCGTGGAGCACGATGCCATCGCCATCGAGAGTTTCGTGCATTTGCGCTACGCAGGAACCGACACCGCGCTTTCCGTGCCGCTCTCCGAACCGGGCTTCATGCGCCGCGACTTCGAGGCTTTGCACCGGCAGCGCTTCGGGTTCATCTCACCGGAAAAAGCGATCTTTGTCGCCGCCATCGAGGTTGCCGCCACCGGCGGCGACAACCTGGCGACGGATGAGGATCGCGCCCCGATGCCGATGGCGGACAACTCTTCACAGGCGGTACCACGGAGCGAGCGGACGAGCCGGTTCTATTCGCGCGGAGACTGGCATGATGCGCCGATCTACATGCGCGCGGCCCTCCAGCCGGGGCATACGCTGAACGGTCCGGCGCTCATCATCGAGCCGCACCAGACCGTCGTGGTGGAGCCCGGCTGGCGGCTTGCGCTCAGCGTCCGCAACGACATTATTTTGACACGCGCCGAGCCGCGCCGGCGCGAGCGTCTCGGTGCCGAAGCCGATCCGATCCTGCTCGAGGTGTTCAACAATCTCTTCATGGCGATCGCCGAGCAGATGGGCGAAGCGCTACGCAACACCGCGCAATCGGTGAACATCAAGGAGCGGCTCGATTTCTCCTGCGCGGTGTTCGATGCGACCGGTGCGCTCGTCGCCAATGCCCCGCATCTGCCCGTGCACCTCGGCTCGATGGACCGATCCGTCGAAGCGATCATCCGCGAGCGTGGGGAGGAGATGCGTCCGGGCGATGCCTTCATGCTCAACGCGCCGTACAACGGCGGCACGCACCTGCCCGACATCACCGTCGTCACGCCGGTATTCGACGGTGCCGGCGACCGCGTGCTGTTCTATGTGGCGAGCCGCGGGCACCACGAGGACATCGGCGGTCTCACGCCCGGCTCGATGACGCCCAGGGCGACGAGCATCGAGGAGGAAGGCGTCCTCATCGACAACTTCAAGCTGGTCGATCGCGGACATTTTCTGGAGGCGGAAGCGCGTGCTCTGCTGACGGGCGGCAAATATCCAGCGCGACGGCCCGACAAAAACATCGCCGACCTCAAGGCGCAGATCGCGGCCAACGCCAAGGGCGAAGCCGAGCTGAAGCGCATGGTCGCGCACTTCGGCCTCGACGTCGTCGAAGCCTACATGCGTCACGTGCAGGACAACGCCGAGGAGGCCGTGCGGCGGCTGCTCGCCCGGCTCGACGACGGACATTTCCGCGTCGAAACGGACCAGGGCGCGGCGGTGGAAGTGCGCATCACCATCGACCGCGTGCGGCGAAGCGCGAAGGTCGACTTTACCGGCACCAGCCCGCAGCAGCCGAACAACTTCAACGCGCCCGAGCCGGTAACGCGCGCGGCCGTGCTCTACACCTTCCGCGTGATGGTGGACGAGCCGATCCCCATGAACGCCGGGTGCCTGAAGCCGATCGAGATCGTCATCCCGGAAGGCTCGATGCTGCGCCCCACCTATCCGGCGGCTGTCGTTGCAGGCAAC
>DASRYA010000131.1:0-16537 GCA_035687305.1 Hyphomicrobium sp. | reverse complement strand
AAGGCTGGAAATAGCTGGTTCTCCGCGAAATCTATTTAGGTAGAGCCTCGAGTGAATACCCCAGGGGGTAGAGCACTGGATGGGCTAGGGGCCCCCACAGGGTTACCAAACCTAACCAAACTCCGAATACCTGGGAGTACTACTCGGGAGACACACGGCGGGTGCTAACGTCCGTCGTGAAAAGGGAAAAAACCCTGACCTACAGCTAAGGTCCTAAAGTCACGGCTAAGTGTGAAAGGATGTGGGAATCCCAAAACAACCAGGAGGTTGGCTTAGAAGCAGCCATCCTTTAAAGAAAGCGTAACAGCTCACTGGTCTAAATAAGGGTTCCTGCGCCGAAAATGTATCGGGGCTAAAGCCGTGCACCGAAGCTTAGGATGCATCATTTCTTCGGAAATGGTGCGTGGTAGCGGAGCGTTCCGTAAGCCTGCGAAGGGCGACCCGTGAGGGCGCCTGGAGGTATCGGAAGTGCGAATGCAGACATGAGTAACGACAGGAGTGTGAGAAACACTCCCGCCGAATGTCCAAGGGTTCCTGCGTAAAGCTAATCTGCGCAGGGTTAGCCGGCCCCTAAGGCGAGGGCGAAAGCCGTAGTCGATGGGAACCACGTTAATATTCGTGGGCCAGTGGGTGAGTGACGGATGCTGTAAGTTGTTTGGGCTTATCGGATTGCCCGAGCAGCGAAGGTGTCCCTGGAAACAGCCCCCACATAGACCGTACCCTAAACCGACACAGGTGGACAGGTAGAGAATACCAAGGCGCTTGAGCGAAGTGTGCTGAAGGAACTCGGCAAATTGCCTGCGTAACTTCGGGATAAGCAGGCCACCCGTTTGGGCAACCAGGCGGGTGGGGCACAGACCAGGGGGTGGCGACTGTTTAGCAAAAACACAGGGCTATGCTAAGTCCAACGACGACGTATATGGCCTGACGCCTGCCCGGTGCTGGAAGGTTAAGAGGAGAAGTGCAAGCTTTGAATCGAAGCCCCAGTAAACGGCGGCCGTAACTATAACGGTCCTAAGGTAGCGAAATTCCTTGTCGGGTAAGTTCCGACCTGCACGAATGGCGTAACGACTTCCCCACTGTCTCCAGCACATCCTCAGTGAAATTGAATTCCCCGTGAAGATGCGGGGTACCTGCGGTTAGACGGAAAGACCCCGTGCACCTTTACTGTAACTTTGCGCTGGCAATCGTGTTTGCATGTGTAGAATAGGTGGTAGGCTTTGAAGCAGGGGCGCCAGCTCTTGTGGAGCCGCAATGTGAAATACCACCCTTATGAACATGGTTGTCTAACCGCGGACCGTTATCCGGTTCCGGGACCGCGCATGGTGGGCAGTTTGACTGGGGCGGTCGCCTCCTAAATGGTAACGGAGGCGTGCGAAGGTGGGCTCAGGTTGGTCGGAAATCAACCGTCGAGTGCAATGGCATAAGCCCGCCTGACTGCGAGACTGACAAGTCGAGCAGAGTCGAAAGACGGCCATAGTGATCCGGTGGTTCTGTGTGGAAGGGCCATCGCTCAACGGATAAAAGGTACGCCGGGGATAACAGGCTGATGATTCCCAAGAGTCCATATCGACGGAATCGTTTGGCACCTCGATGTCGGCTCATCTCATCCTGGGGCTGGAGCAGGTCCCAAGGGTATGGCTGTTCGCCATTTAAAGAGGTACGTGAGCTGGGTTCAGAACGTCGCGAGACAGTTCGGTCCCTATCTGCCGTAGGCGTCGGAGAATTGAGAGGATCTGTCCCTAGTACGAGAGGACCGGGATGGACGTACCTCTGGTGGACCTGTTGTCACGCCAGTGGCACAGCAGGGTAGCTATGTACGGACGGGATAACCGCTGAAGGCATCTAAGCGGGAAACCCACCTCGAGACGAGTTCTCCCTCGAGAGTCGTGGAAGACCACCACGTTGATAGGCCGGGTGTGGAAGTGCAGCAATGCATGCAGCTTACCGGTACTAATAGCTCGATCGACTTGATTGCTCTCATTATGCAATGCTCATCATCGCGCTCACTGAAGTGAGCCGTACCTTTCGAGGTTCCGGCTCCTTCCCGAGACGGCGCTCGACGCCGGCGCGTCACATGCTCTGCAGGTGACGCCGCTTGATGGGCGTAAGAACACAGGAAAGACCAGAACAGAAGTCATCTCACTTTTCCGCCGACCTGGTGATTATGGCGGAGTGGCTGCACCCGATCCCATCCCGAACTCGGCCGTGAAACGCTCCAGCGCCAATGGTACTGCGTCTTAAGACGTGGGAGAGTAGGTCGTCGCCAGGTCTGCAGAAAAGTGAGTGCCTTTGAAACGAAGTCATCAGACAAATCCCCTCTTTCGATACGTTATCAGCGCCGCCCTGGCTTTCGTCAGGGCGGCGTTTTCGTTTGTGAGTCGTGCTGCTGCGCTGGTTTTGGCGGTGAGCTGCCGCCGGAAGTGATGGCGTGTATTCGTCTCGTTGGCAGATCGGCAGATCGTTTTGTCGGCGTTGCGATTTCGCGCAGCGGTCTCTTCGATCTCAGAGTTTGAGCAGGGGGAATGGGCGGCATCGAGCGGGTGCTCGGGGCGGTTGAGCCCGGCTGCCGAAGCCACTTTCTCGCTGCGATTGATGTCCGTCGGCGATGAGATCTCAGATGCTCGGCGGCTCTCGTGAGGTGAGCTGGGCAGCGGTGTTTCGTGTTTCTTCCTACGCACGGTGCGGTTAGTCCCGCCGGAGGCTTCAATTGTGACGCGTTCGCTGAAGGCATCGAATTATCATTTGGATCTGTGGACGCGTACGCCGGTGCGCAGCTGTTTCTGTCGATAACACGGAGTCTTTCTGGCTCGGATTGTGATGCCCATTGCGTCGCTGCCCACCGGATGGTCGCGGCGGCATACGGAGAACGGGCCGTCTCATGGCGAGTTTTTTTACGCAGTAGGTCGTCGCCCGTCACCGGCGGGAGCGTTCGAAATATCATCGACGACTATCAGCGGCACGGTGCGTGGGGATCGACGTCCATCGAACGGAACATTGTCCTCCCCAACGGCCATCGGGCAATGCATCTCGAAATCCCTCGCCGCTATCACCCTAAGCATAGCCAAGATTTTTGATCTCAACCTCGAGAGGCGACGCGCGTTGCCACGGATGAAACCGCTCGGCGGCAGCGCCGTCGGTGCGCCCCCGTCCACCCATCGAATTCCTCCCGCGCGGTTGAAGTGAGCGGTGGGAGTGGCGATAGTCAGCCCGCGAGAAATCAGCAGCAAACATGGAGGGACTGCGCCGATATGAGCGATCGCATCATCATGAGAGTTGGCGAAAGCCTGGTTGCCGGTGGACCGCCGGGTACGGCGGCCGAGCCGGAAGTGGCGATCGGTGAAATGGACGGCCCATTCGGAACCGCCTTTGCCAATCTGCTCGGCAACCAGGTCGCGGGCCATTCCCGGGTACTGGCCTTGCTCAACACCGATGTGATGGTTCGGCCGGCGACGATCTGCGTCAGCAAAGTGACCGTTACCGATGAGCGCTACACCAACATCCTGATGGGCACCGTGCAGTATGCGACGGCGATGGGCGTGCTCGACAGCGTGCGCGTCGGCGATATTCCAAAGGAAAAGGCCAACGACCTCGGCATCATCGTATCGGTCTGGCTGAATCCGGGAATTGTCGAGGTCAAAGATCTCGACCATCGGGTGCTGTTCGACATCCATCGCAAGGCAACGGCGCAGGCCATTCACAAGGCGATGACCAATCAGCCGTCGATCGATTGGCTGCTCGAGAACCAGGATAAGGTCATCCACAAGTATTTCGAGAAAGGACTCAAGGGAGAGCTCTAGAAACGCGCCGCAAAGGGGCGCGAATTTTTGCGCGAACGCCGGTTGGGCGGCGCGAAAATTCGGGCGGTTCACCGTGGCGATGAGCAGAATCGTCGCCTCGCGGCGACGAATAGAACAATGCAAATCGAGGCGCTGCTTCAGCCGGCCACTTCATGCCGGCATCAAGCAGCGCCTCGATGCGTTTTGCGACCAGTTCTGCATCGAACAAAGAGCCATCCGCGCTCCGTGCGACCCAGGGCTGCGGACGGCGGTGCGTCTGCTGGGTCGTGAAGCGCGACGTCCCACATCGCGGGGGCCGACGATATAGTTGAACCCCATGGCAGATGGCGCATCGGCGTTTGAGAACGCGCGTCTCAAAAGCTGGCACGGGGGGCACAGCGGCGAGAGCGGCGAAGTTTCGGCTGACCTCATACGACTCAACGCGAGGCGCTGCTTCAGCCGGTCACTTCATGCCGGCATCGAGCAGCGCCTCGATGCGTCCTGCGACCAGCTCTTCATCGAACGAGCCATCCGCGTTCCGTGCGACCCAGGGCTCCAGACGGCGGTGCGTCTGCGGGGTGCGCGAAGCGTGACGCCTCGCGTCGAGGGGACGAGCGGTATAGCTGAAGACCTTCGGCAGAGGACGCATCGGCTTTGACGATCGGCTTTGAGAACGCGTCTCGGGAGCTGGCACGGGGGGCGGCGCAGCGGCGGGAGCGGCGAAGTTTCGGCTTACCGCATACGACTCAACGCGAGGCGCTGCTTCAGCCGGTCACTTCATGCCGGCATCGAGCAGCGCCTCGATGCGTCTTGCGACCAGCCCTTCGTCGAACGAGCCATCCGCGTTGCGTGCGACCCAGGGCTCCAGACGGCGATACTTCTGGGGATCGTAGAGCGTGATGCCCTCGTTGAGGATGCCGGCTGTATAGCTGAATGCGCCCTTCGACATGATGAGCACATCGGCATCGACGAGCGCGCGGTGTGTTTCGAGAGCTGGCGTGTCGAGGTGCAACTCCGCGCCGAGGGCGGTGAGATCGGCGAAGTCTTCCGGCATCCCCTGCGAATAGACACCGATGCGTGCGCGGCAGGCGCGGGCGTCGAGCAGCGCCTTGAGGCGCGACAGGGTGTTCACGAATACGCCGTTCGGCGTGAAGTTGCGCGCGACCTTGCTGTTGCTCGCCGAGACGTCGCCGCGCCGCATGTGTACCGCGATGCGGATCTCGCCGGGCCGGCGTGGGCTGCGCTTTTTGTTGCCCCAGAATTTTGCGCGTAGATCCGGAAGCACGCGTTCCCATGCGCCGGGATCGTTGTTGCAAAAACGCAGGTAGTGCTCGGCCGTAACGATAGCTGACGTGTGATGGGGAACGAGAGGAAGGCGGTCGACCGGGATAACGGGCGCGGAAACGCGATCGAGGGTCATCTCTCCGGCGCCGAGATTGAAATACGTCTCGCACGCGCGCACCCATGAATCCATATCGCCTTCGGCGTGCTCGATGGTCGCGAAAGGCCGATGGACGTAAGCGAGGCCGTGGGCGCGGGCAAAGCAGAGCGCCGACATGTTCGCCTGTGCCTGCGATCCGGCCCCGTCGTTTTTTCCGATCGCCATCACCAGCAGGTTTTTGCCGGTTGCGCCCGAACGGAGCGCGCGGCTGAAGCGGTCGATGTAGAAGTTCGCATCGGACTTCGTCGGCAGCCCCAATGCTTCCTTCGTTCTCACCCAAACGGCGCGTGCACGAAAACGCGCGCCGGCGGGCGCTGGTCCATTACGCGAAATGATCATTTCTTCTAGCGTCTGTACGTTGCGATTTTGACTAAACGGCGCGTGCGCGCCCGAGCAATTTCATGCGCGATGCGCAGTCCTATCAGGCCGCCCGTGCAATTGCGACGGAGGACATAGTAGCGGAAAAACAAAATGGGATATTCGAATGGTAGACGCGCGATGACATACCAGCGCGGCTTGCGTAATTCCTTAGCCTGGAGGTCAGTATATTTCTCGAGCTTGCTGCGCACGTGATCAATGCTGCGCCAGGAAAAATGCAGCGCAGCGCCAGTGAGTTGGCCAACCGCGTGGGATCCGGTGTCGACGGTGTCGTGCACGAGGCTGTCGCGGAAGCGGACACGCCGGCGATCGTAAAGCCGCACGTAGTTGTGGTAGTCGGCCCACAGCCGCGGACGTTCATGGCCCGGATAAACGGTGATCTGACGGAAACGATAGGCCGGAAGACGCTGATCGTCCGGCAACTGCATGACCGATACGATTTCCCGCGCGAGATCGGGTGTGACGACCTCGTCAGCATCCAGATTCAGGATCCAATCGTTCTGGGCGCAGTCCTCGGCAAAGCGCTTCTGGGGGCCGTAACCCACCCAGGCGTTGTAAATGGTGCGCGCGCCGAGCGCTTGCGACTTGGCGACGGTGTCGTCTTTCGAGCCTGAATCCACCACCACGATCTCGTCGACGATGTCGCGCACCGCCTCGATGCAGCGCGCGATGCGGTCGCCCTCGTTCGCGGCGATGATGCAGCAGCTCAGCTTCGCGCGTTGCATCGCATCAGCCCGAGCCGGTTCCGCCGCTGCGCCAAGGCAGGCGCTTGTCGATCGACCGCTTGAGGCGCTGCAAGAACGTCTTGGCGCGCTTGGGCTGGAAGGGATCGTGGGCGTGGCGATCATCGCCGATGTGATCGGCGATGCCGGGGACCACCATGGCAATACGCATGCCGCGCTGCTTCAGAAAGAGGCTGAGGTTTTCCTCGGTGACGAAGCGCGCGAAGGGACCCACCTCGCGCCACAAGGACAGGCGCGCGATGGAGGGATTGAACGAATAGGAAAACCACTTCGGATGCGCGTCGAGATCCCAGACGAGGTAGTCGATCCCGCCGTGCGTCTCTTTGCGTGCGCCTTTGGAGAAGCGCGGATCGTAGACGCGGTGGGCGATGCAGACGACCGAAATGTCGGGGCGCGCTTCGAGGAATTCGGTGACGCGATCAAGGTCGATGCCGCGGGTGAAACCCCAGTCATCTTCCAGGTGCAGCACGTAGGGTGTCGAGAGCGTCGCGTAGTGGGTGTCGATGGAGCGCATCTGGCCGAGCTTCGGCAGGTTGACGCGCACGTCGGCCACGGGAAAGGCGCGGGCGAAGGCGGCGGCCGCGGCGCTGTCCTCCGAATCTTCGGCGATGAGGACGCGCTCGACTTCGAAGTGGCGCTGGAGGGATGCGACGGTTTCCCCGAGCAGGTCGAAGCGACCGCAGCTCGTCAGGACCGTCGAAAACTTGGCAGGGTCTACCTTGTATTTCATGGGGCCCGGGCTGGCTGCTTGGCGGTGCCCAAGGCCTAGTGGGTCAGCTGCCCCATGGCAAGTATCACAAGGCTGATGGCGCCGATCCATAGGGCGACACGGCCCCAGCGGTTGCGGCGGGCTTCCTCCCGGGCGATCTGGCGTACGGTTTCGTCGTCAAGGCGCAGGCCGTTGCGGGCCATGTCGGCGAGGGCGACTGCGGTCTGCTGGCCTTGGGTCAGCAGCGCGGGAAGGTCAGCCAGGATGTTGCCGATGACGGACGCGCCTTCACCCGCCTCGCGCAGCCTTCCCATGGGGCCGAGGTTGCTTTCGATCCATTGCTTGGCGATCGGCTCGGCGGCAACCCACATGTTGAGGCTCGGGTCGAGACCGCGGGCGACACCCTCGACGACCACCATGGTCTTCTGGAGAAGGATCAGCTCGGGCCGGGTCTGCATATCGAAGACCTCGGTATAGGCGAAGAGCTGTCCCAGGAGATCCGCCATGGAGATCTCCTCGGCCGTGCGGCCGTGGATCGGCTCGCCGATCGCGCGCAGCGCCTGGGCGAAGACCTCGACGGGGTGGTGCGGCGGCACGTATCCGGCCCAGAAGTGCACCTCGGCGGCGCGGCAGTAGTCCCGCGTGATGAGGCCGTAAAGGATCTCCGCCAGGAAGCGGCGCTCCTTGGTGCCGAGGCGGCCCATGATACCGAAGTCGACGGCGACGAGCCGGCCGCCCGCGTCGACGAACAGGTTTCCCTGATGCATGTCGGCGTGGAAGAAGCCGTCGCGCATGGCATGCTTCAGGAACGAGCGCATGACGGTGAGGCCGAGCGCCTTGCGGTCGATGTCGGCGGCGGCGACGCGCTCGTGATCGGAGAGGCGGATGCCGTCGATCCATTCGACGGTGAGAACGCGCTTGGCCGTGCGCTGCCAATCGACCTCCGGCACGCGGAAGTCGTCGTCGGTGGCCGTGTTCTCGGCCATCTCGGAGATGGCGGCGGCCTCGAGGCGCAGATCCATTTCAAGCTCGGTAGAGCTTTTGAGCGTGTCGACGACCGCGACCGGCTTCAGCCGGCGGGAAGGCTCGTGCCAGCGCTCGATCTGGCGGGCGGCGAAATAGAAGGTGTCGAGGTCGCGGCGGAAGCGGCGCTCGATCCCCGGGCGCAGGATTTTGACGGCGACCTCGCGCCGGCGTCCGTCCGCGTCGATGACCGCCGCCTTGTGCACCTGGGCGATGGAGGCGGCAGCAACCGCGGGGCCGAACTCGGCGAAATGGTCTTCGAGGCGCCCGCCGAGCGCTTCCTCGACGGCGCGGCGGGCCTCGGCCATGGAGAACGGAGGCAGATTGTCCTGCAGCAGGGCGAGCTCGCCGGCGAGCTCCTGGCCGATGACGTCGGCGCGGGTGGCGAGGAACTGGCCGAGCTTGATGTAGCTGGGCCCGAGGCTCGTCAGCGCGCTGGAAAGCCGGCTGCCGCGGGAGCCGCCGGAGCGCCGCGCGAAGGAAAACCAGCCGAGGGGCGCTGTCAGCGCGCTGGCGATGCGCAGCGGCGCCGGCACCGGCGTTCCGGGCGGCACGAAGCGCACGCCATGCTGGGCAAGGACGAGGCCGGCGCGGGCTAGCCGCATACTGTTGATGATCGCTCCGGCCATCGGCGCGGCTCAGTCCTTCGCTGCCAGTCTTTCGCTGCGGATTGCCGCTCGACTGCGGGGCGCAGATTGCCTCTTAGCCGCCCCGGGTCAAGGATCATAACCGGGCGAGTGTTTCCATTAGGAAAGCGCGGATGTGGTGCTGCAACTTTTCAGGGGCGCTGTGGAAGGGGAAAGGCGGTACGGGGGCGCAGATTTTAGCCGATTTCCTCACCGCACTTCGCCTATCATGGGGCGTCGAGAATGCGTCACCTGCGGTCTTAGGGAGGCCCTCCAGGAGCCAAGTCGTGCCGACCAACATACTGATCGTCGATGACCACCCGCTGTTCGTGGAAGCGCTGGAACAGGTCATCCAGAACACGTTTGCCGATGCGGCGGTGTCGAAGGCGACATCGATCGAAACCGCGCGCGCGGTTCTGGATGAGGAAAGCGGCTTCGACCTCGTGCTGCTCGATCTGTCCATGCCCGACACGCGCGGGCTTGAGGGGGTGATCGAACTGCGCACGCGCTATCCCAAGGTGCCGATCGTTGTCGTTTCGGCGCTCGAGGATGCGCGCATCATCCACGAGGTGATGCAGTGCGGTGTAGCGGGCTACATCTCGAAATCGACGCGCGGGGGCGATCTCGGGCGGGCGCTGCAGGACGTGATGGATGGATCGGTGGTGCTGCCGAAGGGGTATCAGCCGCCGGCGCCGAATGCAGCCTCCGATCTGGCCGCGCGGATCGCGACGCTGACGCCGCAACAGGTGCGCGTGCTGCATATGCTGCGCCAGGGGCTCCTCAACAAGCAGATCGCGTTCGATCTCGGGGTCGGGGAGACGACGGTGAAGGCGCACGTATCGGAAATACTGCGCAAGCTGAAAGTGAACTCGCGCACGCAGGCCGTGATCGAGGCTTCGAAGATCGATTTCGAATCCATCCTCGGCGGCACGCGCGACGACTGAGCCGATGCCGCTGCTCTCGCTGCTAAGAGAGGACCAGCAGAGTTATTCGCCGTGGGCGGCGCGCGCCAGAAGGTGCAGCATCAAAGCGCGTAGCCGCGCCGGCTTCACGGGCTTCAGCAACACCTCGCAATCCATCTCGCGGGCGGCGTCTGCGATCTCCGCTGTGCGATCGGCGGTGATGACGATGGCGGGTATGGCCGCGCCCGCCGCGCGGCGGAGCGCATGCACCGCTTCGAGGCCGTTGCGGCGCTCATCGAGGTGATAATCTGCTAAGATGACATCGGGCATGGGCTGCGCGCCTTCAGCGCGCGCGAGGCCTTCAAGGCTGCGCGCCGAGCGGACGTGGCAGCCCCAGCGTTCGAGCAGCGAGCGCATCGCTTCGAGCACACCCGGATCGTTGTCGATGACGACGATCTCTGCACCTTCGAGGCTCGATACGCTCACATCGACGGGCGCCGGCGCCTCGGTTACCCGCTCCCGCGTGCCTGCTATCTCGGTCAGCGCACGCGGCACGGTGACGGAAAAGCGTGTGCCGTGTCCGACCCGCGAGCACAGGTCGAGCCGGTGGCCGAGCGCTTCGGCCATGCGCTGCACGATGGAGAGGCCGAGGCCGAAGCCGCCGACCGTCGGGCGGTCGGTCGCCGCACCACGCTGAAATTCCTCGAAGATCGTTTCGCGGTCGGCCTCGCCAATGCCCGGACCGGTATCCCATACTTCAATGCGGACCATCTCGCCCCGCGGCCGCGCAAAAAGGCGGACACAGCCCCTGTCGGTGTACTGCACCGCATTGGCCATGAGGTTTTGCAGGATGCGCCGGAGCATCAGCGGGTCGGAGACGACGGTGAGCCCGTTGCGCCGCCATGAAAGGGCGAGGCTCTTGGCCTTCGCCTGGGGCTCGAGATCGACGACGAGCGAGGCAAACATTTCATCGAGCGCGACCGGCCGGCGCGCCGGCGTGACGACGCCCGCTTCGAGCTTGGAGATGTCGAGGATGGACTTGAGCAGCTGTTCGATGGTGGTGAGGGCATGTTCGATGCGTTCGGCAATGACGCGCTGGGGTCCGCCGCCGTTGGTTTCGGCAAGGGCGCTGGCCGAGAGGCGCGCCGCGTGCAGCGGCTGCAAAAGATCATGCCCCACAGCGGTGAAGAAGCGCGTCTTGAAACGGTTGGCGCGTTCGGAGGCGTCGCGTGCAGCCGAAAGCTCATCATTGGTGCGTTCGAGCCGTGCAAGCGTACTCGTCAGCTCCTCGGTGCGCTGGCGCACCTGGCTTTCCAAAGCAATCGCCGTCTGGAACAGGGAATAGGCGTTCCCCTGCTGATCCATCGAGCGCTCGACCCGCTGCATGAGCGCCGCGTTGATCTTCTGCAGCTTGGCGATGCGGCGCTCCAGATCCTCCGGGTTCGCTTCAGGCGCGTCGATGTCGAACAGCGAAGCCATGGCTTACGCTTCCGATGCCGGCGCCCGGTGTCCGAAGGCTATGCCGGTCAGCGTCTGGTTGAGATGCATGGCGTTGAACTGCTCACCGTAGGTGTGGAAGCCGTAGATATTATATTTCCGGTAGAGCGCGTCCATCTGGTGACGGATTTGGCGCGCTTCCGCGTCGAGCCGACGCAGGATGCAGTCGAAGCCGACAACGAGATCGATGCCGCCGAGAACGCTGTCCACCTCGCTCAATGTGGCTTCCGTCGCGCTCAGTATGTCGCGAGGGCGCGCCACCGTGAACACCAGCCCCTCGTCGATGGCACAGAAGAATGACAGGCTGCCGTCAGCGTTCATGTTGCGAATGGAGCGGCAGAAGTAGTCGCCGCCGACCTTCACGACCAGCGGATAGGACGCGAAGCTGAAGGGACCGAGGTCGTCAGGGCGCAGGCCGATGGCGGCGGCGTATTCACGCGCTGCAGGCTCGGCGTTGAGCTCGTGCACGATGCGGTTCTCGGTATCGGCTGCGGTGACAACGAGCTTGATGCCGGTCGGCTCGAAATTCTGCGTCTTGAATACGCGGAAGGGGAGGTCGGTCTCCACCAGGATGAGGACGGCGGCGCGCTGGGCGACCTCGCCGTCATGGAGAATCGCGGTCCGGTGAAAGTGGATGCCATCGCCCGCCGAGCCGCCGATCAACTCGATGTCGTCCAGCGCCCAGTTGATGGCGGCGACGATGTTCTCCTCGGCGTTCGACAGGCCATCGACCAGCAGCAGCGCGAACATCGTCTCGCGCGACAGCCGATCGGACGTGGGGCGAAGCCGCGACTTGACGCGGCGCACCGCTTCGGTGGCCCGCTCGACGCCGAAACGGCCGATGTTGGTGATGAGCTCGGTGTGCACGCGGAAACCTTCGCGGGGGAAGGCAACGAGCAGCAACCCGCCCTGCATCATGCCGGCGGGGCCGATCTCGCCGGCCGTCGAGCAGCCGGTGACCGGTATGCCCGGGAAGGCTTCTTTGAGGGCGCCGGCCAGCACCTCGGCATCGTGGTCGATGCTGAAGAAGGCGATAAGCTGCTGATAATCGCCGCCGCTGCCCAGTTCGAGTGCGGCTTTGGCTTCGCGCACGGCTGCGCAGGTCGACGGCAGCGCGCTTGCCGCAACACGAATGCCGCTGCTGCTCTGCGTGGCGTTTCGCCGGGCGAGTGTCGTCATGATCCTCCGCTGCGCCTTCTCATGGGCGCTGCCTGGGGGGAGCGTGCCACAGCCGCACAGCGGCGGCAAATCGGCGCAGGCTCGCACCCGGCCTTCCGAGGATCAGCCGGTCAAAAGCGGGTCGTTCGGCAGCAGGGGCCGGGTGAACCGCACGCCCGCCGAGGTGCCGCTGCACCAGGCGACCGATCCGGTGAAGCGCCGTCCGCTCGGAAGCTCGATCTCGACCATGGTTTTGGGCACGAGCTGGGGGACGCGCTCGAGACCGAAGCCGCCGGGCGAGACGTCGCGCACGAAGGCCTGTGCCGTGAGGCGATTGTAGGTCAGGGTGCAGGACTGGCAGACGGTGCGGCGCGCGGACTGCCGACGCTGGGGCAGATCGGGCAGCGCGATCTCACCGCTGGCGTCCAGGCAGGGCGAGCCGCCCATGATGACATCCTGCAGCAGATTATTGAGGAGCTTAGAGTTGCTCGCATACTGCGCCGGTAGGTGATGCAAGTCGGAATGGAGCTGACGGACGGCGAGCAGCGCGTCCTGGCAGGCGCGGCGCCAGGCCGTCGACAGGGTGAGCAGGTGCAGAGCGACGGCGCGGTCCTCGCCCAAAACGTTCGCTTCGGAGATGTAGCGGTCGATGGCGAGGCGGGCGGGCGCGAGATCGTCGAAGAACTGGATGACGAGGCGCACCGTGTCCTCGTCGAGGTCGGTCTCCAGCATGCCGTTGCGCAACACGGAGATGATCGCGGGCTCGCCCGGCACGTACGGGCGGATGGCGTCCTCGCCGCGTGGGGAGTATCCGCGGTTGAACGCGTTGATGACGCTCGCGATGGTGGCTGTCAGCAGCGCCGCGGAATGCACCTCGCACACCAGTGCTTCCAGCATCGGCATGCTGGAATCGGGGAACTCGGGATGGCGATCCTGGGTGCGCAGGGTGTTGCCCTCCGCGGCGAGGCCCGCGCGACGTAGTCTACTAAAAGGCGGCACGGTGGCCTCGACGCTGTTTTACGAGTACGCGCAAAAGGTAGGCCGTCAAGCGCTAACGGCCGGTTATCCTCTGTAGTGCGAAATCTCGCGGCGCGGTAACCAATGGCGCGTACGGAACGTATGGACCCGCGCGTTCGCACGGGGGTGCGGTGACGCGCCACGGCTCAAGCGTGTCGGAAGACGGGTGCGCGAAGAGGCGCCGCTTACCCCGGTCAGAGGTTAGCGTTCACCGCGTGAGGACGATGAAGTCGGTGTATTCGCCCATCTCGTAGCTGCGCGGGTGATCGGAGACGATCAGCGAGCCGCCGGTCCAGAGCAGCTCCGCAATGCGTTCGCGGGCCTCCTCGGGAAGCTCGATGCGGTCGAGCGCACCGGTGGCAGTTTCAGGCTTCGCGCTGGGCTGCGCCGCCTTTTCCGCCGCTGCTGCTGCGTTCTTCCCTTTGGACTTGCCGCGCCGTGTTTCGGCGCCGGCACCTTCGGGCGGCATCGTGATGGCTGTCCAATGGACGTTCGAGCCGTCCGGGGCGACATCGACCGCGGTGTAGACGTGCGTTCCGAGGGGACGGTCGGGATCGCGAATGGTGACGGGAGCGTCCCACACCTCTTTCCAGTCCTGGCGGATGAAGATGCGACCTTCCTTCTTGGAGACGAACACGGAAACCTGCTGGCGCCGGCGCGTCGCCTCCGCGATGAGGTCGTCGGCGGCTTTCGCGGTCTCCGCTGCGCGCTTCCAGGCTTCGACGGCGGCAAAAGCTGCTTTGGATTTCTCGGCCTCATGCTCGCGCGCGGTGGCAAGGGCGCTGCGCGCATGCTCAACCGCCGCTTCCGCGGCGGACTTTTCCGATGCGATCGAGGCTGTCGTGTCGGGCGTATCGGTGTTCGCCGCGGCCTGATCCGACGTGCCCGTGGCGCGCGCCGTGAGGTCGCCGAGCTTAGCCTCTGCGGCTTTCAACGCGGTCTCGGCTGCTTCCGCCGCGTCGGCGGCCTGGCGCGCTTCGGCACCCGCCGCCTGCGCAGCATCGAGCGCCGTCTTGGCCAATGCATCGGCTACGGACTTGTCGGCAACTGCGCGTTGCTTCAGGGCGCTGGCGTAGGCGATGGGATCGAGCAGCTTCGGTGCGCTCGTTTCGTCACCATGGCTCGCCGCTGCGGCTGTCGTGTCGCTGGCCGTTGCGGCGTCCGCGGACGCAAGCTCGACGGCTCCATCGCCTGCGGCCTGCTGCTGATTGGCGGGCGAAGGCTGCATCTTCGGCAACGGGAGCAGGGGATGCGAGAAATCGACGGGCGCAGTATCGCGCGTGGTGACGATCACGCGCGCGCCGATTTTGGTGAGACCGTAGAGCTGCGGGGCAAACGAATAGGGCAGGCGGATGCACCCGTGCGAGGCCGGATAGCCGGGTACGACGCCAGCGTGCAGGGCGATGCCCGACCACGTGATGCGCTGCATCCACGGCATCGGCGCGCCGGAGTAGATGTTGGAGCGGTGGTGCCGGCTTTTGCCGATCACACTGAAAACACCGGACGGTGTGCGGTGGCCCGCGACGCCGGTGGAAACGCGCGAATGGGCGATGCGGCCCGTGGCATCGTAGACGCTGACGTGCTGGTCGGGCAGCGAGACGATGGCGACGAGAGCGCCCTTGGGTCCGGTCTTCTCCGCTTTCGCGGCGGTTGTCTTCGACGCTGCGGCCGCATTGCCCGCCTGTGCCGGGGCTGCCGGCGGGCGCTTTTTGCGCACGGCGCGTTTGGGCGGCTTCTGATAGCCGAAGAAATTGCCGAAGCCCTGCTGGGCCGCCGCCGGCTGGACCGTTCCCACCGTGCCGCCGATGAAGGCGAGGGCGGCACCGATGGCCAAGGCGCGGGGAAGGAAGAAAGGTTGGGCGAAATGGGTGCTGAAAAGGCGAGAGAGCACGGCTAAGAGGCTCCGAATCTTCATGAAATCGCAATGCCCTCTGCTATACCGCAGGCCTTTGCGGCGTGCGCGGACTTTTGACCTCGAAATACGTATATCCGAGGATGTGTTGCTCCCTGGTCGCCAGGGTACGCCAACATTCGCCTCAAAATCCGGCAGCCGCAGCGATTAATCGCTGCGGAAAAGAAAAATCTCACCCTTCGAGGCAGCAGGTCGCAGTGCGCGCGCTTCCGTGGCGCTATCGCAGTCACTATTTGGCCTGGGACGGCGCTTAATTGGGCGCCATCCTCCCAGCGTCTTTCCGGCGCCAACGAAAGCAGTGTGGAGCATGAACCCACCCGACGACCGCGCCGTAGCCGAGGGCGCGCAACCGACCTTCCAGGCAAACCCGATGCCGGTGTCCGAATTCATCGCGCTCGTTGCGGTGATGATGTCGCTCACGGCGATGGCCGTGGACGTGATGCTGCCGGCGCTGCCGCAGATTGGCGAAGCGCTCGGCGTCGGCGATCCCAACGCGCGCCAGAACATCGTGATCATATACATGCTGGGTTTCTCGATCGGGCAACTCGCGTACGGGCGCCTGTCGGACGATTACGGGCGCAGACCCGTGCTTATGGTCGGCATGGGCATTTTTATCGTGGGCTCGCTGGCGGCTTCCTTCGCTTCGGGCTTCGAGACGCTGCTGATCGCGCGGGCCGTCCAGGGGCTGGGGGCCGCTGCGCCGCGCGTTCTCGCCATTGCCATCGTGCGCGACCGCTTCTCAGGGCGGCAGATGGCGCGCGTGATGTCGTTCGCGATGGCGATGTTCATCATCATTCCGGTGATCGCACCCAGCATGGGCCAGGGTGTGCTGGCCATCGGCACGTGGCGCAACGTGTTCGATCTGCTGCTCGTCTCCGGTGCGCTGGTGACACTTTGGGCGGCGCTCCGGTTGCCGGAATCGGCGCCGATGAACGGCTCGCGCCTATCGCTCGGCCGCTCCGTCCGCCTGGTGCTCACGGTGCCGCAGACTCTGGGCTATGCGATCGCGGGAGGCTTCGCGTTCGGTTGCGTTCTCGCTTACGTCGCCAGTGCGCAGCAGATCTTCGTCGACGTCTATGATCTGGGCGCCGCCTTCCCGGTCGCGTTCGGCGCCATCGCGCTCACCATCGGCACGGCTTCGCTCGTCAACGCGCGCTGGGTGGAGCGGCTCGGCATGCGGCTCGTTTCCCATGCGGCGCTCTCCGCCTTCACCGTGCTTGCGATGGTGCTCTTGGTTGCCGGGCTGCTCGGAGTTGCGAACGTGTGGGTGTTCATGCTGCTCATGGGCGTTCTGTTCTTCCTGTTCGGCCTCGTGGCGCCGAACTTCAATGCGCTCGCGATGGAGCCGCAGG
>DASRYA010000130.1:0-19224 GCA_035687305.1 Hyphomicrobium sp. | reverse complement strand
CAGGAGCTGTTCGACTGGATGAACGGGCAGATTGCGAGCGGGAAGATGTCGCTCCAGGAGAGCACTCCGTTCCTGTCGATGACGGTGAAGGTCTCGGCTGTGTCGGGCCAGGCAGTGGACATGGCAACGGACACGGAGCGGATCGATTTCACAGAAAGAGCGCGCCAGGGCATCGCTTTCTCCCTGTCCCACTTCGATCGGGAGAACGCGGAGCGGCTGCAGCGCGCCCTGCAGATCATGCAGCAAGCCTAGCGGAGTGATGCCGCGCCACGGGGCAGCAGCGCTGAGGCCAAAAATAAAAGGGCCGAACCTTGGGGGGAAAGGTTCGGCCCGGACTGGCGCGAGGGTGGGAGCGCTCAGCCAATATGCTTTGGGTATTCAAATGGTGGCGCCGGAGCGCCCTACAACCACCTGCGCTGGGTGAGGGCGCGGGTGAAACCTGTCGCCGGAGGCGCTTACTGCCTCCGGCGTCGGAGACAATGGCCGCTGATGGCTAGCGGCGTCCGGCCTCCGAAGCGATGATGCCGAGCATCAGAGCGGCAGCACCGATAGCGACATACTTCCCGGTGTTGTTCTTCTTCCGGTAGTGGCGGGCGTAGTAGCGGTCGCGGCCGCCGCGATAGCCGTCGTAACCGTGGTTGTAATGGTGGCCGTGGCCGTAACCGTAACCGTGGCCGTACCCGCGGGGGCCTGCATTGGCCGAGGTTGCGAGGGGCGCGAGGCTTGCCGCCGCGATGGCGAGGGCGGTGAGGGTGGAGGTGAGCTTGCGGGTGATGGTCATTTTTTCTTCCCCTTGGCCAGATGTTCGGCCTGTGTCCCAGTGCCGGCTTCGTTGCCGGCGATGAGGGGCATTCAATACTTTTCGCGCTGAACCGCCTCTGAAGGGGCCATGCAGCTTACGTTCATCTGGCAAATACCGTTTTCCGGCCTCCAAATGCGGCATTCGGACGTCTGTCCCCCGTTGAAGGGCCGCCCGGTGCATGTTAGAGAACGCGCGCACTTTTCAGGGGTGCCGGGGTCACAATGCCCGCGGCGTCCTTCTGTGCGGATGAATTTCCTCAAAGCGGGGGAGGGAGCGGACAGGCCTATCTGGCCCTGAGCCCCCGTTATGGCTGCCGGCGAGAGCGTTTCACGTGGCAACGAACAATCAGATGACGTCAGGTGTTGCGGGGCGCTATGCCTCGGCGCTTTTTGAATTGGCACGTGAGCAAGGCGAGCTCGACGGCGTCGATGCGGATCTTTCCAAGTTCCAGGCGATGCTCGATCAGAGCAGCGATCTGAGGCGCTTGGTAAACAGCCCGGCTTTCTCCGCCGAGGATCAGGAGCGCGCCATGAAGGCCGTTCTCGACTGGGCGGCCGTCGGCGCGACGACCGGCAATTTCCTCCAGGTGGTGGCGCGCAACCGGCGCTTGGCCGCCGCCGAGGACATGATCAAGAATTTCCGCCAGCAGCTCGCCCTTCACCGCGGCGAGATGACGGCCGAAGTGCAGTCGGCAGTCGAGCTCAGCGATGAGCAGCTCGCCGCGCTGAAGAACACGCTGAAGGCGTCCTACGGCAAGGACGTGCGGCTCGATGCCAAGGTTGATCCCTCGCTGCTCGGCGGCTTGGTGGTCAAGGTCGGCAGCCGCATGTTCGATTCATCGCTGCGGACGAAGCTCAACAATCTGAAGGTCGTGCTGAAGGGCACTGCTTGATCGGGGAGACGCGCCGCGGGCTCTCCTGCGGCTGTTCCCGGCAAGATTGCTCGGCGCCGCCGGCGCCAGCACGTAACGGAAATGCGCTGTAAGGGAAGAGGCAAGTGATGGACATCCGGGCCGCAGAGATCTCCTCGATCCTCAAGGACCAGATCAAGAATTTCGGCCAGGAAGCCGAGGTCTCCGAAATCGGCCAAGTGCTGTCGGTGGGCGACGGTATCGCCCGCGTCTATGGCCTCGACAACGTCCAAGCCGGCGAGATGGTCGAGTTCCCGGGCGGTATCCGCGGCATGGCCTTGAACCTCGAGGCCGACAACGTCGGTATCGTGATCTTCGGCGACGACCGCGGCATCAAGGAAGGCGATACAGTCAAGCGGACCGGCGCCATCGTGGAAGTTCCGGTCGGCAAGGGGCTGCTCGGCCGCGTGGTCGATGCCCTCGGCAACCCGATCGACGGCAAGGGCCCGATCCAGTTCGACGAGAAGAAGCGCGTCGACGTGAAGGCCCCCGGCATTCTGCCGCGCAAGTCGGTGCACGAGCCGATGGCAACCGGCCTCAAGGCCGTCGACGCTCTGATCCCGGTTGGCCGCGGCCAGCGCGAGCTGATCATCGGCGACCGCCAGACCGGCAAGACCGCGATCATCCTCGACACCATTCTCAACCAGAAGGCCATCAACGCGGCTGCGAAGAGCGACAAGGACAAGCTCTTCTGCGTCTACGTCGCCGTCGGCCAGAAGCGCTCGACCGTCGCGCAGTTCGTGAAGGTTCTCGAGGAGCATGGTGCTCTCGAGTATTCGATTGTGGTCGCTGCGACCGCTTCGGAGCCGGCCCCGCTGCAGTACCTGGCGCCGTTCACCGGCTGCACGATGGGCGAATACTTCCGCGACAACGGCATGCACGCCGTGATTGCCTATGACGACCTCTCCAAGCAGGCCGTCGCTTATCGCCAGATGTCGCTGCTGCTTCGCCGTCCGCCGGGCCGCGAAGCCTACCCGGGCGACGTGTTCTATCTCCACTCGCGTCTTCTGGAACGCGCCGCGAAGCTGAACGACGCCCACGGCGCCGGCTCGCTCACGGCTCTGCCGGTCATCGAGACGCAGGCCAACGACGTGTCGGCCTACATTCCGACGAACGTCATCTCGATCACCGACGGTCAGATCTTCCTCGAGACCGACCTTTTCTACCAGGGCATCCGTCCGGCCGTGAACGTCGGTCTGTCGGTGTCGCGCGTCGGCTCCTCGGCCCAGACCAAGGCGATGAAGCAGGTTGCCGGCAAGATCAAAGGCGAGCTCGCGCAGTACCGCGAGATGGCGGCCTTCGCTCAGTTCGGCTCCGATCTCGACGCCGCGACGCAGAAGATGCTCGCCCGCGGCGCCCGCCTCACCGAGCTGCTAAAACAGCCGCAGTTCTCGCCGCTCCAGATGGAAGAGCAGGTCTGCGTGATCTTCGCGGGCACGCGCGGCTATCTCGATAACATCGCGGTCAACGCGGTCGGCAAGTTCGAGCAGGATTTCTTGAGCCTGCTGCGCACGGACGGCAAGGACATCCTCGAGGACATCCGCACCAAGAAGGCGCTGTCCGAGGACACCGAGAAGAAGCTCGTCGCCTTCCTCGACAAGTTTGCTAAGGGCTTCACCGCCTAATTGCCGATTGTCATCCGGGCCGCCCGCAAGCGGTCCGGATCCATTAGGATAAGAAGGAAGGCGCCGCCCGATGGCGAGCTTAAAGGATCTCAGAAACCGCATCGCCTCCGTGAAGGCGACGCGTAAGATCACCAAGGCGATGCAGATGGTCGCCGCGGCGAAGTTGCGCCGCGCCCAGGAAGTCGCCACCGCCGCGCGGCCCTATGCCGAACGCATGGACCAGATGATCGCGAGCCTCGGCTCGCGCATCACCGGCAAGGGCTCGGCGCCGCTTCTGGCGGGTACCGGCCGCGACGACGTGCACCTCATGGTGGTGATGACCGGCGAGCGCGGCCTTGCCGGCGGCTTCAACACGAACATCTCCAAGCTTGCCCGGCAGGATGCACAGCGCCTTCTGGCCGCCGGCAAGACCGTGAAGATGATCATGGTGGGCCGTAAGGGCGCCGAGGCGCTGAAGCGCGAGCTTGGCAGCCATTACATCGACCGCATCGATCTGCGCGCCGTGCGCCAGATCGCGTTCTCCAACGCCGACGAGATCGCGCAGAAGCTGCTGCGCCTCTATGAGGCCGGTGAGTTCGACGTGGCGACGCTCTACTTCTCGGAGTTCATGTCGGTGATCAAGCAGCAGCCTACCGCGCTGCAGCTCATTCCGGCCAAGATCCCCGAGGCGAAGGCGTCCACCGGTGGCGGCGCGGAGGCTATCCATCAGTATGAGCCGAGCGAGGAGGAGGTCCTCGGCGATCTCGTCACGCTCAACATCTCGACGCAGATCTATCGCGGTCTGCTGGAGAACGTCGCTTCCTTCTACGGCGCGCAGATGAGCGCCATGGATTCGGCGACGCGCAACGCCGGCGATATGATCGACAAGCTCACGCTTACCTACAACCGTACACGTCAGGCGATGATCACCAAGGAACTCATCGAGATCATCTCCGGCGCCGAGGCCCTCTAGGATCAGTTCAGCGAGGCGGCCATGGCTTACACGACGACAGCGACGACGAAGGGCGGCCGGGACGGCCGCGCGGTGCTCGACGGGGGCAAGCTGGCGCTCGCAATGGCGCTGCCGAAGGATCTCGGCGGCTCCGGCGAGGGTCACAACCCCGAGCAGCTCTTCGCGCTCGGATGGTCGTCGTGCTTCGGCCAGGCGGTTCTGCTGCTCGCCAAGAAGCATGGTCTCGACGGTCAGGCGGCGACGGTCACCTGCTCGGTCACGCTCGACAAAGACGCAACGAGCTTTGCGTTGAAAGCCGAAATCAAGCTCGCCATTCCCGGCGCCGACAAAGACAAGGTCGAAGCGCTGCTGAAAGAAGCCCACGAAATCTGCCCGTACTCGAAGGCGACGCGCGGGAACATCCCCGTCACGCTGACGGTCGCCTGAAACACATCTGCTGGAGACGAAAATGGCAAACAAAGTTGGTCGCATTCGCCAGGTCACGGGCGCCGTCGTTGACGTGCAGTTCGATGATCACCTGCCGGCAATTCTGAACGCTCTCGAGACCACGAACCAAGGCTCGCGCCTGGTGCTTGAGGTTGCACAGCACCTCGGCGAGAACACCGTGCGCACGATCGCCATGGACTCCTCGGAAGGTCTCGTGCGCGGCCAGGAAGTGACCGACACGGGCGCGCCGATCAAGGTGCCGGTGGGCGATGCCACGCTCGGCCGCATCATGAACGTCATCGGCGAGCCGGTGGACGAGGCAGGTCCGATCCAGGGCAGCGGCGAAGCGCCGATCCACGCGCCCGCGCCTTCGTTCCAGGACCAGTCGACCGAAGCCGAAATTCTCGAGACGGGAATCAAGGTCGTCGACCTGCTCGCGCCGTATGCCAAGGGCGGTAAGATCGGTCTGTTCGGCGGCGCCGGCGTCGGCAAGACCGTGCTCATCATGGAGCTCATCAACAACGTCGCCAAGGCGCACGGCGGTTACTCCGTGTTCGCGGGCGTGGGTGAGCGTACGCGCGAAGGCAACGACCTCTATCACGAGATGATCGAGTCGGGCGTCAACAAGGACCCGGCCAAGAATAACGGCTCGACCGCCGGCTCCAAGTGCGCCCTGGTGTACGGCCAGATGAACGAGCCGCCGGGCGCCCGCGCCCGCGTCGCCCTCTCGGGCCTGACGGTTGCCGAGTACTTCCGCGACCAGGGCCAGGACGTGCTGTTCTTCGTCGACAACATCTTCCGCTTCACGCAGGCGGGCTCCGAGGTTTCGGCCCTTCTCGGCCGCATTCCTTCGGCCGTGGGCTATCAGCCGACGCTCGCCACCGACATGGGCGCTCTGCAGGAGCGCATCACCACGACGCAGAAGGGCTCGATCACTTCGGTGCAGGCCATTTACGTGCCGGCCGACGACTTGACCGACCCGGCACCGGCGACGTCGTTCGCTCACCTTGACGCGACGACCGTGCTTTCGCGCTCGATCGCTGAAAAGGGCATCTATCCGGCCGTCGACCCGCTCGACTCCACGTCGCGCATGCTCGACCCGCGCATCATCGGCGAGGAGCACTACAAGGTGGCCCGCCAGGTGCAGGAGATCCTTCAGCGCTACAAGGCTCTGCAGGACATCATCGCCATTCTCGGCATGGACGAGCTTTCCGAGGACGACAAGATCGCTGTGGCCCGCGCCCGTAAGATCGAGCGCTTCCTGTCGCAGCCGTTCCACGTCGCCGAGGTGTTCACCGGCTCACCCGGCAAGCTCGTTTCGCTCGCCGACACGATCAAAGGCTTCAAGGGCCTGGTCAATGGCGACTACGACCACCTCCCCGAGCAGGCCTTCTACATGGTCGGCACGATCGAGGAAGCGATGGCCAAGGCCGAAAAGCTGGCTGAAGCCGCCTGATCATTTAACAGGGCCCGCGCGGCCCCGGGACGAGGACGATCAATATGGCCGTGGAAGCACCATCTGGTGGCGGTGGGAGTTTCGGTTCCTGCTGCGCGGAGCTGCAGGATGCGATGAGCGGAGAGGAGTTCGAGCCGCTCCTCACCGTGGGCGAGGACGGCGTGCTCTACATGTCGGTCGGCCTCGTCGATCTCGAGGACGAAGAGCCCGGCATGGTCGATCACCCGGTGTTCTTCTGTCCGTTCTGCGGCACGCAGCTGCAGACGGACGAGGAAGTCCGCGAGAAGACCGGCGATCAAGACGATGATGACGCCGACGACTGACAGGACGGTCTGAACGATGGCAGCGACATTCAATTTCGAGCTGGTGACACCGGAGCGCCTGGTGTTCTCCGGTGAGGTGCAACAGGTCGTCGTTCCCGGCGCGGAGGGCGACTTCGCCGTGCTCGCCGGGCACTCGCCGTTCATCTCCACCATGCGTCCGGGTATCCTCGAGGTGAGCCGGGCGGAGGGCCGTCAGCAACTCCTCGTGAAGAAGGGTGTTGCCGAGGCCGATCCCGAGCGCCTGACGGTGCTGGCGCAGACGGCGGTGCCGCTGGAGGAGCTGCAGGGTGCTCGGCTCGCCGAGGAACTGCGGGCCGCCGAGGCTCAGCTCGCCGAGGCAAAGGACGACCAGGCGCGGATGACAGCGGAGACGCTTGTCGATCTGCTGAAGCGCGTGCAGCTGAAGGCGGCGTAAGCGGGAGAGCTTGCTCTCGCGCGCTGTTCCCGACGCAACGAATGAAAAGTGGCTCGCTCGTGCGGGCCACTTTTGTTTTGAGCGCAGTCGTGCCTCGGGCAAACGTGGCGCAGCGTGTCGCGCTTGCGCAAGCCGTCCTAGGGGATCGATCGGGGCCGGATGCGTGCCGCCGGAGCCAGGCGGCTGCTCGCGGATCGCCGCGCATGTCGCGGTAAGAATGGACAGCGCTACTCGCTCGCCCCAAACGAGGATCTGCGAGGAGCAGCCCTGCGGGTGGTGAACGACCGCTCGTGCGCGAAGGAGGGCTATTCCGCGGCGATGGCGCCGTCGATCCTCGGGCGGGCGAAGTGCGCGAACTCACGCGCGACTTCCTCATAGACGGGGCGTCGATAGCGGATCGCGAGCGCCGGCACCTCATTCAGCGGCACCCAACGCCACGCCTCGAACTCCCGCTTCAGGGTGGCACCCTTGGCGTCGAGGTCGATCTCGCTGTCGTTGCCGTCGAACCGCATGGCATACCAGCGCAGACGGTGGCCGGCGTACTTGCCCTTCAACGCGATGCCGAGCAGATCCGACGGCAGCTCGTAGGTGAGCCAGCCGGGAATTTCGCCGATCAGCGTTGCATTGCGCACGCCGGTCTCTTCCCAGAGCTCGCGGAATGCAGCTTCGCGCGAAGGCTCCAAGGGCTCGATGCCGCCCTGGGGAAGCTGCCAGAAGGTTTTCCCGGCATCCCCCGAACGGCCCAGCGTCCACTTGGGGCGGTGCTGGCCTACCCAAACAAGCCCCTCGGCATTGAACAGCACAACGCCCACGCACGGCCGCATGGGCAGTGGAGCGATGAAACCATCCTGTGCGAAGTGGGTGGGCATGTGTGGCCGTCTGCCAACAGTCTATGAGGTTCGAATCACAGTGAATTAAGCGCTAAAATTAAGCTATTGTATGGCGTAGCTTTTCAGATTGGCGGCTGCCCTGCAAGGAGTGTTGCATCATCGTCCCGGTTGGGCGTGGGGCGCGAAGGCTTCGACGACCTGCCGATACACGTCCCGTTTGAACGGCACGATGAGCTCGACCACCTCGATGATCGGGATCCAGCGCCATTCCGTGAATTCAGCCTTCTGGCCGGGAGGGGCGATGTCGATCTCGCTTTCGGGGCCGAGGAAGCGCATGGCGAACCACTTCTGCTTCTGGCCGCGGTAGCGTCCGCCCCAGGCTTTGCCGATAAGCTCGGGGGGAAGATCGTAGTGTAGCCAGTCGGCGGTCTCGGCGATGATCCTCACCGAGTGCATGGCAGTTTCCTCGCGCAGCTCCCGCAGGGCGGCCGCTGCCGGATCCTCCCCTTCGTCGATGCCGCCCTGGGGCATCTGCCACCAGGCACCACGTCCTTCCTCCTCACCGGGGCTATCGGCGCGCCGGCCCACCCACACCAGGCCTTCCGGGTTGACGACGGCGATGCCCACACACGGGCGATAGCCGAGGGTCGCGGGTGATTTGCTCATGCTGGGCGTTCCTCGTGGTGGGTTGGTGCCGCACGCCCGGGCAGCGTTGCGCGATGGGATGCGGTTTCGTTCTGTTTTCCGGCGATCGCGGCGCGATCGAAATTCCTCGCTGGTCCCGCTTCCTACCCGATTTCGCTTTCCGGAGGCTGGCCGCGGGCCGGCTGAAACGAAGATGGGCGCCGCGAGGGCGCCCATCCATAGCCTGCCGACGAAGTTTTGCTTCGAGGTCCGGGCCGGAGCCTCGGGGCTTAGTTCTTCGCCTTTTCCTTGGCGTCGCTGTCCGGCGCCGTTGCTGCCGGGCCTGCCTTGGCGGTCATGGCGTCGGTGGCCGTGCCGCGGAGGAACGACAGCGCGTACTGCAGCTGCGCGTCTTTCTCCGGCTCCTTCGGCACGTAGGCCGACGAGCCCGACACTTCCTTCGCTTCCTTGCCGTCCTCGCCGGTGGTGTTCTCCGGATTGCGGAGGTGGCCGCGCAGGCTCGCCTCACCGCGGGCCGTATCGGCCGCCGAGGAGACCTTCTTCTTCAGCTCGTCCGGCAGCTCCTGCTCGACGATGATATCGGGATCGATACCCTTCGCCTGGATCGAGCGGTTCGACGGCGTGTAGTAGCGCGCCGTCGTCAGGCGGATGGCGCCGTTCGCCCCGAGCGGGATGATGGTCTGCACCGAACCCTTGCCGAAGGAGCGCGTGCCGATGACGGTGGCGCGCTTGTGGTCCTGCAGGGCGCCGGCAACGATCTCCGAAGCGGAGGCCGAGCCGCCGTTGATCAGCACGACGATCTTCTTGCCGTCGGTGATGTCGCCCGCATGGGCCTGGGCGCGCTGCGTCTCCTCGTTGTTGCGGCCCTTGGTCAGCACGATGGCGCCGCGCTCCAGGAAGTCGTCGGAGACAGCGATCGCCTGGTCGAGCAGGCCGCCGGGATTGTTGCGCAGGTCGATGACGTAGCCCTTGAGATCCTTGCCGATGGTCTTCTTGGCGTTCTCGATTGCCTTCACCAGGTTGGCATGGGTCTGCTCATTGAAGGTGGTCACCTTGATGTAGGCGATGTCCTTCTCGTTGTTCGCTTTCACCGCATTGATGCGGATGATGTCGCGGGTGACCTTCACGTCGAAGGGATCATCCATGCCCTTGCGGACGATGGTGAGGCTGATCGGCGTGTTGACCGGGCCGCGCATCTTCTCGACCGCCTGCTCCAAGGTCAGGCCGACGATCTGCTCGCCGTCGAGGTGCGTGATGAGGTCGTTCGCCTGGAGGCCGGCCTTGGCGGCGGGCGTGTCGTCGATGGGCGAAACCACCTTCACGACGCCGTTCTCCATCGTGACCTCGATGCCGAGACCGCCGAACTCGCCGCGCGTCTGCACCTGCATGTCGCGGTAGTTCTTGGGGCTGAGATAGGAGGAGTGCGGGTCGAGTGCGGAGAGCATGCCGTTGATCGCCGACTCGATCAGCATCGTGTCGTCGGGCTTCTCGACATAGTCGGAGCGGACGCGCTCCAGCACGTCGCCGAAGAGATCAAGCTGACGATAGAGTTCGGAATTCTCCGAAGTCGTCGCCGAATAGGTGCGCGTTACGTTGAGTAGGGTCGTCGCGCCGGCGAGACCCGTCATCAACAGGAAGGTCCAGAATGCGAATTCTGTCTTGCGCATTATCCTTGCACCTTTCGATGCCCCGCTGCCCACCATGGGTCGGGGTCTATTGGCCGTCCGTCCTTACGAAATTCCACATACAGGACCGGGGCGCTGTTGGCGGCAACGGGACGGGACTGTTGCGACCAGCCACTCATGGTTCCGACCGGCTCGGCGGCGAGCACGAACTGGCCCGGCTGGACGTCGATCTGGGAGAGACCGGCAAGCAGGATATGATAACCGCCGCCAGCGTTGATTATCAAGAGTTGGCCATAGCTTCTGAACTCACCAGCGTAAACGATCCAGCCATCGCAAGGTGACGTGATTTGGGCGCCTTGACGCGTTTCGAGCACAATGCCTTTCGACTGGCCGCCGAACTGGGTTTTCTCACCGAAGCCGAGAACTTGCCGACCTTGGGCGGGAAGCGGCAAAAGCCCACTAGCATTGGCAAATTCGATCTCCGGCTTGATGCGGCCGGGGCTGCCGAGCGCGGTCGCCGGGGTGAGCTCGACCACCTCGACGCCCTTCGCGGCGGGGGGCTTTGCGGGCGGTTCGGCGGGTGTCTGCTTCTGTGCCACGGGCGTCGCCGGCGGCGCCAGCGGAGCGGGGTCGGAAGATGAATTCGGCGTAATGATCGGCGCGGATTGCTGCAGCTGGGCTTCGTAGGTGCCGAGCGAGGTGTTGCTCTGCACCGCCTTGTCGAGCTGCGAGATCAGGTCGTTGAGGTCTTTGACGTTGCGCGAGATGTCGGTCGCGGCGACGCGCATGCGCTTCAGCTCCGACTGGCGCTCATCGAGCGTGACGCGCTTTTCTTCCATCAGGCCCGAAAGGCGGGTGCGCGCATCGTTGAGACGCGTCATCTCGCTCCGCAGCTGCTCGCTCTGGGTGCGGATTTCGGTCATGACCCGGATCAGCTCGTTGAGGCGCGTGGTGAGCACCTTCGCCTGGTTGCCAAGCTCGGGGAATGCCGCCGACAGCAACATGGCACTGCGCACCATCTCGAGTGCGTCCTCACGCTGCGTAATCAGCACCGGCGGCGGGTTGCGGCCCATGCGTTGCAGAGCGCCGAGCAGCTTGGCGATCTGGCTGTTGCGCTGGTTGAGGGAGCCTTTGATGATGCGCTCCTGCTCCTCCAGCTCGCTGAGGCGGGCTTCCGTGGCGGTAAGCTGCGCTTCGCTCTTTTTTATGAGATCTGCGGTTTCCAGAAGACGCAGATTGAGCCGCTCGCGTTCGGCGGCCAAACCGTCAACGTCGCTTTGCAGCGTCTTCGTTTTCTGCTGAACGTTCTGGAGCTCGTTGCGTTTGCTCTCAAGCTGCCTCTTCGCCTCCTCGGCGCTCTCCGGCGACTGCATGAGCCCCTGGGGCTTTGCCTGCGCGAAGGCGGTGGACGCGGGCATTGCGAGCACTGCGCTGGCGAGGGTCCCCGCGAGAACGCAGGGTTTTGCGAGTGCTGAAAGTCGTAACCGTCTCAACGGCCGTGCTCCCCCTTCGTGCCGGCTAGGCGTCGCACCAGAAGCGGCAATTGCGGCAATTATGGCGCGGTGCAGATTGCCAAGGCGTTGCGGCCCCGCTGCCCGACGGTGCTTCCACCCGGTCACCAGATACGGTTTGCCCGCCCGTGTGCAAAGGCTTAAGAAGGCCGGAACGGAGGACGAACGATCATGGACACGGTGCTCTATCATCTCACCTCATTGGCCGTGGCCGCGGTGGTGCTGGTTCTGTTCCTCGGGCTCTGGAATCTGATGCGGGGCAGGAATCCGCACCTGAGCCAGAAGCTCATGCGCTGGCGCATCGGTCTGCAGGCCGCCGCCATCGTCATCATCGTGCTGTTCGTGCTCGTCCATAACTACGGCTGACCTGCGGCTGCCGGCGGCGCGCAGTGCCGGGAAGATTGCGTTATGATGGGTTCGACGCCACGGGGATAGAGAAGACATGGTCGTACTCAGCAAGATTTATACGCGCACCGGCGACAAGGGCACCACGGCACTCGGCAGTGGCGAGCGCGTCGCGAAGCATGATTTGCGCATCGCCGCATATGGGACGGTGGACGAGACGAACGCCACCATCGGCATGGTGCGGGTGCATCTCGGCTCGGGGCATCCGGGGGTCGACGCAAAGCTCATCCGCATCCAGAACGACCTGTTCGACCTCGGCGCGGATCTGTGCGTGCCTGACCGAGGGCAGAAGCTCGAGTATGAGCCGCTGCGCATCACGGACGCGCAGGTGAAGCGTCTCGAGGCGGAAATCGATGAGATGAATGCGGAGCTGAAACCGCTGCGCTCGTTCGTGCTGCCGGGCGGCTCGCCCGCGGCGGCGGCGCTGCACGTTTCGCGCACGGTCTCGCGGCGGGCCGAGCGGCTGATGGTCGAGCTTGCGTCCGATCCCAACGAGCCGGTGAGCGCGGCAGCGCTGCAGTACATCAATCGTCTTTCGGATTTTCTTTTTGTCGCCAGCCGGTACGTGAATGACCGCGGCAAGAGTGATGTTCTCTGGGTTCCAGGGCAGAACCGCTAGAGCACGATCGCTGTTCTTCGAATCGCGATGCGGCT
The DNA here is from genome assembly GCA_035687305.1 of Hyphomicrobium sp. GTDB lineage: Bacteria > Pseudomonadota > Alphaproteobacteria > Rhizobiales > Hyphomicrobiaceae > Hyphomicrobium_A. The sequence continues at coordinate 6,645 of DASRYA010000130.1, read as the reverse complement.
CTAGCCTTTTGATTGGACCGATGATCGGCGCTTCGGACTGGCAGGGTCCGAAGCGATCATGGTCTAGCCGTCGCCCGGGGGCTTTTGCCTAGAAACCCTATGGGGGGCTTCCCGTTGTTCATTCCGCTGCGTGATGAAAATTCGCTGAAATCCATTCCGTTTCAATATGTGACCGTTGGCTTGATCATCGCCAACGTGATCGTGTTCATCCTCGAGGTGAGCGGCCTCAGCGATGCAGCAATCGCGAGCTTCGCGCTGAAGCCCAGCCATTTGCTCGGCACTCAGGTCCACTTCGACTCCTCGGGCGCGCTTACGGGACAGGGCGTCACCGTCGCGGAGCAGACGACGCTGCTCACGTACATGTTCTTCCACATCGATGTGTTCCATCTTGCGGGCAACATGCTGTTCCTCTGGGTGTTCGGCGACAACGTCGAGGACGCGGTGGGGCATGCGCGTTTCCTCCTTTTCTATCTCGCGTGCGGCGTCTTTGCCGGTCTGCTGCATACTTTCATGCTGCCCGATAGCGATCTGCCGCTGGTTGGCGCCAGCGGTGCCGTCGCGGGGGTGATCGCCGCCTATCTCATGCTGCACCCGCGGGTAAGCGTGTGGGTACTGGCGTTCAAGGTGATCCCGCTGCGGATCACGGCCGGGCTGGCGCTCGGCGCCTGGATCGCTCTCCAGGTCGTCATGGTGGCGTTGCCGGAGACAGGTCCGGTCGCCTGGTGGGCTCATATCGGCGGCCTCATCGCCGGCGCGGTGCTGATCGTCTTCATGCGACGGCCGGGCGTGCCCCTATTCGACCGCGGCGTGAGCCTCGCCTGAGCGGCGTACGCGCCCCAACCGCTGCGCGAAACCGTGCGTTTGCCGCCGGGTACAGCGGCGATCGGTTAATAGAACCCCCCAATTGACTTGCATTCCACGCGCTCGTAGGTTCTCTTTTCGCACTTGCGAATAACCAGAAGAAGGCCTGCGACAGGGGACTTTATCGCGGCGCGTGGCGACGGCTTCGTCGCGCTGCACAACGGTTCCCGCTCAGCAGATAGCCAAACAACGCTTGGAGAGCCGACGGCATGAAGATCCTGGTGCCGGTCAAACGAGTTGTCGATTTCAACGTCAAGATTCGCGTCAAGCCCGACGGCTCTGGCATCGATCTGGCCAACGTTAAAATGTCGATGAATCCTTTCGATGAAATCGCCGTGGAAGAGGCGGTGCGCATCAAGGAAAAAGGCGGAGCGGCGGAGGTGATCGTCGTTTCCATCGGTCCGGCAAAGGCACAGGAAACGATCCGCACCGCGCTCGCCATCGGCGCCGACCGCGGCATCCACATCGAGACGGGCGACGTCGCGATCGAGCCGCTCGCGGTCGCCAAGATTCTCAAAGGCGTGGTCGAGACGGAGAAGCCCGATCTCGTCATCCTCGGCAAGCAGGCCATCGACGACGATTGCAATCAGACGGGGCAGATGCTCGCGGGCCTGCTCGGCTGGCCGCAGGGCACCTTCGCCTCCAAGCTCGAGCTCAGCGACGGTGCTGCCGTCGTCACGCGCGAGGTCGACGGCGGCCTCGAGACCGTGCGTCTCAAGATGCCGGCGGTCGTGAGCACCGATCTTCGTCTCAACGAGCCGCGCTATCCTTCGCTGCCGAACATCATGAAGGCGAAGAAAAAGCCGCTCGACACCAAGAAGCCGGAGGATTTCGGCGTCGATATCGCGCCGCGTCTCAAGGTGCAGAAGATTTCCGAGCCGGCCAGCCGCAAGGCGGGCGTGCGCGTCGGCAACGTTGCCGAGCTGGTGCAGAAACTCAAAGCCGAAGCCGGGGTGCTCTGATGGCCATTCTTCTACTCGCCGAGCACACGAATGGTGCGCTGCAGGGCGCGACGGCGAAGGCTGTTGCGGCGGCTCAGCAGATCGGCGGCGACATCCATGTGCTCGTTGCCGGACATAACGCGAAGCCCGCGGCGGAAGCTGCGGCAAAGCTCGCCGGCGTCGCCAAGGTGCTGCACGCGGATGCGCCGCACCTGGAACATGGCCTCGCGGAAGAGGTCGCGGCACTCGTCACACCGCTAATGGCCAACTATGACGCGTTCGTCGCGCCCGCCACCACGTCGGGCAAGAACGTCGCGCCGCGCATCGCCGCCGCGCTCGACGTGATGCAGATCTCCGACATCACCAAGGTCGTCTCCGCCGATACGTTCGAGCGGCCGATCTATGCCGGCAACGCCATCCAGACGGTGCAGTCGCCGGAGGCCAAGAAGGTCATCACGGTGCGCATCTCCGCGTTCCCGTCGGTTGCCGAAGACGGCTCGGCCGCGATCGAGAGCATCGCTGCTCCGGCTGCGCTCGGCCTTTCCACCTTCGAGAAGGCGGAGCTGACGAAGTCGGACCGGCCGGAACTCTCTTCCGCTCGCATCATCATTTCGGGCGGGCGCGGATTGCAGTCCGGCGAGAACTTCAAGAAGTATCTGGAGCCGGTCGCCGATGCCATCGGCGCAGCCGTGGGCGCCTCGCGCGCCGCGGTCGATGCCGGTTACGTGCCGAACGACATGCAGGTCGGCCAGACGGGCAAGGTGGTGGCGCCCGATCTTTATGTTGCGGTCGGCATCTCCGGGGCCATCCAGCATCTCGCCGGCATGAAGGATTCCAAGATCATCGTGGCGATCAACAAGGACGGCGAAGCGCCGATCTTCCAGGTCGCCGACTATGGCCTGGTGGCCGATCTGTTCCAGGCTTTGCCGGAGCTTGAGGCAGAGCTGAAGAAAGCCGGCTAAAGGCGCAACGATCGGGGACAGAAGGACTTGCGGGCAATGAACGTGGCAGTCAAATCGGCAGACAAGCCCAAAGGCGATCGCAAGGTTCCACAGACCATCAAGAAGGTCGGCATCATCGGTGCCGGCCAGATGGGCACTGGTATTGCCCATGTCGTCGCCCTCAACGGTTACGACGTGGCGATCAACGATCTCCAGAAGGAGACCGTGGAAGAATCCTTCCGCACGATCGAGCGCTACATGCGGCGCCAGGCTGAGAAGGGCATCATCGCGGAAGGCGAGGTCGCCCCGGCGCTTCAACGCATCACCTACGCTCCGAGCTTTGAAGCTTTCGGCGACTGTGAACTCGTCGTGGAGGCGGCGACCGAGGACGAGACGGTGAAGCGGCGCATCTTCGCCGACGTGTGCAAGCACATCGGCGAGGAGACGATGCTGGCGACGAACACGTCGTCCATTTCCATTACGCGCCTCGCTTCCACCACCGACCGGCCCGAGCACTTCATCGGCATGCACTTCATGAATCCGGTGCCGCTGATGGAGCTGGTGGAGCTGATCCGGGGCATCGCGACGGACGACGAGACGTTTACGGTTACGCGCAGCTTCGTCGAGAGCCTCCAGAAGACGGTGGCGGTGAGCGAGGATTTCCCCGCCTTCATCGTCAACCGCATCCTGCTGCCGATGATCAACGAGGCCGTCTATACGCTCTATGAGGGCGTCGGCACGGTGGAAGCGATCGACAAGGCGATGAAGCTCGGCGCGCACCATCCGATGGGCCCCCTCGAGCTTGCCGATTTCATCGGTCTCGATACGTGCCTGTCGGTGATGCAGGTCCTGTACGAGGGGCTGTCGGATTCGAAATACCGTCCGTGCCCGCTGCTCGTAAAATACGTGGAAGCCGGATGGCTGGGCCGAAAAACCAATCGCGGCTTTTATGACTACCGCGGCGAGAAGCCGATACCGACGCGCTGAGGGCCAAGCCCGGCGCGTTTTTTTGTAGCCTGAAATCGACAGCGAAGTTCGTGTTGGGCGCCGCCGCCGGTGCGGGCGCGAGGCTCGCTATTCGCCTGCGCTCTTCTTCACGCCGGCGAGAAAGCCTTGCAAGTCGTCGGTCGCGTGGTGGATGTGCTCGGGCAACGCGCGCCACTTGCGCATCTGCGCCTGCGCGGGATGGTCCATATAGTCGGAGTGGACCAAGACCGTCGTCATGCCGAGGGTGTGCGGTGCTTCGAGATTCTGCGGCATGTCCTCGAACATGGCAGCTTCGCCCGCCTTGACGCCGTGCCGGTCCGTCATGCGCTTGAAGGCATCCGGCGAGGGCTTGGCGATGAACTCGCACGCGGCGATATCGCAGATGTCTTCCATCAGGTGCAGCACGCCGAGCTTGCCCGCGACGCGCTCGGCGTGAACGCGCGAGCCGTTGGTGAAGATGATGCGGCGGCCGGGTAGCGTCTCCAGCACACGGGCGAGCTCCGGCGCGGGCTCCAGCGGCGCAAGATCGATGTCGTGCACGAATTCCAGGAACTCGAACGGATCGATGCGGTGGAGCTTGATGAGGCCCGTCAGCGTCGTGCCGTAGTGGTGGTAGTAGCGCTTCTGCAGATAGCGCGCGTGCTCCATCGGCACGTCGAGCAGGCGGGCGATGAACTCGCCCATGCGCTGGTCGACCTCGGCGAAAAGGTTGCAGGCCGATGGATAGAGCGTGTTGTCGAGATCGAAGACCCAGACCTTCGTGCCGTCGAATCCCCGGCGGTCGCCGTCCTGTCCGCCGTTCTCGAGCCACGGTGCACGGGTGGCGACAGTTTGGGTGACGGGACGGGAAGCGCTCATTCCGACGATGTCCTCGATTTACGTTGCGGGCGTCCCAACAGCGTGCCGACGCCGTGCGCGGTGAAGAGTTCCAGGAGTACGCAGTGGGGCACGCGCCCATCGATGATGACAACGGCCTCGACGCCCGCCTCGACGACCTCGATGCAACCCTCGATCTTCGGGATCATGCCGCCGGAGATGGTACCGTCCTTGATGAGCTGACGGGCCTCCTCGATGGTGAGCTGCGAGATGAGGTTGCGCTCTTTGTCGAGAACGCCGGCAACGTCGGTGAGCAACAGCAGGCGCTTGGCCTTCATGCGCGCGGCGAGGGCGCTCGCGAAGGTATCGGCGTTGATGTTCAGCGTCTCGCCGTCGCGGCTGATGCCGACAGGGGCGATGACGGGGATGAGGTCGGAGTTGGAGATCACATCGACGATGTGCGGGTTGACCTCGACCGGATCGCCCACGTAGCCGATGTCGACCGCCTTCATCAGATTCGATTCCGGATCAGGCATCTCGGTGATGCGCTGGGCGATCATCAGGTTGGCATCCTTGCCGCTGATGCCGACCGCCTTGCCGCCCTGCCGGTTGATGGCCGAGACGATGTCTTTGTTGATGAGACCCGACAGCACCATCTCGACCACCTCGACGGTGGGCTTGTCGGTGACACGCAGGCCATGCACGAAGTCGGAGTTGATCTGCAGCTTCTTCAGCATAGCCGCGATCTGCGGGCCGCCGCCGTGCACGACGATCGGGTTCACGCCGGACTGCTTCAGGTAGACGATATCCTGCGCGAAGGCCTCGGAGAGGGCGGCATCGCCCATCGCGTGGCCACCGAATTTGATGACGACGGTCTGCTCGTCGTAGCGGATCAGGTGCGGAAGCGCCTCCGCCAGGATGCGCGCCTGAACGTGGGGGGACGGAATGTTTTCCGGCGTTCCGGGGGCGGCGTCCTTCGGCGTCATCGGCTTCATGTTCCTAGCCTTGGCCTGTTGTCTGGCGGCATCCGTTGCGACTGGCGGCCGCAGCGCCCGCCAGGGCACCCGCGCAACCGTGGCCTGCTCATATACCGCCTGGGGCGCTTGAGCAAAGCCCTGCGGCCTTAAGCTCAATCCCGTCCGGGGCGTGACGGAGAGCCGCCAAAATGCAACGAGATTCCCCCACATTCGCCTGCTAGAGGGCGTAGTAAGTGCTATGCAACCGGGTTGCCCGCCCCCGGCTCCGCAGAGCGCGGCCTGCGCCATTCATTCCTGGGAAGCCTTCATGATCGCCGACGATTTGAGCCGCATCGCCATGTCTTCCGGGCTCGCGGCGTCGCTGGCGCGCGCGACGGAGCATGCGCGGGCGCGGGCGCACATCGAGGTGACGCTGGAGCATATGCTGCTGGCGCTGTGCGACGACCAGGACGCGGTGCTGGTGCTGGCGGCAAGCAACGTCAACGTCGCCGAGCTGGTGCGCGAGGTGGAGGGGCAACTCTCCGTCATCGCGCCGCATCCCCAGGGCCAGCACGGGGAGCTGCTCGTAGCACCGGATCTGCGCCGCATCCTCGAGGCTGCCGCTGCCGCGGCGCGGGGCGGCCGGCGGCGGGAGATCAACGGCGCCATCGTGCTCGCGGCCATCGTGGGCGACGGAAAGAGCGTTGCGGCCCACGTGCTGGGCGAGCTCGGCATGACCTTCGAAGGGGCGATTCGTGCCCTGCAGGCCAAGCCTGCCGAGCCGCCGCCGCGGTCGGCGCCTGCGCCCGATGCGGAGGCGATCCTCGCCAATGCGCGCGAGCGGGTGCAGTCGCGGACAGCCCCGCCACGCCGCCATGCTCAAGACCATGCCGCGACGCCCGGCCCTCAGGCCGGGGATTCGCGCGACGGGAGCGAGCCGGCGCAGCCGGATCACCATTATCCAGCCGACGACGCGCCGGACGAGGCGTTCCATGCCGAGGCGAAAGCAGATGCTGCCGGCGAAGCGTTCGAAGCGCCGTCCCAGCCGCACGGGCCTCCGCAAGGCGAACCCGATTTCGATCCGCCGGAGACTGACGGCGGCGATTACGCAGCCCCGGCCCATCGCGAGGGCGCGGCGGAGCA
>DASRYA010000129.1:0-4894 GCA_035687305.1 Hyphomicrobium sp. | reverse complement strand
TTGCCGAACCAAAGGGATCTCAGGGATATACAAATGGCTCAGCTCGACAACAGGTACGCGACATCCGGCTATCCGGCCCGTTCAGGCGCCGCGGTAGACGAAGGCCTGCGCTCCTACATGCTCGGGGTCTACAACTATATGGCCGCGGGCGTGGCGCTGACGGGCATCACGGCCTACCTCACTTGGTCTTTCGCCGTTTCCGGCGGGCAGCTCACGCCCTTCGGACAGGCTCTTTACGCTTCGCCGCTGAAGTGGGTCGTCATGCTCGCCCCGCTCGCGTTCGTGTTCTTCCTCTCCTTCCGGGTGGAGAAGATGAGCGTCGGCGCCGCGCAGATGACCTTCTGGCTGTTCGCGGCCGTGATGGGCGTTTCGCTGTCGTCGATCTTCCTGGTCTTCACCGGCCAGTCGATCACGCAGATCTTCTTCGTCACGGCGGCGGCCTTCGGCTCGCTCAGCCTGTGGGGCTACACCACGAAGCGTGACATCTCCGGCTGGGGCTCCTTCCTGTTCATGGGCCTCATCGGCATCATTCTCGCCTCGGTGGTCAACATCTTCATGCAGTCCAGCGCGCTGCAGTTCGCCGTGTCGGCGATCGGCGTGCTCGTGTTCGCAGGCCTCACCGCCTATGACACGCAGCGCATCAAGGACACCTACTTCGCGGTGGCCGGCAATGCGGAGCTGGCGGCGAAGAGCGCCGTGATGGGTGCGCTCAGCCTCTACCTCGACTTCATCAACATGTTCATGATGCTGCTCAACCTGTTCGGCAACCGCGAGTAAGGCGAACCGAACCGGCATCGGTGAATTGGCGAAGGCCCCGGATCGCTCCGGGGCCTTTTGCTTTGCGCCGCATTTGTGCCAGGGAACGCTCGACGGCAAGCTAAGCGCCGACGAGGCGCGGGCGGCCCTCGAGGACCGTCAGCACGCGCTTCAAGTCGTGCCCGCGCTTCAGAATGAGGCCCGCGGGCGCCACCACACTGTAGGCGCCCTGTTTGCGCGCGAGCTTCATGTTCTTCTCGATCCGGTAGAGCGGCACCTCGCTCGAGCGCCGGAAAATCGAGAACACCGCCTTCTCGCGCCCGAGGTCGATGGCGTAGTCGCGCCATTCGCCGGCCGCGACCTTGCGGCCGTAGACGTCGAGAATGGCTGCCAGCTCCTGTCGGGTGAAGGTGGTTGTGCGCTGAGCCTCAGAAACCTGGGCCGCAGGCTGGGGACCGCGGAACCCGCCCGATCGGGGCGGGCTGAAAGCTATCGGTTCGGATTCGCTCAATGGCGCCTCCCTGTCGCGATACCTTCATGATTGCCCCGCTTCGCGCCGATTTCAAGCCGTGGGCGCGCAGATGCAGCATATCCGAGCGCGTGGGGGTGCGCGCATACGGCGCATGGGGCACGGAAATTCCCCGACATGGTCAAAATCACTCCGCGCGCTCGACAATGATCTGCCCCAAAGCGCTGCGAGATTGAAACCGTTGCCAATAAGCCCGGTCCGGTGGAGTAGCTCGGACCTTCAGCCCCCCAGCCCCCTGGGCAAGCTTCCGGGACCGGGTTTAGGCATCGCTTCCATAGTACTTTCTCCCCCCAAATTACGGGCCGGTCCCCCACCGGCCCTATTTTTTTGTGTCGTGCGTCAGGATCACAATGCGTGTGATGACTGGACGTTAGCGCGCCCATGCCTACGTTGGATGTTGGCGCACATGGGCGCACGGGATGGAGCTAAGCGACGTGGCGAAGACGACGGCAGGCAGGGTGAAAACGAAAGCGGTGCGTGCGGTGCGCAAGGTGAAGGCGGCGGGGACGCGCGATGCGAAGTCCGCGAAGCAATCCACCGCGGGTGGAAGCGCGGCGCTACGGGCGAAAACCAAGCCGGTCGCGAAGCGCGGGGGTAGTTCTGTCGGCAATGGCTACAAGACGCGCTCGGCCGCGTCGGGCAATCCGCTGCTGGCGCGCTGGGGCCGCGACTTCGGCATGCCGCCCTTCGGCAAGATCTCGCCCGCGGACTTCAAGCCCGCGTTCGCTGCTGCGCTCAAGGAGCACAAGGGGGAAATCGCGCGCATCGCCGATCAGACGGCGCGGCCGACGTTTGCGAACACCATCGTCGCACTGGAGAAAAGCGGGCGGCTGCTCGATCGCGTCGCGTCGGTTTTCTACAATCTCACGGGCGCGCACACGAATGAGGATCTGCAGGCGATCGAGCGCGACATGGCGCCGAAGCTCGCCGCGCACGAGACGGCCGTCATGCTCAACGCGAAGCTGTTCAAGCGCGTGGAGGATCTCTACGAGCGCCGCGATCAGCTCGATCTCGATGACGAGCAGCGCCGCGTTCTGGAGCTGCGATACAAATGGCTGGTGCGTGCCGGCGCCAAGCTGAAGCCGAAGGAAAAGAAGCGCGTCGCGGAAATCAACGGGGAGCTTGCGACGCTCGCGACGCAGTTCTCGCAGAACGTGCTGAAGGACGAGCAGTCCTGGCGCATGGTGCTGGAAGAGAGCGACCTCGAGGGCCTTTCGCCGGAGCTGCGCGATGCGGCGGCGCGGGCTGCCGCCGATGCGGGCCTTGCCGGCAAGTATCTCATCACGCTCTCGCGCTCGTCGGTGGAACCGTTCCTCCAGTTTTCTGCGCGGCGCGATCTGCGCGAGCAGGCCTTCAACGCGTGGATACGCCGCGGCGAGGTGGACAAGGACACCGACAACCGCGCCATCGCCGCGGCCATCGTGGCGCTGCGCACCGAGTTCGCCAACCTGCTCGGCTTTGCGACCTACGCCGATTACAGCCTCGAAGAGACGATGGCGAAGACACCCGGTAGCGTACGCGATCTGCTCGCAGCAGTCTGGGAGCCGGCGGTGAAGCGCGCAGGCGAAGAGCGCGACGCGCTGCAGGAGCGCGCGCGTGCGGAAGGCAGCAACATCGCGATCGCGCCTTGGGACTGGCGCTACTACGCGGAGAAGGAACGCAAGGCGCGGTTCGATGTCGACGAGGCGGCGACGCGCCCCTATTTCACGCTCGACAACGTCATCGCCGCGGCGTTCGACACGGCAAACAAACTCTTCGGCGTGAAGTTCAAGGAGCTGAAGGATGCGCCGCGCTATCATGACGATGTGCGCGTGTGGGAGGTGACGGGCCGCGGCGGCAAGCACGTCGGTCTGTTCCTCGGCGACTATTACGCGCGGCCTTCGAAGCGTTCCGGTGCCTGGATGTCGGCGTATCGCTCGCAATCGAAGGTGGCGGGCGAGGTGGCGCCGATCATCGTCAACGTGATGAACTTCGCGAAGGGCGAGGAAGGCGCGCCGAGCCTATTATCGCTCGACGATGCGCGCACGCTGTTCCACGAGTTCGGCCACGGCCTGCACGGGCTGCTTTCGGATGTCACCTATCCGTCGATCTCGGGTACGTCGGTGACGCGCGATTTCGTGGAGCTGCCCTCGCAGCTTTACGAGCACTGGCTGATGGTGCCGGAGACGCTGGAGAAGTTCGCCAAGCACCATGCCAGCGGCAAGCCGATGCCCGCGGCGCTGCTGAAGCGCATCAAGAAGGCGCGCAACTTCAACCAGGGCTTCGCGACGGTCGAATATCTCGCGTCGGCGTTCGTCGACATGGACCTGCACGCGCTTGAAACGCGGGACGGCGGGCTCGACGTCGGCGCGTTCGAGAAGGATACGCTGCAACGCCTCGGCATGCCGGCGGAGATCGCGGCCCGCCACCGCATTCCGCACTTCCTGCACATCATGGGCGGCTATGCGGCGGGCTACTACAGCTACCTGTGGTCGGAGGTGATGGATGCCGACGCGTTCGCAGCGTTCGAGGAAACGGGCGACGCGTTCGACAGGGCGACGGCGAAGAAGCTGCACAAGTTCATCTACTCGGGCGGCAACCGGCGCGATCCGCTGGAAGCCTATGTGGCCTTCCGCGGCCGGCCGCCGGAGATCAAGGGGCTGCTGAAGAAGCGCGGGCTTGCTGCTTAGAGCATGATCGCTTTCTTCGAATCGCGATGCGGCTCTCGCCTTTTGATGAGACCGATGATTCACGCTTCGGACTGGTAGGCGGCGCGCACGCCAGTCGTTCCGGACGCCGAGGTGTTGCGGCGGCGTTCGGGGTGCGGCGTGTGGTGTGCAGAATTTCTGGAAGCGGCGCCTTCGGTGGATCTTGCGCTGGGCTCCGGCGCGTCGCTCGCATGTCGAAGTGGGCGTCGCGGATGGAGCTGGTTCGTTCGTCCGTGCGGGAGGCTGGCGTGGATCCCGGCCTGCGCCGGGATGACGTTGGAGGCGGCCGTGTCGCACATCGGCGGCGCTTTCCGTGCGGTGCGGGCGGGCGTTTTTCGCGGAACACCGAGGCCTGCGCGCTGACGCCGGTCGTTTAGCGCTTCGCCGTCATGCCGGCGAAGGCCGGCACCCACGCAGGGTGCAGGGCGTGGTGCGCGGCATAGCAATGGAGCGGCGCCTTCGATGGAGTTGGGGCTGGATCCCGGCGCGCTGCTCGCGCTCGCTCGCATGTCAGAGATGACAGGGCGTCGCGGATGGAGCAGTTCGTTTGTTCGTGGATGCTGGCGTGGATCCCGGCCTGCGCCGGGATGACGTTGGTGGGCGTGTCTCGCACATCGGCAGCGCTTCCCCTGCGGTGCGGGCGGGGCGTTTTTAGCGAAACACCGAGGCCTACGCGCTGGCGCCGGTCGTCTAGCGCTTCGCCGTCATGCCGGCGAAGGCCGGCATCCACGCTAGTGGCAGTGTGTACGGCGTTAGAAGGTACGAGGCGTGGTACGCGGGGTTGAGATCGAGTGGCGTCTTCGACGAGCCTTGGGCTGGATCCCGGCTCGTCGCTCGCATGCGCTCGCTTGGCCGGGGTGACAGAGCGTCAGCGGTGCCGATGGTCGGCTCTCGTGCGGGAGGCTGGCGTGGATCCCGGCCT
>DASRYA010000128.1:0-29692 GCA_035687305.1 Hyphomicrobium sp. | reverse complement strand
GCGTCGCTGGCGCGCGCGACGGAGCATGCGCGGGCGCGGGCGCACATCGAGGTGACGCTGGAGCATATGCTGCTGGCGCTGTGCGACGACCAGGACGCGGTGCTGGTGCTGGCGGCGAGCAACGTCAACGTCGCCGAGCTGGTGCGTGAGGTGGAGGGGCAACTCTCCGTCATCGCACCGCATCCGCAAGGCCAGCACGGGGAGCTGCTCGTGGCGCCGGATCTGCGCCGCATCCTCGAGGCCGCCGCTGCGGCGGCGCGGGGCGGACGGCGGCGGGAGATCAACGGCGCCATCGTGCTCGCGGCCATCGTGGGCGATGGAAAGAGCGTTGCCGCCCATGTGCTGGGCGAGCTCGGCATGACATTCGAAGGGGCGATTCGCGCCCTCCAGGCCAAGCCGGCCGATCCGCCGCCGCGGTCGACGCCCGCGCCCGATGCGGAAGCGATCCTTGCCAGCGCGCGCGAGCGGGTGCAGTCCCGCACAGCTCCGCCGGGCCGCCGTCACGATCACGTTGCAGCGCAGAGCCCACAGGCTGCGGAGCCCGTCGACGGCGGCGAGCCAATGCCACCGGAGCACCATACCGGCGATGATTCGCAGTCCGGTGAGTTCGATGCCGAGATGGACACGGCCGCGACCGACGATGGCTTCGATGCATCGCACCGGTCCGTCGCGAACACCGGGCAGATGCCTCCCCAGCCCGCGTCCGATTTCGAGCCCGCTGAGGCGGACGACAACGAGCCGGAACCCCCAGGGTATTATCCGGAGAGCCGGGCCGATCAGCGGCACGAGCCTGCCGATTACCGTGCCACCCTGCCACCGATCCTCGGCCAGCGGGAGCGTGCACCGTACGGTCCCGACTATGAGCCGGAGCCTGCGCCGCAACCGGAAGCGGAGGCGGAATTAGAGCCCGCCGCGCCTGACCTCGAGCCTCCGCCGCCCGCACCAGCCCCGCCCACATTCCGGCGCGCGACACCGACTGCAGGGAATTATCGTCCTGAGCCGCCGCGGCAGGACTACGACGGTCACGGACACGGGGGAGGCGCGCCGGCCGAAAGCTATGGTGGCGTTCCGGCCGACGAGCCCGCGTTCGAGGGCGACGATGCCGGCGCGTACGCGGAGCCCGATTACGGCGAGGCGGCGGAGGCCGCGGACTATCCGGTGCCGGAAGACTACGGCGACGAACGCGAGCACCGGCACGGGCCGCATGGCGGCCCGCCGCAAATGCCGGCGTCGGCGCCGTTCCCGCCGCCGATACCGCCACCTTCGCCCCACGACGGCTGGGCGCCGCCGCCGATGCCCCCGCCGCCGCGGGCCGAGACGCGTTTTCCCGCTCCCCCGCCCGGTCCGTCGGGCGGGACTGCGCCATACGTTCCGCCGCCCGCGCCGGCACCATCCGGACCTGCATCGCGCCACGGTGCGGCGAGGCCGCCCGGTCCGCCACCGCTTGCGCCATGGCCGGAACAGGCGCCGGTGGCACGGGGCGAGGCCAGCCGGGGCAATTTCGATCCGGCGACGGGCTATGCCGAGCGGGATGCACACCAGCGTCCCGTTGGCGGGCGTCCAGCCGGTCCGCGGCGCGCCGAGATCGGACAGCTCGTCGAGAACATTCCGCGCATCATGCGCGTCGCCATGCCGGCGCTGATCGAGGTGCGCATCGCCCGCGCCGACGTGCAGGCGCTGGCCGAAGGATTGCAAGGCGGCGGAGCGGCGTACCACCACGACATTGCGGTGACGAAGGCCATGTCGGTGCGGCTGCGGGCGCCCGATGGCGGATTCTTCATCGAGACGGCGTCACCCGAGACGCAGTGGATCGATACGGCGACGCTGATGTCGTCGGACGATTTCGCGAGCTGGCGCTGGCATGTGACGCCGCGGGATACCGGGAAGCGGCGCTTGCAGCTCATCATCTCAGCGCGCACCGTGAGCGCCGATGGGCTGGCCGCCGAGACGGCGCTGCCCGATCAGGTCATCACCGTGCGCGTTCGCACGAACTATGCGGAGACGGGGAGACGCTGGGTCGGCTGGGGCATCGCCGCCGTGGCCGGCGGCCTGCTCGCCAAGTTCGGCGAGAGAACCTTCGACACCTGGCTGCCAGCGCTGTCGCGATTGCTCGGGGGCTAGCGGCAACTCAGCCAACCCGAGGAAGCTCCGGCATGGCGATCACCATTACCGCCTTCGAACGCTCGCCCGACGGCGGCAGGGGGTTGGCGCGCGACATGCCCGTGCGCTGGGCGCTGGAAGAAGTGGGACGACCCTACGAGGTGCGGCTCGTCTCATTCGCTGCGCTGAAAGAGCCTGCGCATCGCGCCCTGCAGCCGTTCGGGCAGATACCGAGCTATGAGGAAGGCGACCTCGTGCTGTTCGAGTCGGGAGCGATCGTGCTGCACATCGCTCAGAACAACGCCGGCCTGCTGCCGGCGGATGTCGCAGCACGGGCAAGGGCAATCACATGGGTGTTCGCTGCGCTGAACACGCTGGAGCCGCCGATCTTCGAGCGCAGCCTCGCCAAGGTTCTCGAGGGCGGGGAGCCCTGGTACGAGCAGCGGCAACGCATACTCGACGAGCGCACACGCAAGCGGCTGGGCGAGCTTTCCAGTCGGCTCGGCGATCATGAATGGCTCGATGGAGCGTTCAGCGCCGGTGACCTGATGATGGTGTCGGTACTGCGCCGCCTGCACGGATCGGGCCTGCTGGAAGCCTTTCCCAATGTCGCCGCCTATGTCGCTCGCGGCGAAGCACGCCCGGCGTTCCAACGCGCCTTCGACGCCCAACGCGCGGTGTTCGCAGGCTGAGCCGCTCAGCCTGCCGGATTGCCCGTGCTTCTCATCGGAAGACCGGTACCCACTTTTCCGGAAGCACTCACTTTGCTGTCGTGCTTCTCATCGGAAAACCGGTGTCCACTTTTCCGGAAGCACTCTATGCCCGATCGGCGAGGATGCCGGCGATGGTGGCGCGCAGATCGGGAATGCCGACGCCTTTTTCCGCCGATGTGACGATCACCTCGGGGAACGCGGCAGGGTATTTGGCGAGCGCCGCCGCCGTTTCCTCGGTGACTTTCTCCAGCTCGTGCGGCTTGATCTTATCGCCCTTGGTCAGCACGACCTGATAGCTGACCGCAGCCTCATCGAGGATCTCGGCGACTTGCTTGTCGGTGGGCTTGATGCCGTGGCGGGCGTCGATGAGCAGAAACACGCGCGCGAGCGTCGTGCGGCCGCGGAGGTAGTCGGTGACGAGGGCGCCCCAGGCGGCGACCTTGTCGACCGGTGCGCGGGCGTAGCCGTATCCCGGCATGTCGACGATGTAGAGCGGCTCGCCGTCACTCAGGAAGAAGTTGAGCTCCTGCGTACGCCCGGGTGTGTTGGAGGTGCGCGCCAGACCGCCCTGGCGCACGAGCGCGTTGATGAGGCTCGACTTGCCGACGTTCGAGCGGCCGGCGAACGCGATCTCGGGGCGATCGGCGGGCGGCAGGAACTCGAGCGCGGGCGCGCTTTTCAGCAACTGCCAGCGCCGCTCGAACAGTTGCTCGCCGGCGTCGAGCAGAGATTTGTCGCGTTCTGTCATGTCGGCCGCCCGCGTTTAGCGCGACGGCGCTCCGCGCCTATTCCTTATCGGAGCGCCGCTTGATGAGGCCTGCGCCCCGTTCTGCCGTCGTCGCCAGAGATCTGAACTGCCGCGACAGGTTTCCGGCGAGATGCACCTCAACGCCCTGCTTCTTCATGATGTAGTACTGCTGGGCAAGGGAGAGCGTGTTGCTCCAGGCCCAGTAGATCACGAGACCGGCCGGGAATGCGGCCAGCAGGAACGTGAACATCACCGGCATCCAGGCGAAGATCTTCTGCTGGATCGGATCAGGCTGCTGCGGATTGAGCTGCATCTGCAGCCACATGGTGATGCCCATGACCAGCGGCCACACGCCGATGTGGAGGAACTCGGGCACCGCGTAGGGCAGCAGCCCGAACAGATTGAACAGCGACGTCGGGTCGGGCGCCGAGAGATCCTTGATCCATCCGAAGAACGGCGCGTGCCGCATGTCGATGGTGATGTAGAGAACCTTATAGAGCGCGAAGAACACAGGGATCTGGAGAAGGATCGGCAGGCAGCCTGCGATCGGGTTCACCTTCTCCTTGCGGTAAAGGTCCATCAGCGCCTGCTGCTGCTTGACCTTGTCTTCCTTGTAGCGCTCGCGGATCTGCTCCATCTGCGGCTGCAGCTTCTTCATCTTGGCCATGGAAGCGAACTGCTTGCTGGCCAGCGGGAAGAAGGCGAGGCGCACCAGAACGGTGAGGATCAGAATGGTGACGCCGAAGTTGTGGACGATCGAGTTGATCGCTTCCATCAACTGGAACAGCGGCTTGGTGATGAAGAAGAACCAGCCCCAGTCGATCAGCAGGTCGAACTGCTGGATGCCGGTGGCCTGATACTGCTGCAACAGCGCCATCTGCTTGGCGCCCGCGAAGAGCTGCGCCTCGACCTCGGCCTTCGCGCCCGGCGCGACGCGGATAGCATCGCGGATGTAGTCGGCCTGATAGGAGGGCTGCTCGCTGGGGAGGCGCGGCGCCTGGGCCGAGAACTGCGCGCGGTACTGCGCCTTCTGGTCAGGGATGACGGTCGCCGCCCAGTATTTGTCGGTGAAACCGAGCCAGCCGCCGGTCGCCGGATCGAAGACGCGCGATGGCTCCTCGAGCGCGGCGGCATACTTGCTGCGCTGTTCGCCCTGGGCGCCGATGACCCCGATGAGGCCTTCGTGCAGGATCCAGTTGTTCTCGATCTTCGGCGTGCCGTAGCGGTGGACGCGCGCGTAGGGCGCAAGCGCCACCTCCGCGCCGGAGCGGTTCTCGACCTCGTCGACCAGCTTGAACATGTAGCGGTCGTCGATGGAGATCGTGCGCTTGAAGAGAAGACCCTGGCCGTTGTCCCAGGTGAGCGTCACGGGGGACTGGGGGGTCAGCGTGCCGTTACCCTCGACCTGCCAGAGGGTGTCGCGGTCGGGCACTTTCGTGTCGGTGCCCGTTGCGGGCACCCAGCCGTATTCTGCAAAGTAGGGGTGCGGGCTCGAACTCGGCGAGAAGAGAACGACGTTGGGGCTCTTGGGATCGACGGTCTCATGGTACTTCACGAGCACGACGTCATCGAAGCGACCGCCCTTGAGGGCGATGGAGCCGCGCAGCGACGGCGTCTCGACGGCGACGCGTGGCGAAGCGCCGATGGCCTCCTCGCGGGATAGCGTCGCCGATGAGGGCGAAGCGCTCGGAACCGTGGCGCCCGGCGCTTGCGGCGCGGATGGCGCTGTGCCGTCCTTCGCCGCCGGCTCGGTGCTCTGCTTCTGGCTCAGCTCGTTCTGGGCGCGGTGGCGCGTTTGCTCATCGCGCAGCTTCGGGCCGGCGTAGAAGAGCTGCCAGCCGAGCAACACCGCCATAGACAGGACGACGGCGAGCAGAAGGTTTTTCTGTTGGTTGGGATCTTGCGACTGCATCGCTTCCTCAGCGCCGTTTTGTTCAGCCGGGATGTCGCCGGCCGCCTCGTATCTGTCACGCGCGGGGCGCGGTGCTCACGGAGCCAGTGGCAATACTCCGAGACCGGTGCCACGCAAAGCCGGAAATCACGCGTTCTTCCGCGCTCGGCGCTTTTGCCCCGCGCCTTGATGAACGCGCGCGAGGGCGACGTCCAGATCCGTCTTGAGCTCGGAGAAGGGGCGGTCGATGGCGGGGGTGCGGGCGATCAGGACGTAATCGAAGCCGGGTTGCGTCTGATCGGAGCCCAGGGACGCCGTCAGCGCCCTGAAACGGCGGCGGACGCGGTTGCGTACGACCGCGCCGCCCACCTTTTTCGATACGGTGTAGCCGAAACGCGCCTCGCCCCCGGCGTCCGCGACATTCTGTCGGGGGCGCGCCTCCAGAACGAAGGCGGGCACGCTCCACCGGCGGCCGTCCCGGACCCAGAGAAATTCGCGTCGCTTTTTTAGGGTAGGAGGAGCCACGGCGCAGATCCCTTCAAGGACTACGCTCGACGGCAGCCGGAGGGTTAACCCCACCCGCTCAGGCCGACAGGCGCTTGCGGCCCTTGGCGCGCCGGCGCATGAGTACGCGCATGCCGCCTTTGGTCAGCATCCGCTTACGGAAGCCATGGCGGCGCTTACGGACGAGCCGGCTCGGTTGATAGGTGCGCTTCACGATACAGCTCCAGCGTCGCGAAAATGGCGGCCTGCCAACCTTGCGGTCGCCGTCGGCAGGATCGCATGCTTCTCAAGGATTGGCGGGGCTTATACGGGCTGGCGGCGGGCAAGTCAACGCATGCTCCAAAGCGCGTTAATCCACCGCTGCGGGTGCCAAGTAGGATGCGTCGGGGCGCTGGAAATGGCAAATCAAGCTAACCGCTTCGGCAGGCGCCCGTCTCCATGAATTTCCGCCGCCGGACCGGGGATGTTCGGTGGGCTGACAGGGGGTATGGCAATGTCGGGATCCAAGCCAGAGGTGGCGGCGTCCGGGGCCGGCGCGGAGACCGACAGCGAAAAAATCGCGGCGGACATCTGCGTCATCGGTGCCGGGCCGGCCGGATTGGCGGTTGCTACCGCCGCCGCAGCCTTCGGCCGCAGCGTCGTGCTCGTCGAACGGCAGCGGTTCGGGGGCGACGCGCTCAATTCGGGCTGCATCCCGTTGCGGGCGTTGGCGGCGGTCGGCGCGCGTGCCCACGGCATGCGGACCGCCGGGCAGTTCGGCATCGGGGCGCGCGAGCCGGAAATCGACATGCGGGCGGTGCATCGGCATGTCGAGAACGTCGTGAACGGCGTTGCGCCGAATTTTGCGCCGGAACGCTACATCGGCCTCGGCGTGCGCGTCATCCATGCGGCGGCGCGCTTCGTCGACCGGCGGACGGTGTTGGCGGGCGAGCACCGCATCCGCGCGCGACGCTTCGTCATCGCCACCGGCTCGACACCGTCAATTCCGGCGATTCCGGGCCTCGATAGCGTGCCCTATTTCACCACCGAAACGATCTTCGACAACCGGGAGCGCATCAACAGCCTCATCGTTCTCGGCGCTGGGCCCGTCGCGCTGGAGCTTGCGCAAGCTTACAGCCGTCTCGGCACGCGCGTGATGGTGCTCGATGCGGGGACGGCGCTGCCCGACGAAGATCCGGAGCTCGCCAAGCTCGTGCTGGATAGCCTCGCCGATGAAGGTATCGCCGTGCACCAGGGTACCAAGGTGGAAAGCGTCGAGGGCGGGCTCGGGCGCATCCAGGTGAACGTCAACGTCGATGGGCAGCGGCACGTCGTCGAAGGGAGCCATCTGCTCGTCGTCGATGGACGCAAGCCGGCGACGGCCGACCTCGGTCTCGAGGCGGCGCGGATCCGCCACGACGGGAAGGGCATCAAGGTCAACCCCGGCCTCAAGACGAGCAACCGGCGCGTTTTCGCCGTCGGCACGGTGGCGGGCGGCACGCCGCACAGTCAGGTCGCGGATTACCATGCGGGGATCGTCATCAGCCGCGCCCTGCTGCGTTTGCCCGTGCGCGTCGATGGACGGCTCATCCCGCGCGCGACCTTCACAGACCCCGAGCTTGCCTATGTCGGCCTGTCGGAGGCGGAGGCCGCGAAGGGGGGCAAGAAGATCCACGTCCTGCGCTGGCCCTTCCGGGAGAACGACCGCGCCCAGGCGGATAGCGAGACTGCGGGGCACGTGAAGGTCATCGTTGCGCCCAATGGGCGTATCCTGGGCGCCGGTATCGTCGGCGCCAGGGCGGGCGAGCTGATCCAGCTCTGGGCGCTCGCAATCGCCCAAAACCTCAATATCAAGGCCATGACGCGCTGGAATCCGCCCTATCCGACGCTCGGCGAGATCAACAAGCGCGTCGCGAGCAGCTACTATGCGGGCAACCTTGCCAGTCCGGCCTTACGCAAGATTATAAATCTGCTTGCTAAGCTCGGATGATCGGCCCAGGTCGAAAGGACGCGTGTGCTCCGCGAAAACAAAGACGAGGCGCGGAAAACAGATTTAGCCGGCCGGTGGCGCACGGGCCTGCCCGTTTCGAGGTGGGCTGCAAAGTACGTCAAAGGCTGGCGCGACCTCGGCTTGCCCGCCAAGCTCCTCATGCTCACGGCCGTGTTCGTGATGCTGGCGGAAGTCTTGATCTTCCTGCCGTCGATATCGACGTTCCGCGTCGACTGGCTGAACGAGCGGCTGACCGCGGCGCAGCTGGCGACGCTCGCCGCCGAGGGTTTTCCGGGCGGCGACGTTCCTTCCGGTCTGCGCGCGGAGATGCTGCGCACAGCGCAGGTGAAGGCGATCGCCTCGCGCCGGCAGGGCGTGCGGCGCCTGGTGCTGCCGGTCGATCCGCAGATGACGATCGACGCCCATTACGATCTGCGCCAGCAGCCGGAAAACTGGCTGGATGGCATGCGGCTGCGGCTGGAGCAGATCGGCGATGCGCTGGCGGTCTTCTTCGCTCCGGAGGGCCGCACGATCCGGGTGCTGGGCAGCATCGGCGATGACAGGGACGACCTGGTCGAGATCGTGATGCCGGAGGCGCCGCTGAAGGCGGCGCTCGATGCCTATGCGCTCAACATTCTTGGCGTCTCGATCATCATTTCGCTGCTGACGGCAGCGCTGGTCTATTTCGCGCTGAGCCGCCTGCTCGTGCGTCCGATGATGCGCATCACGCATGCGATGGTGCATTTCCGCCAGGACCCGGAAGATCCGGCGCGGATCATCGTGCCGTCGGACCGCCACGACGAGATCGGCACGGCGGAGCGCGAGCTGGGCGAGCTGCAGCGCCAACTCTCGGGGGCGCTGCTGCAGAAGACCCGCCTTGCGCAGCTCGGCCTCGCGGTGAGCAAGATCAACCACGACCTGCGCGGCATGCTGGCGAACGCGCAGCTCCTTTCCGATCGCCTGACGGCGATCCCCGATCCCACGGTGCAGCGGTTCGCGCCCAAGCTCATTGCCTCGCTCGACCGCGCCATCAACTTCTGCAACGACACCCTGCGTTTCGGGCGCGCGGAGGAAGCGGCACCACGGCGCGAGCTGCTGCGTTTGAAACCGCTCGTCGAGGAAGTGGGCGAGGCGGTGGGCCTGCCGCGCGAGGGCAGCATCGCGTGGGTACTCGAGATGGAAGATACGCTGCGCATCGATGCCGATCGCGATCACCTGTTTCGCATCCTGTCGAACCTCGTGCGCAACGCGGTGGAAGCCCTCGAGGGTCTGGGCGACAAGCACGCGGGCGAAATCCGCGTGAAGGCGTGGCGCGAGGGGCGGCGCGTTTTCGTCGAGGTGCAGGACAACGGGCCCGGTGTGCCGCCGAAGGCGCGCCAGCACCTGTTCGAGGCCTTCACGGGCTCGCAGCGGAAGGGCGGCACGGGGCTGGGGCTTGCCATCGCGGCGGAGATCGTCGGCGTGCACGGCGGGCACGTACGCCTGCTCGATACCGAGAAGGGCGCGACGTTCCAGATCGAAATTCCCGACCGCGGCGGGCATTAACGGACCGATTGCAGGCTGTGGGCGGCGAATTTTGCGCAATTTTCACGTGGCACCGCGGCGCAGCGCCAAGGCACTTGCGTGATGGGCTTCGAGCCATTAGTAGTGGCGAACTTCGGCGCGGCTCGGCCCGCCGGTCAGAGGTTGCTGCGTTCCCGTAAATACGCAGAAAGCACCGGTAGCTCAGCTGGATAGAGCACCAGACTACGAATCTGGGGGTCGGGAGTTCGAATCTTCCCCGGTGCGCCATTTCAGAACAGAACGATGAATGCCGAACGTCACGGATCTTTAGAGCCGGTGGCGACGATGGACAGTTCTGATTTCAATCCCGTGATACGCCCGTCATCGTCGGTGACCTCGACGCGCCGCGCCCAATGGGTGCCCGTCGCAGAATCCCACCTTCTGTGTCGTCTGCCTCGATTTTGACGACGGGCGAACGCAGCCAACCGCTCTGGACTGCAGTGGTCCCCGTTAGGCTGTGGTCCGCCTTCAACGCCGCTATTCCAACAGCCATCGAAACGCCGCCCGCAGCTCGGCGGCTCCATTCGTGCGGTACCAGCGCCCGTGCGCGAAGATGATGCGCTCGGGATTCCAGGCCAGCATGGTCTTCACGGCCGCCAGCAATTCGCGCTTGTGCCGCCACGTAAAGGTGAGCCGAAGATCGCGCGGAAGGCCGCCATGGGGCGAGGAGACGCCGCCGATCCGGTTCAGCAAGCGCATGAACAAGGAGCCGACTTTCTCCGGCTCGAAGTTCTCGATCAGATCGGTGAGAATGAGCGTGCGGCTCGGCCGGTGAAAAAATTCCACTTCCGTCATGAAGCTGCCGACGATCGGCAGCGTGGCGATCTCGGCATCCCATGGATAGCCGGCATCGGCGACGAGTGGCAGCCCGTCGAAGGTGATGCGGCCCTTGGCGCGCTCCCTGATATGCGGCGCGAGATAGACCTCGGCGCCGGGAAAGGCAGCTTTCCATTCCGGGATCCACCAATAGTGGATGCGGTTCGGACCAATGATGAAACGAACGGCGCCCACGGTTTCAATCTGCGCCTTCAACGGCGGCGTGAGCGGCGTCGGCGAGTGGATGAACAGATCGCCGGACGTCAGCCGAACGACGGTCATGCGCGTGGGAAAGGGGAACTTCGGCCATGGCAGACCAAACCGTATTACCGGGCCATCGACGATCCACACGTTCTCAGCCACGCTCTTGAGCGTGTTGATGGGGGGATAGATAGCGCGTTCATCGTCGTGCATGATCCGACCCGATGCTGCGCGGCGCCCATTGGGTCAACGGAAGAGGTTTTCCGAATTGCGGTGCGCGGCGATGTTTTCAGTCCGCGCCCTGTTTACCCGATGCGCATCGAACGCCAGACGTCTTCACCGGCGCGCTTTGTAATGCGCCAGGAGTGCGCCTTCACGACGTTGCCCTTGGCCGTTTCATAGTCGGGGATAGTCACGTCGTAGTGGCCGTTGGCCGCGTCGATCAATTCGCCAATGACCATCGTGCCGTCGCCGAACTCCACCATGCATGACGATCCTGACGCCGCATCGTCCTTTACCGTCAGTTGCCCGCCGCTGAACGCGTGACTGTGTGGGAAGGAGAAACGCATGGCTAAGGACCGTATCTGTTCCGGATCACCTTCTGCGGATGCGCGTTTGCTGAAAGTGCGATCCTCAAGGGACAAAAGCGCACTTAGGGATGCAGTTCCACGGCTCCTGAGAACCTGTTCACTGGGCGCATGCCAACCCTGGGTAGAGCCATAGCTGAGAGTTGTCGTGTTGCCCCTAACGGCGGGTAAAGGCCGATAAACCAGCGTGTGCACACTTTAACTCATCTGACCTCCACGCTTTACATTTTCTTGAACGGGGGCGGGTAGATTGCGGCTATCGTCCTGCGACTGGAGGTCCGTGAGCGGTGATGAGGCACTCCCTACTGCGATCCATCACCGCGAACCCCTGGACCAGCATTCACGATGCCCTTCTGGGCATCAGTGTGCTGTGTGTCGCAGGGCTGCTCGCCATCGAGTTCGATCTGTTCCGGTTCGGCGAACAGCTGACCGCCGAGGAGCGGCGCATATCGCTCGCCGAAGCGATCGCGCTCACGGTGCTGCTGGCGATTTGCATTGCCGTCTTCATCTATCGGCGGGTGCAGGAGCAGCGCGTCGAGCTTGCCCGCCGTGCAGCGGTGGAAGACGAGATGCGCGAGCTGCGCGACCAGGCGATGCGCGATCCGCTCACCGATCTCGCCAACCGCCGCGCCATCCTGGGGCGTCTCAACGAGCTGGAGGAGGATGGGCGGACGCATGCGTTCTTCCTGCTCGACCTCAACGACTTCAAAGACGTCAACGACCGCTTCGGGCATTCGGCGGGGGACAACGTTCTGCAGGTGGTGGCGGAGCGCTTCAAACGGGTGACCCGTCCTTCCGATTTGCTGGCGCGCCTCGGGGGCGATGAGTTCGCGATCCTGGCCTATGACGTCGACCGCGCGGCCGCCGAGGCTGTCGGCATGCGGTTCATCGCTACGCTCGCGAACATGATCTGGGTCGACGGCGTGGGCCACGAGGTTGGCGTCTCGATCGGTGCCGTCATGATCCCCAATGACGGGGTGGCGGCGCCCGAGATACTCACCAACGCCGACGTGGCGATGTATCGCGCCAAAGCCGCCGGTCAGTCGGCGCTGATTTTCTTCCGCGATAGCAACGACGAAGCCCCCGCCTCGCCGCACGCGCTGGGTTGAGTGCGCTTTGCGCCGTTGACATCGACGGCCGACGATCCCTATTTTGCAGTTGCCAATCATTCGCAACTAGCTCCACCTCCCGGGTGGCTGGGTTCTGCTTTGATGGTCCCGCCTCGATGCGGGTCGGGAAGCCTCGGACCGCTCTGGAGATCGCATTTGAAGACCACCATAAAATCACTGGCTTGCGCCGTCCTGCTGATGTGCGTCAGCGCGGCCGCGGTGCCGGCAATGGCCGCCGCCGCGCGGGATAAACCGTTGCACGTCGTCACGACATTCACGGTCATCCGCGACATCGCGCAGAACGTTGCGGGCGATAAGGCGGTGGTGGAATCGATCACGAAGCCGGGTGCCGAGATCCACGATTACCAGCCAACGCCGGGCGACATCGTGAAAGCGCAGTCGGCGGATCTGGTGCTGTGGAACGGCCTCAATCTGGAGCGGTGGTTCGAGAAGTTCTTCCAGAATGTCGAGGATGTTCCGAGCGTCGTCGTCAGCGAAGGTGTCGAGCCGATGGGGATCGGCGAGGGCGCCTATAAGGGGATGCCGAACCCCCACGCGTGGATGTCCCCCAGCAACGCGCTGCTCTACGTCGAGAATATCCGCAAGGCGCTGGTTGCGCACGATCCGGCCAACGCGGAAACCTACAACCGCAATGCTGCGGCCTATTCGGAGCGCATCAAGGCCATCGACAAGCCGCTACGCGAGCGTCTGGCGGCTATTCCGCAAGCGCAGCGGTGGCTGGTCACGAGCGAAGGGGCATTCAGCTACCTCGCGCGCGACTATGGCCTGCGGGAGCTTTACCTGTGGCCGATCAATGCCGATCAGCAGGGCACGCCGCAGCAGGTGCGCCGCGTGATCGACGAGGTGCGCAAGAACGGTGTGCCGGTGGTATTCAGCGAAAGTACGGTGTCTGACAAACCGGCGCGGCAGGTCGCCAAGGAAACGGGCGCGCGCTATGGTGGCGTGTTGTACGTCGACTCGCTCAGCGAAAAAGGCGGCCCGGTGCCCACCTACCTCGACCTTTTGGAAACGACGGTCGCCACGATCGCCAAAGGTTTCGGCACATGAGCGAGCGCCACGGGGGCGAGACCGGCAAACTGGGGAGGGGGAGCGTGATCGCCTCCCTGTCGGTCCGCAACGTTACGGTGGCTTACCCGAATGGCGTCACCGCGCTGAAGAACGCCTCCTTCGATCTGGGCCCCGGAACGATCAGCGGTCTCGTCGGCGTCAACGGAAGCGGCAAGTCCACGCTGTTCAAAGCGATCATGGGGTTCGTGCGCCCGAACAGCGGGGAGGTGCGGATCGCCGGTTTGTCGGTGAAGGATGCCTTGAAGCACGGCTGCGTCGCCTACGTGCCGCAGAGCGAAGACGTCGATTGGGATTTCCCGGTTCTCGTTGAAGATGTCGTCATGATGGGCCGCTACGGCCGCATGAACTTTCTGCGCATCCCGTCGGCGGCGGACCGGCGCAAAGTTGACGAGGCGCTGGAGCGCGTCGACATGCTCCGCTTCCGCCACCATCAGATTGGTGAGCTTTCCGGCGGCCAGAAGAAGCGCGTGTTCCTGGCGCGCGCGCTGGCGCAGGAGGCTGCGGTCATTCTGCTCGACGAGCCGTTCACGGGCGTCGACGTGAAGACCGAAACGGCCATCATCGATCTGTTGCGGCAACTGCGGGCGAGCGGCCACCTGATGCTGGTGTCGACGCACAATCTCGGCAGCGTGCCGGACTTCTGCGACCACGTGGTGCTGCTCAATCGCACGGTGCTTGCTGCGGGGCCGACGGCCGTGACCTTCACGCAGCACAACCTGGAAAAGGCGTTCGGCGGCGTCTTGCGCAGCTTCCGGCTGGAAGGCGGGCAGCTGCATGACGACCGCGATCCGCGCCGTGTGACGGTGCTCACGGACGATGAGCGTCCCGTCGTGTTCTACGGCGAAGGCGCGGTGGACGAGGAGCCGCTGCGCCGCAAGGGCGACAACGGAGAAAAGTGATGGGCGAGCTCATCGCGCCGTTCCTCTACGATTACATGCTGAAGGCGATGTTCGTCAGCGCGCTGGTGGGCGCGGTGTGTGCGTTTCTTTCGGCGTTCCTGATGCTCAAGGGCTGGTCGCTGATGGGCGATGCGCTGGGTCACGCCGTGGTTCCGGGCGTCGCAGGCGCCTATCTGCTGCAGCTTCCCTACGCGGCCGGAGCTTTCGTTGCCGGACTGCTCGCGGCACTCGGCATGGCGCTCGTCAAGCAACGTACGCGGCTGCGGGAGGACGCCATCATCGGGCTCGTCTTCACGGCGTTCTTCGCCGCGGGACTGCTGATCGCGTCGATCTATCCGACATCGGTGAGCATCCAGACCATCGTACTCGGCAACATCCTCGGCATTTCGGACGAGGATGTGGTGCAGGTGGTCATCATCTCGCTGGTGTCGCTGGCGATCCTGATTGCCAAGTGGCGCGATCTGGTCGTCGTGTTTTTCGATGAGAGCCACGCGCGGACCGTTGGCATCAAGGCGGATGCGCTCAAGATCCTCTTCTTTACGCTGCTGGCGGCATGCACCGTCGCCGCGTTGCAGACAGTGGGGGCGTGCCTCGTCATCGCCATGGTGGTGACGCCGGGGGCTACGGCGTATCTGCTCACCGACCGCTTCGGGCGGCTCATTGGCTTGAGCGTTCTCATCGGCGCGAGCACGAGCTTCATCGGCGCCTATATCAGCTATTTCATCGACGGCGCGACGGGCGGCGTCATCGTTACGCTGCAGACGGTGGTATTTCTCATCGCCTTCTACTTCGCGCCGAAGCACGGGGTGCTGGCGGGGCGGCGTCGGCAGGCGGCATCTTCGGGGGGCGCGATCCCATGACGGAGCTGTGGGATTTCTTCGCCGTGCCCATGGGCTACGCCTTCATGCAGCGGGCACTGATCGCCGCCGTTCTCATCGGCGCGGTGTGCGCGGTGCTGTCGTGCTATCTCGTGCTGAAGGGGTGGTCGCTCATGGGCGACGCCATCTCGCACGCGGTACTGCCGGGCGTGGTGCTGTCGTTCGTGCTGGGACTGCCGCTCGCCATCGGTGCGTTCGCGGCCGGACTCACGTGCGCCCTGCTCACGGGCTATCTCAAGGAGAACAGCCGCGTGAAGGAGGACACGGTGATGGGCATCGTGTTCTCAGGCATGTTCGGCTTGGGACTGGTGCTGTTTACGAAGGTCGAAACGGATCAGCATCTCAGCCACATACTGTTCGGCGATATGCTCGGCATCACGCGGCAGGACCTCATCGAGGTGGCGATCATCGCGGGCGTAACGCTGCTGGTCATCATCGCGAAGTGGCGGGATCTGCTGCTCTATTGCTTCGATCCGCAGCACGCGCGCGCGATCGGACTGCCGCTGGGCGTGATCCACTATGGCCTGCTGGTGCTGCTGGCGCTGACGATCATCGCCTCGCTGAAGGCGGTGGGCATCATCCTCGTGGTTGCGATGCTGGTGGCGCCGGGCGCGATTGCCTACCTTCTGACCGACCGCTTCTCGCGCATGCTCGTGATCGCGGCGGCAGTGGCGATCGGATCGAGCGTCTTCGGCACGCTGGTGAGCTTTCACGTCGACGGAGCGACCGGGCCCTGCATCGTGCTGATCCAGGCGTTCGTGTTCGTGCTGACCTTCCTCTTCGCGCCGCGCCGCGGCGTATTCGCTTTGCGGCGCGCTGCGCTCACTCGGCTGGCTGATTGAAGCCGCTGCCGGCCTGTGCTCCGTGGACCTGTCCAGATGGAGCACCGCCGTGGCGATGCTCGCGTGCGATGTAAGTGTAAACCGCGGGCGTCACGAACAGCGTGAACAGCGTGCCGATCGTCATGCCGAAGGCGATCACGATGCCGATGGCGAAGCGCGATGCGGCGCCGGCGCCCGTCGCGAAGATGAGTGGCACCATGGCGATCACCATGGCCGCGGTGGTCATGAGGATCGGTCGCAGGCGGATAGCGGCGGCTTCCTCGATCGCCTCGCGCCGCCCCATGCCCTGGGTCTCCTGCAGGTGGTTGGCGTAATCGACCATCAGGATGCCGTGCTTCGAAATGAGGCCGATGAGCGTCACCAGTCCGATCTGCGTGTAGATGTTGACGGTCGCGAGGCCGAGTGTCAGCGGCAGCAGCGCACCGAAGATCGAGGTGGGTAGCGCGATGAGAATGATGAGCGGGTCGCGGAAGCTTTCATACTGTGCGGCGAGCACGAGGTAGATCACGATCAGCGCAAAGATGAAGGTGACGACGAGGCGGTTGCCTTCCTGCTCATACTGGCGGCTCTCGCCCTGGAAGTCGTAGGAGAAGGACTCAGGGAAGATCTCCTTCGATTTTGCCTTCAAGAAGTCGATCACCTCGCCGACGGTGCGGCCGGGGAACGGCACGCCCTGCAACGTCGCCGAGTTGAGCTGCTGGAAGCTCGTCAGCGCGTTCGGCTGCACGCTCTCGCGCACGTCGACGACGGTCGAGAGCGGCACCATCGCGCCGGAGGTGGTCTTGATCTCGTAGCGCTTGATCCAGTCCGGTTGCAGGCGGAAATCGCGGGGGACCTGCGGAATCACCTGATAGCTGCGGCCGTAGAGATTGAATCGGTTGACGTAGTTGCCGCCGAGCAGCGTCGCCAGCGAGGCGCCGATGTCCTGCATGGTGATGCCGAGGCTGTTGGCCTTGGCGTGGTCGATCTTCACCTCGAGCTGGGGCGTGTCGAACTTCAGGTCGCCGTCGGCAAAAATGAAGAGACCGCTTTGCAGCGCCTCCTTCTGCATCTTCTCCAGCACCTGGGCGAGCTGCTCATAGTCCGACGTGGTCGTGATGACGAACTGGATCGGCGGGCCGCCCGTGGACCCCGGCAGCGAAGGCTCGCCGAAGGTGAGGATCTGGGCGCCTGCGATGCCGTTCACCTTGGGCTGAAGATCCTGCAGGATCTGCGCCTGGGTGCGCGTGCGCTCTTCCCACGGTGTAAAGAGGATGCCGGAGAACGCCTGGTGCACGTCTCCGCCCATGCCGTTGATCGAAAAGACGTTCTGCTTCTCGGGTACGGTCTTGAACGTCTCGTAGAGGTGATCGGTGACCTGCTCGGTGTAGTCGATGTTCGTCGCCGGGGGCGTCTTGACGAGATTGAACAGGATGCCCTGGTCTTCCTCGGGCGCCAGCTCCTGTTGCGCCGTCGCGTACATGAGACCCGTGGCGACGATGACCCCGACGAGCACCAGCAGCGTCACGGGACGATAGTTGAGCGTGCGCGTGAGACGGCGCTGGTAGCGATGCTTGAGGCGTTCGAAGGTGCGGTCGAGGAATTTGACGAAGCCGCCGGAAGAAAGCTCGGACGTCAAGAGTTTCGAGCACATCATCGGCGACAGCGTCAGGGCGATGACGCCCGAGACGATCACCGCGCCGGCGAGCGTGAAGGCGAACTCGCGGAACAGCGAGCCGGTGAGGCCCGAGACGAAGCCGATGGGCGCGTACACGGCCGCGAGCGTGATGGTCATGGAGATGACCGGTACCGCGATCTCGCGCGCGCCGACGATCGCAGCGTCGAACGGCGACAGGCCTTCCTCGATGTGCCGGTGGATGTTCTCGACGACGACGATGGCATCGTCGACGACGAGGCCGATGGCGAGCACCAGGGCGAGCAGCGTCAGGAGGTTCAGCGAGTAGCCGAGGGCGAGGAGCGCGAACATCACGCCGATCAGCGATAGCGGGATGGTGACGATGGGAATGAGGGTGGAGCGCAGGCTGCCGAGGAACAGGAAGATGACGACGATCACGATGACGGCGGCCTCGATCAGCGTCTTGCGAACCTCGGCGATGGAAGCGTCGATGAACTTCGTCGAGTCATAGGCGATCGCCGCCGATATGCCGGGTGGCAACTCGGCTTCGATGGAGGGGAAGGTCTTGCGGACGTCGGCGATCACGGTGAGCGGATTGGCCGTGGGGGTCGAGAAGATGCCGATGAACACCGCCTTCAGGCCGTCGAATGAGGAGGTGGAGTTCACGTCCTCGGCGCCAAGGGCGATTTCCGCAATGTCGTTGAGGCGCACGAGTGCGTCGCCCCGCGCGGCGACGACGAGCTGGCCGAAGGCGTCGGCGCTGGCGAGGGAGGTTTCGGCGTTGATGGTCGTTTCGACGAAGTCGCCTTTGATCTGGCCGGCGGCGGTGGTGAAGTTGTTGGCGGCCAGTGCGGTGCGCACCTGTAGAGGCGTCACGCCGAGGGCGGCCATCTTTTCCGGGTTGAGCCAGATGCGCATGGCGAAGGTCTGGCCGCCGAGGATCTGCGCGTTGGCAACGCCGTCGACGGTCTGCAGCTTGGGCTGGACGACGCGGGTCAGATAATCGGTGATCTGCGAGGATGTCAGCGCGTCGCTGTTGAACGACAGGTACATCAGCGCCGTCGACTCGCCCGTCTGCTTTATGACGACAGGGTCCATCGCTTCAGGCGGCAGCACGCTGCGCACCTGATTGACCTTGGAGAGCACGTCCGTGACAGCGCGGTCCGGGTCGGCGTTGAGGTGCAGGTTGAGCGTGACCGTGCTGACGTTCTGGCGCGAGGTGGAGCTCAGCGTATCGATGCCCTCGGCGCTGGCAACCGCCTGCTGGATCGGGATGGTAATGAAGCCTTTGATCACGTCGGCATTCGCGCCGGGATAGGCGGTCGTGATCGTGATCGTCGTGTTCGACAGCTCGGGATACTGGCGAACCTGCAAGTTGAAGGCCGCGCTCAATCCGATCAGCAGGATGAGGAGGCTGACGACGGACGCGAGAACCGGACGGCGGATGAAGATGTCGGTGAACGACATGGGGAGCCTTTACTGGTAAGGCCGCTCGGCCGGTGGGACCAGGGCTTGCGAATTGTCGACTTTGACGTGGCTGCCGTTGGTGAGCTTCACCTGGCCCGTCGTTACCACCTGCTCGCCGGCGGTGAGGCCCGAGGTGATGACGACGCGCTCCTGGCGCGCCTGTCCGGTCTTGATGAAGCGGCGCTCGGCGGCGAATACGGTGTCCTCCGGCTTTGCCGGCGCGGGCTGGCCTTCGAGGGGCTTGAGCACGTAGACGCTGTCGCCATAGAGGCTGAAGGTCACGGCGGTGCGGGGCACGGTGACGACGTTGGCCGGCTCACCGGCAAGGACCGCGACGTTCGCAAACATGCCGGGAAGCAGCGTGTTGTCGGTGTTCGGGAGCGTGCCGCGGACGAGGAGCGTGCGCGTCTCGCGGGATACGCGTGCATCCAGCGATGCGACGGTGCCGGTGAAGACCTTGCCGGGGAAGGCGTCCACCGTAAGCTCGATCGTCTGGCCGACGTGCAGCTTGCCGACGTTCTGCTCCGGCATCGGGAAATCGACCCAGATGGGATCGAGCGCCTGCAGGGACACCATCGCAAGGCCCGGCGAGATATATTGCCCAAGTTCGACGTGGCGGATGCCGAGGCGTCCCGCAAACGGCGCGATGATCGTCTTCTGGGCGATGAGCGCCTTGATGCGGTTGAGCGTTGCGACCGCGCTGTCGCGCTTAGCGCGCGCGGTATCGACGTTGGCCTCGGATGCCACGGATTTCGTCAGCAGGTCGGACTGGCGTTTGAACGACAGCTCGGCCTCGCGCAGGATCGCTTCGGCGCTCGCGAGGTCGGCCTGCTCGACCGATATATCGAGCTGCACGAGATTGGCACCGGCGGCGACGGTCTGGTCGCTTTCGAAGTGCAACTCCGTGACGATGCCGGCGACCTGGGCCGCAATCTCCACGCCCTGGGACGCGATGAGCGTGCCGATGGCAGGCAGGCGTTCCACCCAGGCTTCGGTCTTGGCTGCCTCGGCGGTGATGGTTGCCGGCGGCGGCGTTTGCGAGGCGAGGAACTCCTTGATCATCTTCGGCTTGAAGACGAGCTGGAAGTAGCCAAGGCCGCCGATCAGGACAGCAAGAATGATGAAAGCGATGAGGAAGCGCTTGATCATGGATGTGTCCTGAAGGCGCGGGGAGAGGATCGGACACGCTGCGGTTCGAGCTGCGCGCCGGTTTTGCTTCGAGGCAGGGGTTTTATCGGAGGTTATGCGCGCCGTCGACTATTCCATTCGCGGCTGCGCCATGACGACACCTGTGCGTGGCGCCGACGACGAAGCGGGAATGGAATGTGACAGAAACTTGTCCGGTTGTATCCGGCGGCGCCTTCAATCGGATTGCTTGCGCCGGCTCGTGAAGCGAGCGTTGCCGAGGCCGGTGCCGATGGTCAGCACGCCCCAGCGGTCGTATTTCTGCATGATGGGCAACGCGCTGAGGCCCTGCACGACGGCATCGTTGTGGATGACGATGTGGGTTTCGTGTCCACCGATCCGCGGGATGTCCGCGCGGATGCAATCGGCGAGATTGAAGCGGCTGCTTTCCCAGTTGCCGGGCAGGTTCTGAGCACCGGCCTCGATGGAGCCATCCTCGCGGATGCGGCCGGGGCAGCCGATGCCAATGACGGGCGCCAGTTTCAGGTCTTTCTTTTCCGCAATCGCGATGTGGTCTTGCAACATTTCGATGAGGTGGGCGACGGCCTCGTCGCGCTTCATCTTTTCATCGCCGTGGCGCCATACCTCGGAGGCGAAGACGCTGGTCTTCGAGAGATCCTTGGCCTTCTTGAGGCGCATCTCGAGGATGCCGGCGCGGATGTTCGTGCCGCCGATGTCGACGGAGAGGATGCCGTCGAAGCCTTCGAGGATCCAGGAGGGCATGAGGTGCGCGGTGCCAATGAGACCGGCCTCATCGGGATGGTGCTCGATGAGCTCGAGCTCCAGCTCGAAGCCGGCGGCCTTGAGCAGCACCTCCGCCCGGCCAATCGCAAGCTCACCGACGCGGCTGCCGCGCATGCCGCCGCCGAAGACGATCGCCTGCGTATCGCGCCAGTTTGCAGTTTTGAGGAAGCGCTTGATGACGCCGACGATGGCCTGGGCAAACTCTTCGATGGCGCTGTGGACGATACCGCCCGCCTCCGGATGGCCTTCGGCAAGAAGCTTGTCGAGCTGCTTTTTGGAGAGCTGCTCGGATGCCTTGTCGCCGAGGGGATCGGCACCAAGCTCACGCAGGGGCTCGCGCCATTTCTCGAGGATGGCGTGGAATGCGCCGCGGCTGGCGCGGTCGCCGATGAAGCCCTCCTCGTCCTTGATCGTGAGGTTGTAGCAATCCACCTCGACGCTCGGCAGCCGTTTGGCGCCGTGCGCACTGAGAACGGGACGGTCTTCTGCTGTCATTACGCTCATCGCTTTGGCCGCTAACGCGCAGTCCCCTCTGTTGGCGGCGCTTAGGATGGCAATAGACAGTAGAATGGATGCGGTGCCTTGCGCCGCGTAGTAAACCCGCCGCGCGAGCAAAGGGTTCCTAACGCAGGAACCGCGCGCATAAGCGCGGCGTTTATGCTCGCGATGGCATATCTGAGCGGTAAAGATCCTTCATTGTTTACGAGGTTTGCCCGCGCCGCGTCCCATGCGGCGGGCACGCCCTATGCGTTCGTTCTGGCGGTTGCCGTCGTGCTCGTGTGGGCCGTATCGGGACCTTTGTTCGGTTATTCCGATACGTGGCAGCTCGTCATCAATACGGGCACGACGATCGTCACATTCCTGATGGTGTTCGCCATCCAGGCGTCCCAGAATCGAGATTCGGATGCAATCCAGGTGAAGCTCGACGAGTTGATCCGCTCTATCGAAGGGGCGGAGAACCGGTTGCTCGATCTGGAAGAGCTGGAGGAAACCGAGATCGAGCGGTTGCGGTGCGAATATCGCAGCTTGGCAAAGGCTGCGCGGAGTGAAGATGGCGCGGAGACCGGCTGTCCGCCAGCGCCGCGCTAAAAAGCACCAAGGTGAAGAGCATCACGGTGCAATTTTCCCGTGTCCGTCATCGGTGCAATTTCACCTTGGCGATTCCAGCCGGTCGGCAAATTCCCGAAGCCAGCCGATGACGTGGGACGGACCGAGGAAATCCACATCGACGCGTCCAAATTGCTCGCCGGCAACGCGCATGGCCGTACCGCCAAGGCGGTGGGCGGCGGCGAATGCGGGCAGGTCGCCGATATCGTCGCCAATCATGATCGGCCGCCGGCCGGCGAAGATCGGCAGCTCGGCGATGGTTTCGAGCGCGGTGCCCTTGGAATGACCGGCGGGGATAATCTCGAACAGCTTTCGTCCGTGGGAGAGAACGAGCTCGTCGCCGTATTGCGAGAGCACGGCGCGAAGCTCGGCTTCCAGCGAATCTTTCAGATGCTCCGCCTGGCGGTAGTGCACGGCGAGACCGGGTCCCTTCGGCTCGGCGATGATGCCGGGCAACTTCTGCGTGCGATGGATAACGGCATCCAGGAGCGAGGGGGGAAGCGCGCTCGCCACGCGGGCAATGGTGCCGCCCGCAAAATTGCGCAGCTCGCCGCCGTGCACGCCCGCGCCGACGAACCTCGCCGGAGCGAGGAGCGTGTCGATCTCGGCAAGCTGCCGCCCAGTGACGATCGCAAGCGCGCCGTCGAGGCCGGCGGAGATGCGCTCCAGCAGGGAAACGAGGCCGGGGGGGACGCGGACCTCGTTCGGTGTCGGGGCGATGTCGAGCAGAGTGCCGTCGCAGTCGAGGTAGAGAGCGTATTCGTGGACGTCGACGGAGAGAAGCTGGGCCGGGCGCACGCCGTTCCGGCTGCGTGCCGCTTCGGCGCCCGCTTGCACGCTTCCGTCGTCGCCGGTTGCCGGATCGCTGTTCGACGGCTTTTGTGCGGTTTGGGGTGAGCTCATAGTTTCCACTTGCGTACGTGAAGGTCGGAGCGGGCGGCGAGACGCCCTTCGAGGGCCTCGCGACGCAATAGCCCGCTTTGAGTATCTATATAGGCGACGACGCTGGCGGCGTTGATGGTGGCGGCCCGCAGCGCAACGTCGCCGGGGCGCCCGAGCGCAATATAGGCCGCGAATGTCGCCGCCATGGCATCGCCGGCTCCGGTGGTGCTGGCGACCGTTGCATCCACCGCAGGGCAGAAAAGAACGCTCTCGTTCGCGCACACGAATGCGCCGCCGTGGCCATCGGTGAGCATGACGTACTTGGTGCCGAGGCCACGCACGGCATGGAGAAAAGCGGGCAGGCTCATTTCATAGCCGCCGCCGACGAGGCCGCGGGCGAGGAGCGGCGGCGGCTGCTCGCCTGCGTCGAGTGCGAGCGTTGCGCCGCCTTCGCCGAAACGGGCAACGAGCCCCGGCACGAGCGCTTCGGCCTCGGGACGGTTGATGGCGAGGATGTCGACCTTGGCGAGACTATCGAGAAAAGCGCCCCCGCGGACGGAAAGCTGGCGCACGCCGGCGTTGACGGCGACGAGCGCGCCGGCGGCCTTCGCCTTGTCGATGATGGTGGGAAAGCAGTCGGCCGATCTGTTCGAAAGGCTCGACACGTAGACGAGATCGGCGGCGAAGGCCGCATCGGTGAGGTCGGCGGGCGAGAGTAGCGTATTGGCGCCGCGAAACGTGAACACGGCCGCGTTGCGATCATGGGAGGATACGATAACCGAAGCGCCCGTCGGGGCAGCGGCGTCACGGATGACCCAGCGTGTCGAAACGCCTTCGTCGCCGAGGCGGGCCAGAAGAAACTCCGCGCGCGCATCGCGTCCGAGCTTCACGAGGGCCGATACGTCGAACCCCAGCCGCGCGAGGGCCACGGCGGTGTTGACCGCGCCTCCGCCGCAGTGAGTCGAGACGTCGAGCGCTTCGGTTTTGCGTCCCTCTTCAAGCAGCAGAAAAGACGTTTCGGCGTTGAGCATCGACATGCGCTCGATACGGTCGCTCTCGATGATTGCGATCGTATCGACCATGGCGCCGCCGATGGACATAGCCTTCATAGCGTACCCTCAATGCGCAACGTACGGTGTCAGTTCGGCTGCCCACGTGGAGAAACGCGTGCCAGCTCGATTTCCTGGAGCGCCTTACGCGCCGCCTCCGACGGCGAGGCTGGAATGCCCAGCTTGCGGCGGCGGCCGACATGCTCGAGCGCCTGCAAGAAGGAACGGCACCACGAGAAAGTGTCCTGCTGCTTAACACCTGCGAGCAAGGCTTCATGGCGAGCCTGGCGTTCGTCGAGATCCATATCGAGCGCGGTCTTGACGGCGTCGGCCATCTCCTCGACGTCGTAGGGATTGACGATCAGCGCGTCTTTCATCTGCTCTGCCGCGCCTGCGAAGCGCGACAGGATGAGCACGCCGGGGTCCGCAGGATCCTGGGCCGCAACGTATTCCTTGGCGACGAGATTCATGCCGTCGCGCAGTGGGGTGACGAAACCGACCCGCGAGGATCGATAGACGTCGACCAGCATCCTGCGGGGCGCGGC
Source organism: Hyphomicrobium sp. (assembly GCA_035687305.1). Classification (GTDB taxonomy): domain Bacteria; phylum Pseudomonadota; class Alphaproteobacteria; order Rhizobiales; family Hyphomicrobiaceae; genus Hyphomicrobium_A. The sequence goes on along the minus strand of DASRYA010000128.1, from coordinate 5,189 downwards.
GCGATGGATATAGTGGATCGGCACCCAGTCGAGCTCGCCGTAACGGCCGTTGATGCGGCCCGAAAGCGTCTCAAGCTCGTGGCGGATTTCCGTATAGGCCCGCATCGTCTCTCGCGTCGGCGGCGCGATCTGCGAGAGAATCACGCGACGCCGGTATTGCGGATACTTTTCGAGGAAGCGTCCGAAGGCGCGGAACTTCTGCGGAAGGCCCTTCGTATAATCGAGGCGGTCGACGCCCAATATCCGCGTGGCGTTCGTGACGGGCTCGCGGGTGCGGCGCGTGCGGGCGCCGACGAATGCTTCGACGTCGATGCCGACGGGGAAGCTCGCGATCGACAGCTCGCGGTCGAAGGCGCGTATGCGGCCATCCTGGAGGATGCGGCCGAACACGCCGTCCTGCAGATAGTCGATGAGATTGCCGACGTCGACTTTAGTTTGCAGGCCGATGAGATCGTAGGAGGCGAGGCCGCGCGCCAGCTCGCGGTGCTCCGGTATGGCGAGGAACATCTGCGCGGGCGGTACGGGAATGTGCAGGAAGAAGCCGATGGGGTTCGTCACGCCGAGGGCGCGCAACTCCATGGCGAGCGGTATCATGTGATAGTCGTGCACCCAGATGGTGTCGTCTGGCTTCAGCAGCGGATATAGCGCGCGCGCAAAGCGGCGGTTCACGGCCAGGTAGCGCTCGTAATAGCCGGCGTCGAACTTGGCGATGTCCAGCCGTGCGTGGAACACGGGCCAGAGCACGTTGTTCGAGTAGCCGGTGTAGTAACCCTCGTGCTCGCGTGTGCTGAGGGGCAGCGTGGCGATCGTCGTGCCGTCGAGCTGCGTTATATCGGGCGTGGTGCGCTGCTCGTCGTTGCGGTCGCCTGTGCGGCCGTTCCACCCAAGCCAAAGGCCTTCGCGGCTGCGCAGCGTATCGGCGAGCGCAACGGCCATCCCGCCGGCCTGCGAGGCCTTCGAGATGTCGGCGACGCGGTTCGACACCAGAACGATCCGGCTCATAGTTCTCCCGTTGATAGCGAGAGTGAATTCCCCTAGCAGACAACCAATTGGTGAACGTTATGGTTCCATCTGAGCAAATCCGCTCACCGCGCTGCCCAGGCCTCCTCCCAGCCCCGCGACAGTTTCATGCCCGTGTTAATGATGCCTGCCATGCAGTACGTCTGCGGAATGTTGCCCCATAGCTCGCCGGTTGCCGGGTGAATATCCTCGCTGAGGACGCCGAAGGAATTCGCGCGCGAGAGGACGTCGGTGAAGATATCGCGCGCCTTGGCCTTCTCGCCGATAGAGGTCAGCGCATCGGCGTACCAGAGCTGGCAAACGAGGAACGACGTCTCAGGCTCGCCGAAGTCGTCCTCGGCGATATAGCGCATCATGTAACCATTGCGGCTGAGCTCGCGGCCGATCACCTCCACCGTGCGCCGGTAGCGTTCGTCGTCGGGACGCACGAGGCCGAGGTCGGCAATGAGCAGAGCGCTGGCGTCGAGGTCGTCGTGGTCGAGGGCGCCGGCGAATGCACCCCACTTCGCGCTCCACGCACGCTCGAGAATGTCGGTGCGGAGCTTGTCGGCGGTCTCGCGCCAATAGCCCGCGCGATCATCGAGGGAGAGCAATCCGGCGAGGCGGGCAAGCCGGTCACATGCAACCCAGCACATGGTTGCGGAATGGGTGTGGATGCGCTTGCGGCCGCGGTATTCCCACGGACCGGCGTCGGGCTCGAGATAGAGGCGCCGCGCCTGATGGCCGAGCGGCTCGAGACGGCGGAAGAGGCTGGCATCGCCCATGCCCGGCAGGCGCTCGTCGATGAACATATGCGATGCGCCGAGGATCACGCTGCCATAGGCGTCGTGCTGCGTCTGCTCGACGGCCTGGTTCCCGACGCGGACTGGCCCCATGCCGCGATAGCCGGCGAGGTCGGCGGCGATGCGCTCATCGAGCGGCTGGTTGGGAATGATGCCGTAGACGGGCTGCAGCGGCGGCTCGACGTCGACCGCAATGGTGGTGATGTAGTTGAGATACCCTTCCATCGTCTGCGTCGCGCCGAGCCGGTTCAGCGCGTTGATGACGAAGGCGGCGTCACGCAGCCAGCAGAAACGATAATCCCACGTACGGGGCGTGTTCGGCGCTTCGGGGATCGAAGTCGTATGGGCGGCGATGATGGCGCCGGTTTCTTCGAAGCTGCATAGCTTCAGCGTGATAGCGGCGCGGATGATGGCTCCCTGCCAGTCGAGCGGGATGCCGAGACCGCGCACCCAGCCAAGCCAGTAGCTTCGCGTGCGCTCCAAAAACTCGCGGGCCGTGGTATCGACGGCGGCATCGAGCGGCTCGTCCGGCCCGAGAATGAGCGACACCGGATGGGTGAGCGCGAATGGCGTTTCATGGGCGATGTAGGAGAGGGGCGCGTCGGTGGTGACGCGCAGAGCATGGGTGCCGCCGTTGTAGCGGATGTGGTTGGAGCCTATCGCGGCGATTTCTGCCTTGCGGCCGTAGCCGAAGGTCGGGCGTATGCGAATGGAGATGCGCGGCAGACCCTTGATGGGCTCGATGCGGCGGACGATCTGCGCGGGATGGAACGCGCGCTCGTAGAGCATGAACCGGGGCGCGAAATCGGTGATGCGCACGGCGTTGCCGGCGGCATCCTCCAGCACCGTCTCGACCACCGCCGTGTTGCGCACGTACTGCGCGCGGGAAGAAACCTGTCCGTGCAGCACGACGTCGCAAAAGCCCTTCTCCTCGTCGCCGGCGAGCAGACGGGAGAATACGGGATCGCCGTCGAGACGCGGGAAACACCACCAGACGATGCGCGCGTTGGTGTTGACGAGCGCGGCGATGCGCCCGTTGCCGATGGGTGCCAAATCGAGGTCGACGGCATCGGTCAAAGTTTTATTCCGATTGGGCATTTCATCCCCTGAGGAGAGTGCAAACCCGCCTTTAGGGCGTCGGTCAACGCCTGTCCAGGGACGCGGAAAATTTGGTGAAAAATGCTAAGTTTGTGCAAAACGCGAGGCGTGCGCGGCTGTGCGCGCTGCTTCGGTTTCAATACCGGCCGAAGGGGGATTGAGAGAATTCGGAAGAGACGAGTCGACGCGGGAGCATACGCAGAGCGAGTTTAGTAGACTCGCCGGCACGCTGCCCGCGCCGACTGCGCCGTGATACGCAATACCCAGTTCCCGGCGCCCATCGACACTAAAACTGAAATGTCTTTCGACAAAGCAAATGGACTTCGCCGAAGCCCGTGCGGAAGCGCTCACGTTTCCTCATCCGGCGTGTCGATCCAGGGGCGTTCCTCCCGTCGTCGCAAGAGCCAGCCGATCAACGGCAGCAGGAGGGCGGGCGGAATGATCCAAAGCGCGACTTGCAGCAACTTGCCGGTAAGGCCTGGGACAAAGAGCCGCCACCCGAGCACGTAGGCGCGGTAGGCGGCGCGCGCGGTCTGATCGGCGCTGAGGGCGAGCAGAAGCTGGCGATAAAATGAAAGCTCCGCGCCCATGGCCTGATGGAAGCCAGTGTCTACCGGTCCTGGCGCAAGCGCCATGATGCGAACGCCGCGACCGGCGTTCTCGGTGGCGATGGCCCGCGTCAGCGAAACGACGTAAGCCTTGCTGGCGTAGTAGGCGGCCTGGTTCGGTCCGGGCACCAGACCGCCGAGGGATGCGACATTGAGTATCCCCCCGCGGCCCCGCGCCAGCATCCGTGGCAATGCGTGGCGGGTGAGCCGGGTGAGCGCCGCCGCATTGACGTCGAGCAACGTGTCGATGGCCGTTTCGGGATGGCTGACGAAAGGGCCGGCGAGCCCGACGCCGGCGCAGTTCACGAGCACGTCGAGATAAAAGCCTTCGGCGGCAAGTGCGGCATCGATGCGTTGCGCCGCATCCCTGTCGGCGACGTCGAGGGCGAGTGCGACGGTCTTAACGTTATACTTATCGGCTATCGCCGCAGCGGCGGCGTCGAGCGCCGCAGCCCCCCGTGCGATGATGGCGACGGGGTGGCCGGCGCGGGCGAAGCGCCGCGCGATCGCAAGGCCAATCCCGCGCGATCCGCCGGTGACGACCACCATCGGCTGCAAATGGGCGACGGCCGCGAGGGCATCGGCTCGGGGCTCGGCGTTGCGGGACAACCAGAGATCGATAAAACGGCGCAGCACGCGGCATCCCTTTTTCAGACGGGAGGCTGACCGTCCTAGCAGAACGGGGCGATAGGCGCGAGCGCGCGGCGCCGCTCAAATGCTGAGACGGTTGCCAGTCGCGTCAATGGCGGAGACGCGCGTCAGGACTGCTCGAGCACCGGGGCGTGCGCGGCGAGGGCTTCCAAATAACGGGCATAGGTGCTGCCGGACCAGCGCTGCGCGGCGGCGCGTACGCCATCCGCATCGATCCAGCGGGCAGCGAAGGCGATGTCCTCGAGGCAGCCGATCTTGCGCCCGCTTTCCTGCTCGAGCCGGCGTACGCGTTGCGCGGCCTCAAGCAGCGAATCCGGCGTGCCGGTATCGAACCACGTCTCTCCGGGCGGCAGGATCTCCGCGAAGAGGTTGCCGCGTTTCAGGTAGGCACGGTTGACGTCGGTGATCTCGATTTCACCGCGCGCGGAGGGCTGCACGGCAGCGGCGATGTCGGCGGCGAGGCCGTCATAGATGTAAAGCCCGGTCACGGCATAGTTCGACTGCGGTTCGCGGGGCTTTTCCTCGATAGCGGAGGCGATGCCATTTTCGTCCAGCGACACGATGCCGAAGGCCTGCGGGTTGTCGACAGGGGTGGCGAAGACGGTGGCACCCGATACGCGGCCGAATGCGTTGCGCATGAGCTTCGCGGTGGCCCCGCCCAGGAAGAGGTTGTCGCCAAGCACAAGCGTTGCCGGCTCGCCGCGTGTGAACGCGTCTGCGATGATGAGTGCCTCGGCGATACCGCGGGGCTGCGCCTGCTCGGCGTAGGTCATCGAGATGCCGAACTGGGAGCCATCGCCCAGCAGCCGCCGGAATGCGGGCAGGCTTTCGGGCGTCGATATGAGCATGATCTCGCGGATGCCGGCCGCCATAAGCAGGGCGACCGGATGGAAGATCATGGGGGTGTCGTAGATGGGCAGGAGCTGCTTGGAGATCACGCCCGTGGCCGGTAGTAGCCGCGTGCCGCGGCCGCCGGCTAGGACGATGCCGCGCACGGGAGCGCTCCCAGACGCTTGATGATCTTGCCCTC
>DASRYA010000127.1:0-6408 GCA_035687305.1 Hyphomicrobium sp. | reverse complement strand
TGCGCGACGGCGGAACCCTAATTAGGATTCGAATTATTTCGAGCGGTGGTCGGCGGGCGATTCCCCTGTGGAAAACCGCCCCTGAACACAATATCGGCGCAGAGGAATGGGCGTGGCCGCGGACATCGAAACGGCAGTGGTGGGTGGCGGGGTGATCGGCCTCGCCATTGCCCGGGCGCTGGCCGGGGCCGGGCAGGACGTGATGCTGCTCGAGCGACACCGGCGGCTCGGCAGCGAGACGAGCTCACGCAATTCGGAAGTCATCCACGCCGGTATCTACTATCCGCCGGGGAGCATGCGCGCGCGGCTGTGCGTTGCGGGCAAGGAAATGCTCTACCGCTTCTGTGCGGAGAACGGCGTTGCGCACCGTCGCTGCGGAAAGCTGCTCGTTGCAACCCATGCCGACGAGATCGACAGGCTCGAAGCCATTGCCGGCTACGCTGCGCGCAACGGCGTGCCGGAGATGCGCCGCCTCACTCCAGCGGACATCAAAGGGCTCGAGCCGGAGGTCGCGTGCGTTGCGGGCTATCTTTCATCGTCCACCGGCATCATCGACAGCCACGGGCTGATGCAGGCGCTGGAAGGAAGCATCGAAGCGGCCGGGGGCGCGGTGGTGCTCAACACCGCGGTGAAGCGCGTCGAGGTGACGGACGAAACTTTCACGTTGGAGACCCTCAGCGGCCCGGAGGCCGGCACGCTCACCGCGCGCAATCTCGTCCTGGCGGCGGGACTGGGCGGCAGTGCGCTTGCCAACACGATGACGTGGCGGGCCGGCTACAGCGTACCGCAAACCTTCCCCGCGCGCGGACACTACTTCGCATTCGGCGGGCGGGCGCCGTTCAATCATCTCGTCTATCCGATGCCGACGGGCGCCTGGCTGGGCGTGCACCTCACCCTCGACATCGCGGGGCGCGCGCGCTTCGGGCCCGACATCGAGTGGCGCGAGAGTGTCGATTATGCGTTCGACGATCAGGGCGGCGCGCGTCTTGCCCGCTTCGAGGACGAGATCCGGCGCTACTGGCCGGGGCTTCCCGCCGGCGAGCTCGTCCCCGATACGGTCGGCGTGCGTCCGAAAATCTACCGCGAGGGTGAGCCCGCCGCCGACTTCGCCATCCATGGTCCGCGCGAGCACGGCATCGACCGGCTCGTCGCTCTCTATGGCATGGAAAGCCCGGGCCTCACCTCCTCGCTCGCCATCGGCGCATACGTTGCGGATCTGCTTTGCGGGGAACGTGAACGGTCCTAGTTTGTACTGCTTTTTTTTATGTGGCTCGCCGCTGCTCTTCACATTGCCTTGGGGGAAATTGATGGCCCGGTTGTTCTTTGCCTCGTTCGTCACCGTCGGACTTCTGTTCGGCATGGTGTGCGGCGTGATCCTCGCGCTGCTCGTCGTGACCGATAACGTCAATCTCGGCTTCGCGATCACGCTCACGATTATCATCAATCTCGTGATCTGGCTCGTGAGCCCGTGGATCAGCGACCTGTCGCTGCGCTGGTTCAACAAGATGAGGTTCCTCGACGACGCCGAGGTAGAGGCGCGCTATCCGGGCCTGCACCAGCTGATGCACGACGTCGCCGCGCAATACGGTTTCACAGCGCCGAGGCTCGGCCTGATAGCGGACCGCAACCCCACGGCTTTCACCTATGGCATACTGCGCTCGAACGCGCGCATCGTCGTCACCGACGGCATCTTCGAATTTCTGAACGAGGACGAGCAGCGCGCCGTCGTGGCGCATGAGCTGGGGCACATCGTCAACCGCGATTTCATCGTGATGACGGCCGCAGGCACGCTGGTGCAGATCCTCTATCAGGTCTATGCCGCAGCGATGCGCTCGAGCCGCGGCGGCGGCGGCGACAAGAACAAGGGCGGTCAGGCGCTCGTCGGCATTGCAGCGATCGTCCTTTATTACGTCGGCATCTATCTTCTCTATTATCTCAGCCGCACGCGCGAATATCTCGCGGATGCTTTCTCCGCCGAGCGGGTCGAAGGGCGCCATCTCGCGTCTGCGCTGGTGAAGATCGCCTACGGCATCGTCAAGGCGGAGGATACCGACGCCGCGCAGAGCCTGTTGCAGAGCACGCGCCACATGGGCGTCATCGACGTGAAGAACGCGCGCTATTCCGGCCTCGAAGCGGAGAGCGACATGCAGGATCCCGCGCGCGCATCGGAGGCGATGCTGTTCGATGCGCACAACCCCTGGGCGCGGCTCATCGAGCTCAACTCCACCCATCCGCTCACCGGCATGCGGATCGCGCATCTCGGCGAGATCGCGCGGGCAAAGGCGCAACCCTTCCCCGATTACGACCTCAAGGCCGCTGCGCAGCGCGTGCGCCTCGACACCGGCGCCCTGCGGAGGCAGTTCTTCTACGAGCTCGGCGTGTTCGCGTTCCCGGTCCTGCTGGCGATCGCCGCGGCGCTGCTGGGCGCATGGCAGCTTGCCCCCGCCGCGTTCGGCATTGGCGTGCTTCTCACGCTGGGGGTGCGCTATCCGCGGGGCGGCGCTCCCGGCCAGACCGTCGCCGAGCTGATGACCAATCCCGCCGCCTCGCCGGTGATCGGCCGCCCCGCGCAACTCACCGGCCGCGCCATCGGCCGCGCAAATCCGGGCTTCATCGCCGGGGAAGACGTGATCTACCAGGATCGCACCGGGCTTCTGACGGCCGATTTCCGCTCCATGCTGGGCTTCATCGGCGATCTGTTCGCCGGGTGGAAGCGGGTGCCCAAGCACATCGGGCAGGAAGGCCAGCTCACCGGATGGTTCCGGCGCGGCATGGGGGGTTACGTGATCATGCGCGAGCTTTCCTCGACGGCGGGCGTGCTGCGCGCCAGGCCCTATTTCTGGCAGGCGTTCCTCTCGGTCGCGCTCATCGCGGCGAACATCGTTATCCTGCTGGCGGGAACGGGAAATTTCACCCTCGGCGAATGATCTTCCGGCACCCCGCGGCGTCGGTCCGGCGTGTTTGCGCCGTGGGACGCCGCGCAGGCTCCCGGAATGGGAGTCGCATCGGCCACAGCCGGAGCCCCAATGCTGCCTTACCGGCGCGGATAGATTGTCGCCGCGTCCCGTTCGTGCCTAAAAGTGACAAACGGATCGCGAATGATTTGCGAGAGGGAAACGACGCGGATGCGGGCCATCACACTCTGGCTGGCGCTATTTGTTGCCGCTGCCGTCGCTCCGGCGTCGGCGCAGGGCATCGACAGGCTTCAGGGCTACTGGATCGACTCGCACGGCGAGGTCATCCTCGAATTCCGCGCCTGCGGACGGGAGCTTTGCGGCCGGGTTGCGTGGCTGCAGAAGCCGCGCGGCCCCGATCTCGGCCCGTTGCGCGATTTCCGCAATCCCGACCAGCGGCTTCAGAAGCGTTTCGTGTGCGGGCTCACCGTGGTGACGGGGTTCAAGAAGCAGCCGGACGGCACCTGGGCCGACGGTAACGTGTACGTGCCGGACCATGGGATGAACTTCTCCGGCTACGCCGAAGTGCTGAGCCCGACGAAGGTCAAGGTGACGGGTTACGTCCTGTTGCCGATGCTCGGCTCCTCGGAGGTCTGGACGCGCATGCCGCGCAAACCGCCGACCTGCGAAGAGCAGGCGAAGATGATCGTTGAAGGCCGCTGGTCCACCGACACCTCCGCTTGGCCGCCAGCGCCGCCGCCGGTCGCCTCCCGTTGAGGCGCGCGCGCACGATAGCGCGCAGCGCGCTTATCGCGCGCCATTCCGTCTTACTGCTCGCGCTCGCCGGTTTCGCCGTAGCGACCGGCACTGCTGACGCGCAGACGATCCCCAAGCAGAAGGGGGCGACGCGCGTGATGGGTCTGTTCGACTTTTTCTGTCTGAAGCAGCTGCCCGACCTCAACGGCATCGAGCGGGCCGCCGGCTTTGGCGAATACGACCAGCTCACGGGCAAAGATCTCGCGCCCTATGTGCCCGCTACGCCATCGGAGAAGCTGTTCGGCTGGCGCTATCACGACCACGGCGAGGAATTCGTCCTCGTTGCAAGGCGCGCGCGGCCGGATGCAGATTTCGTCAAGCGTGAGGCAGCATTCGCGACGGCAACGGAAACCTCGTGCACGTTGCACGTCGAGGCGGCGAAGCCCGACGTACTGCTCGGCGAATTGACGCGGGTCATGGGCCGCAAACCCGACCAGACGTTGCAGGAAAGCTCCATGCACGTCTATGCGTGGACACACCGCCGCGCCGATGCGCTCAGCTTCGTGCGTTACTACGTGCCTGTAAATGCGGGCGCGAAGGCGATGCTCAACGCGAGCGTATTCGTCAAAAAATAAGCCGCCGCAACTCTGCCTTGCGCGTGTTCCAAGGGGAACGGCGCGCAGCGGCGCCGGCATGACAATTTCTACATCTCGACGCGTGGGTTGCACGGCCATGTGCATTCCCATACTTGAGATCTACAGCCCTTGGGAGGTGTCTATGTACAAGGACGCAAACGTACTGCGCGGCGCCATCGTTGCCTTCGCCATGGCGTCGACCGTGGCGGCACGTGCCGAAGAATCCCCGCTCGGACTGTGGATCGATCACACAGGTCGTGGCGGTATCGAGATCAGTGACTGCAACGGCAAACTGTGCGGCCACGTCGCGTGGCTGAAAGATGCCGGAAATGCGGATCAGTGCGGCAAGCAGATCATCGGCAACGTCGCGTCGGTGGGGAAGAACAAGTGGGACAACGGCTGGATCTACGATCCAGACCGCGGTTCCAAATTCGATGTCGAGCTGACGCTGCTGCCGGCCGACAAACTGCGGGTGAAGGGCTATGCGGGCACGAAGTGGCTGAGCGAGACCCACACCTGGAAACGCGCACCGGCGGATATCCAGAAATGCAGCGCGAACGGCGAGACGTCGGCGAGCGCGAAACCCGCCGCGCCCGCTGAAAGCGAAAAGCAGGCGAGCATCGCGTCCGAGCCTGATAACGGGGCGCCGGGCATCGAAGGGTCGAAGCCGGAGCAGAACGGCGCGCAGAATCCGATACGGCTCAACGGGCCGGATGCGGAGCGGAGCGCCGACACGAAGGCTGGTGCCGCGGCGCCCGCAGCACCCGCGACCGATACTTCCAAGCCGGAGGCTTCAAAGCGCAGCGGAACGGAGACGGAGAGATCGAAATCCGCGAAGGACGAGGCCTCCAAGCCGAACGCTACCGCGCACGCAGACGAGCAAGATGACGAGGGCGCGCCGCGCAGGCGCGGACGGATCATGGCGCGCATCATGGAGCGCCTGGAGAGCGGCGACGGGCCGGTCAAGCTGCGCCGCTCCGGCACAACCTGCCGGCTAGACGTTCCCTATGCGGGCGAGATCGAATTTCCCTGCAAGCGCGACGAGTGACAGATACCGCCGCATCCGACGCAAAACATAAAGCCCGCGGGTCAGACTCGCGGGCTTTTCATTTGGGCAACGCTTTCCGGCCAACGCCGCCTGGCCTCTTTGATTGCCCCGTGCTTCTCATCGGAAAACCGGTGCCCACTTTTCCGGAAGTACTCTTCTTTGCCCGTGCTTCTCATCGGAAAACCGGTGCCCACTTTTCCGGAAGCACTCTCTACCTACCGTGCTTCTTATCGGAAAACCGGTGCCCACTTTTCCGGAAGCACTCTAGTGGCGCTGACCATCGCCGCCGTAGAGCTCGCGGCCAAGGAAGACGAGTTCGCGTCCGTTCACGGTGGTGCGCGCCCGCGGATAGAAGCCCGCGCGCTCATAGAACTGAACGTTGCGCGCGTCCGCCGATGTGACGACGTGCACACCGCGCGCTCCGGCAGCGGCAGCGTCGGCGGCAAACCTTTCGATCAGCGCCGCGCCTATGCCACGGCTGCGAAACTGCGGCGCGAGATTGATGTGCAGATGGGCGGGAAACCGCCGGGACGCTGCCGCGAAATCCTCAAAGCCGTTCGCCTCGTCCAGTGCGCCGACGAGATAGCCGGCGACAGCGCCGCCATCCGCAACGGCGAGATAGGCCCACCGGGGATGCAGCTTCAGATATCGGCCGAGCCAGCGATCGCGAAATACGGCGCGTGCCGTCTCGTCGGGGAACGATTTGGTGCCGCTCGCCTCGAAGAAGATGGCGTCGAGCTCCTCATCGAGGCGCGCCCGGTGCGCGATCTCGGCCCAGCGGCGTATCGTAATCGCGCAGGCGTCGGGGACACTCGCTTGGGACATCATACGTCGATCCTGCCATCTCGACCGGGAACGCAAAAGGGCCGGGCATGTGCCCGGCCCTGCGCATCCTCGATCGAGGGTGCTTAATCTTCAATGCACGCGTAATAGCGGTCCCACCAGTAGGGGCTGCCGGTCGCGAGGGCGCGCCGACGCAGCCAGCCGCAGTCGTCGAAACCGCCATAACCGTAATAGTAGTAGGGCAAGCCGCCGTAGTAGAGGCCGCGGTAATGTCCGCGGTGGTGATGATGAT
>DASRYA010000126.1:0-13765 GCA_035687305.1 Hyphomicrobium sp. | reverse complement strand
CCGATCATGCGCTCGATCGCCAGGTGGGTCTTACCGGTATTTGTGGGACCGAGCACCGCCGTGACGTGGCGGATACGGGTCTGGAGGTCGCTGGCCATCTGGCCTCCTCATCTCGTCCGCGAAGGCATCGCAGAGACGTTCGCTGAGATCAAGGGCGTGATTAGCGATGGCGCACGCGAAATAGCGTGTTTTCTACCCATCTTAAGGCCCGTGCGAAGGTTTCGTGAAGGACAGCCTAACGGCGCAGCGCGATACGCTGGCTGTCGGGCATCGTAATGTCGACCCTCTCCGAAGTGAGGGTGGCCGTGCCGACGATGGTCGGGACCGAGACACTATAGGGGATGACGACGTTGGCCTTGGGGACCGGCCGCATCACCAGCTCGATCTTACCGTTGACCACCGAGGTGGAGCCCTCGCCCGGCTTATGGCCCGAGACGGGAATAAGGCCGACCTCGCAGACGTGGTCGGCCCCGGCGCGGCGGAGCGGCTTGAAGACGATATCGAAGCGCTGCTTGCCATCGTAGATCGGCAGCTTCTGCTCGCACGGCTTGGAGATATCGGCAAGGGAGAGCGCCATCACCCCGCTCAGGGGATCGAGCACGTTCCGGAGCTGCTCGGGGGTCACCGGAACCGCCTTGGGCGACAAGGGATCCGGCGGCGTCACCGCCCGCACGGCCGGGCCGTTAAAAGCGATGTTCAGCGCTTTGATCTTCTTTTTCTTGAGGAAGGTCTTCTGCCGGTAGTGGAAAGTATAGTCGCGGGGCTGGGCCTGGATGCCCGTGGGCGTGATGGCGCCCTCGCTTTTCATGTCGCCCTTATAGTCGAAGATGGCGGTATCGATCTTCGCGTTGGCGGTGAGGCGATAGCTGTCACCACTGACCTGAGAGTTGAACTGGAAGTGGCCGATATTGCCGAGGGCGGTGAAGCTGATCCGGTAAACGGCATCGACATTGGCGGGGAGGGGCCGGCCCGGAGCCCGCTGGGCCGCAGCGCCGCCGGCGAGAAGCAGGGCTCCGAAGGCTACGGCGGCGAACGGCGCAAGCCACCGCCCAGCTGCGAGCCAAACCCGATTATGCATGATCCCCGTTGCCCTGCGAACGCGCACTTAACTCTACCGCCGATAATGCCGTTTTACGTCGAATCTGTGGCCCGGGCACGTCCTTCGCTCCGATGCCCGGCAGGTGAAAAAGGCGCGATTGCCGCTCTCCAGGCACCTTGACGAAACTGGGCCTCCTCGGGCATAGAAGCGGCCAAATCCCCTACGGCCCGGCCGTCAGGGGCTATTCGTTTCCCCAATCCCTTGTACGACGCCCGCCGCACGCGAGCGGTGGCGAAGGAGCTTTACGATGACGAGGCGCTGCGAGCTGACCGGTAAGCTGCCCCTTTCCGGGCAGCTGAGGAGCCACGCCGAAAACAAGAGCAAGCGGAAGTTCCGTCCGAACCTCTGCGACGTGACGCTGATCTCCGACGCCCTCGGCCGCCGCTTCCGCCTGCGCGTCTCCGCGCACGCGCTGAAGTCGGTCGAGCATCGCGGCGGCCTCGACGCCTTCCTGCTGAAGGCCGCCGAGGACGATCTTTCCGAGCGCTGCCGGAAGATGCGCCGCGAGATTCAGAAGGTCGCGAAGGCCGCCGCTCCGGCTGCCTGACCTTCGCTTCGGTCTCTTTTCTCACGCCAAACACGCGGGCCGGAGCGTTGCCGGCAGCGGACGGCGCTTTGTGCCTTCCGCGGCCCGCCGACCCATAGCTTTCCTCAGACACAACGGGCGCGTCCGGCGCCTCGACGCCGTTACGGTTGATCGGTTTTCGATCCGCCGCCTTTCGCCGCGAGATCAGCGGCCGTCAGCGTAAACTGCAACAGCACCGTGCGCTGGAGCGCGTGGTTGTAGTTGTCGTCGGAGATCATGGTCACGACGATCTCGCCGCCGGGCGCCGTGTGCACCGCCAGCCCTTCCATATTGTCGACCTCGGCCCGGCCATCGGCGGCGGCAAGGATATCCGCATCGATGATCGCGCCGGGGCGGATCGCATCGGCACGGATGTGCCGGAGGCGCATCCGTACGCCCTCGCTGAAGCGGAAGCGCCGTTCCAGCACCAGGAGCCCGCCGTCGGGCAGCGGGGCGGCATCGGTGATCGAATAATCGCCGTCGTTGGTCATGTAGAGGGCGCGCGGGCGGTCTTTCTCTTCCCAGATCCAGCCGACGTAGTTGCCGTCCCCGTCGCGCAGATCCTCGGAGAAGGCCACGAGCTTGCCGCTGTTGCACCCCTCGCCGCGCAGCACGGCGATCGCCTCGAAGCCGCCGTTCTTCGCCATTTTGCCCGCCGCCTTCGGCAACGTCACCGTGCCGCGCGCGGGCGACAGACCTTCCGGCCCGATATCGTAGCGGGCGATGCGGTGCTTGCGCTCGAAGGAGATGTAGACGCTGCCGCTTTCCGGCGAGCCGCTGATGAGCGTCAGGCCTTCGGCGTCGCGGTCGGCGCGGCGCGAGAGCTGATCGCCCGCCTTCGACTGGATGGCGCCGATGCGTGCGTCGGCGATGCCCGACGGCGCACCGGATTCTGCGTAGGTGAGGCGGCCCGTCATCCAAAGGCCGGCGTCCGATACGGCGAGGAGGCTTTTGCCCTCGCGGTCGAGCCTCAGTCCGGACCAGCCGCCGAAATAGGCCGATGGCGACGTCAGTACCAGGCCGCCGCGCCAGGTGAGCTTGCCGAAGCGCGTTGCATTCGGATGTAGCCGGTCGAAATGGGCAATCGGTTTTGCATCGACGGCGATGGGGGCCGTGACGAGATCTTCGGTCGAAGGCTTGCTGCCGCCGAGAGCGATGCCTGCGCCGGCGGCGAGAATGACGGCGAAACCGATCGGAAACCGCAGCCGACGCCCGCGGCGGCCGCGCAAAAAGTTCCGCTCGCTCAATTGAGGTGTCTCCGCCGCCCTCCGAAGCGCGGCCGCGCCTCGCGGGACTTCTCCTCGAACAGCTCGACGAGCTTGTCCGTCATCGCGCCGGCTAGCTCGGTCGGATCGGTGATCGTCACGGCGCGCCGATAATAGCGCGTGACGTCGTGGCCGATGCCGATGGCGATCAGCTCGACGGGCGAGCGCATCTCGATCTCGTCGATCACGTGACGCAGGTGCTGCTCCAGATAGCAGCCGGTGTTGACGGAAAGGGTCGAGTCGTCGACCGGCGCGCCGTCGGAGATCATCATCAGGATGCGGCGCTGCTCAGGCCGCGCCAGCAGGCGCCGATGCGCCCAGGCGAGCGCCTCGCCGTCGATGTTCTCCTTCAGCAGCCCCTCGCGCATCATCAGCGCAAGGGAGCGCTTGGCGCGCCGCCAAGGCGCATCCGCGGTCTTGTAGACGATGTGGCGCAGATCGTTGTCGCGGCCTGCTGCGCCGACATCCTCGCGCGCTTGGCCACCCTTCCAGGCGCGCGTGGTGAAGCCGAGAATTTCCACCTTCACGCCGCAACGCTCCAGGGTGCGCGCGAGGATGTCGGCGCAGCAGGCCGCGACCATGATCGGGCGGCCGCGCATCGAACCGGAATTGTCGAGCAGCAGCGTGACGACCGTGTCGCGGAAATCGGTGTCGCGCTCGCGCTTGAAGGAGAGCGCGTGCATCGGATCCATGATGACGCGCGGCAGGCGGGACGCATCGAGCGTGCCTTCCTCGAGATCGAAATCCCATGCGCGGTTCTGCTGGGCGAGCAGGCGGCGCTGCAGGCGATTGGCGAGGCGCGCGACGGCGCTCGAAAGCGTGCGCAGCTCGCGGTCGAGGTAGGCGCGCAGGCGCTCCAGCTCCTCGGGGGAGGACAGCTGCTCGGCGCCGATCTCCTCGTCGAACTCGCGCGAAAAGACGCGGTAGCCGAAGGCTTCCGGATCATCCAGCACGGACGTATTCGGGCGCCACGGCTCCGGCGTCTCGAAGGGCTCTTCCTCTTCCTGCATGTTGTCGAGCTGCTCGACACCGGAGGCTTCCGCCTTCTCGTTCACCTCGTTGAGATCGCCGGAGACGGTGCTGTCCTCGGTCGACTGCTCGCTGCTGCCCTGGTCGCCGTCCTCGTTCTCGTCCGCCTCGCCTTCGGCGTCGTCGCCGTCGGTTTCTTCCTCGGTCTCGTTCTCGTCACGGTCGGCGTCGACGCTCTCCTCGGTGAGATCGAGCGCGCGCAGCAGATCGCGCATCAGACGGCCGAAGCTTTCCTGATCCTCGGCGAGCGTTTCGAGCCGGGCGAGAACCTTGGCGCCGCGCTTCTCGATGGCCTCGCGCCAAACTTCGACGACGGCCTTGGCATTCTCCGGAGGCGGCAGGCCCGTCAGCCGCTCGCGGATCATCAGCGCGACGGCGTCCTCGAGGGGCGCGTCGGCCTTCGTCTTCACGAGCGCGTAGCGGCCGTGGGCGTACTGGTCCTCGATGCGCGCGGTGAGATTGCGCGCCATGCCCGTCATCCGGTTGGCGCCCAGCGCCTCGACGCGCGCGCGCTCGGCCGCCTCGAACACGAGGCGCGCGGGGCCCGAGTTCGGCGCGAGCCTGCCGTGCAGCTTCGCATCATGGCAGCCGGCGGTGAGCGCGAAACTATCCGCCCAGCCGCGGATGACCGCGATCTCCCGCTGCGAGGGCACGCGCGAGGGCTCGGGGAGCTGCACGTGCTTGGGCGAATATTCCGCCGGGCCGGCGGCGAAGCCGACCTCGATATCGCCGTGGCCCGCGATGGCGCGCACGGCGAGCCCGATGGCCCGCTTGAGCGGCTCCGTCGGGGCTTCCTTGCGCTTCGATCCGTTCGACATGCGCTCGCTAGCTCAGCGCGACATTCGCCGCGCTCTCCGGCAGCTCCTCGCCGAAGCTGCGCTGATAGAACTCCGCAACCATCGGACGCTCGAGCTCGTCGCACTTGTTGAGGAAGGTGAGGCGGAACGCGAAGCCGATGTCACCGAATACGTCGGCGTTCTCGGCCCACATGATCACCGTGCGCGGGCTCATCACCGTCGACAGGTCGCCGTTGACGAACGCGTTGCGCGTCAAGTCGGCGACGCGAACCATGTTCGACACGGCCTTGCGCTTGGCTTCGGTCTTGTTGAACGACTTCACCTTCGAGAGGACGATCTTCACCTCATCGTCGTGCGGCAGGTAGTTGAGTGTCGCGACGATCGACCAGCGGTCCATCTGACCCTGGTTGATCTGCTGGGTGCCGTGATAGAGGCCGCTCGTGTCGCCGAGGCCGATGGTGTTGGTGGTCGCGAACAGCCGGAAAGCCGGATGCGGACGGATCACCTTCGACTGGTCGAGCAGCGTCAGCTTGCCGGAGACCTCGAGCACGCGCTGGATGACGAACATCACGTCCGGGCGGCCAGCATCGTACTCGTCGAAAACGAGTGCCGTGTTCGACTGCAGCGCATACGGCAGGATGCCCTCGCGGAACTCGGTCACCTGCTTGCCGTCCTTGAGGACGATCGCGTCCTTGCCGACGAGATCGATGCGGCTCACGTGGCTATCGAGGTTGACGCGGAT
This sequence comes from Hyphomicrobium sp., assembly GCA_035687305.1. GTDB lineage: Bacteria > Pseudomonadota > Alphaproteobacteria > Rhizobiales > Hyphomicrobiaceae > Hyphomicrobium_A. Next base: position 8,268 of record DASRYA010000126.1, on the reverse strand, counting down.
GCACGGCCAGTTGAGGCGCGCAGCGACCTGCTCGATGTGCGTGGATTTGCCGGTGCCGTGATAGCCCTGCACCATCACGCGCCGGTTGTGCTTGAAGCCGGCGAGGATCGCGAGCGTTACCTCACGGTTGAAGAGATAATCGGGGTCGAGATCGGGGACGTGCTCGTTGCCTTCCGAAAAGGCCGGCACCTCGAGATCGCTGTCGATGCCAAAAACCTGGCGCACCGAAAGCTTCATATCGGGAAGATTTGCCGGCTTGCCTTCGGCACCCGACTGGGTTTGCGCACGCATTTTCGCAGTGTCCTCGGAGTGGTGCGGGCTGAGAATTGGACGCACTGACATTGCGCAGCGGCAATGCCGAATATCAGACGAGCCCCGCTTGCTTCAGATAGTTATAGGCTTGAATGATCTCCCGCAACTTGTCGCCCGAGCGCGCATCTCCGCCGTTCGCATCGGGATGGTAAATCTTCACCAGCTCCTTGAAGCGGGCTTTGATCTCCTCGCGCGTTGCTTCGCCGGAAAAATTGAGCGTCTGGAGGCTTTTTTTCTCCAGCGGCTTTAGTTGCCGGCGGCTTTCTGCGGGCTGGGCGCGGGCGGCCTTGGCGCGGCGGGCGAAGAACGCGTGGGGGTCCATCGCGCGGAAACCGAAGCCGGCACCGGCAGCGCTGGCTTGCTCGCCTTTCGGCGGCGGCGTGCCGGGCGCAGACGCGTTGACGCCCACCTTCCAGGTCGGCCGGTGGCCGGTCATCGCGTCCTTCTGGAAGTCCTGCACCTCGGTGTCATTCATGCCATCGAAGTAGTTATAGGTGGCGTTGTATTGGCGCACATGCTCCAGGCAGAACAGGTAGTACTGGCCGTCACGGCCGCGCCCACGGGGCGCGCGGTGGTCGCCAGCCTCCTGGCAGCCTTTCCACTGGCAGCGCGGATGAAGCTCCTCGCGCGTCGGCGCGCTACGTTCGCGCTTGGACGCCACGCGGATGCTGTCAAAGTATTTGGAGTCGAGCTTCATGGGGCGCGAAGTATGAGCCGGCCGCGGTTCCCACACAAGCCGATCTGAGCTATCGGCCATGCACTTATTTTTTTCACAGCCGCACGAGGTGCCCCTTAATGAGTCTTGAGACACGAATGCGCGAGAAGCTGATGGTGGCTCTGAGGCCGGCCCGGCTCGATGTGGTCAATGAGTCGCACCTGCACGCGGGACACGCGTCCTCGCCGGGCACGGGAGAGAGCCACTTCCGCATTCTCATCGTGTCGGAAGCCTTCGCCGGCAAATCGCGCATCGAGCGTCATCGGCTGGTCAACGATGCGGTGCGCGAGGAATTGAGCGGCGGCGTCCACGCCCTTGCGATCAAGGCGGTTGCGCCGGGCGAGCCCACTTAAGCGGAAGAGACCGCTGCCAAAAAGAAAAGTCTCGCCCCCACGGATGCAAGGGCGAGACTTCGAACACCATTACCTAGCGATGCCGACCGGCGATTAGCGCCAGCGACGGTGGTGGTGGTGGCGGTGATGATGATGGTGACGCTTGTAGTAGCGCTTCTTCCACAACTTGCGGTGATGGTAGCGGCGGTGATGACGGTAATGGGTCTTTTCGACAGCCGAGCTGTTCTCGCCCACGGTCGTCAACTTACCAAGAACGTTACCGGAGGCGGGAGCAGCCTGGGCGCTACCGACGGCGACGAGGCAAGCGAGAGCGCCCGCAACAGCTGCCAGGGGGAGAATTCTCTTCATGATAGCTCCTTTTCAAACTCGCGCGCTGCGCGCACTCCGCGCTCTCAGCACACATTCGGATCCTCCTGACGAGATCCGCTGCCAGAATTGTCCGCGCCACCTGAACCCAATCTGAACGAACCGGCGCAATCGAGAAAACCGATATGCGCCCGCTGAGAATGGCCGACGCAGGGAAGCGCCTCGGATTGAGAGATCGCGCTCAGGTCGCCTCCCGTCCGCGCGCCCCCGGGGCGGCGAGGAGGCTCGCCGGGCTGATGCGTAGGGCCGTGATTTTATTGCGAGTTTTGCGCAGTATCTCGAACCGGTGGCCGTAAAAAGTGAAGACCTGCCCAGGCTCGGGGATGGTCTGCGCCTCGTGGATGACGAGGCCGGCAACGGTGGTTGCCTCCTCGTCCGGCAAATCCCAGCCCATCTGGCGGTTGAGGTCGCGCACCGTGACCGTACCGTCGACATTGACGGTGCCATCCGCCTGCACGCGTATCGCCGCTTCCTGCGTATCGTGCTCGTCGGCGATCTGGCCGACGATTTCCTCGAGGATGTCCTCGAGGGTGATGAGCCCCTGCACCTCGCCATATTCATCGACCACCAACGCCATCTGCGCCTTGCGCTTCAGGAACTGGTTGAGCTGGTCCTTCAGGGGCGTCGTATCCGGCACGAACCACGGCTCGCCGGCGAAACTCATGATGTCGAGGTTGGAGAAATCGCCACCGGAACGGACGAGCGCTGTCAGCAGATCCTTGGTGTGCAGGATGCCGATGATGTTCTCCGCCTCGTCGCGCCAGATCGGCACGCGCGTATATTGGCTGCGCAAGAGCTCATCGATGATCTCCTGGGGCGGATCATCGGCATCGATGGTCGCCATCTTGGTTCGATGCACCATGATGTCCGACACCTGCAGATCGCGCAGATCCAGCACGCCGCCCAGCATGTCCGCGTCATGGCGCGCCACCGAACCTTCGATCTTCTGCAGCTCGATTGTGCCGCGGATTTCCTCGTGGGCGGCGAGGATGTTCGCCTCGTCGTCAACCGTCGTCGGCGTCAACTTCAGGAAGAAGCGCACGACGTATTCGATCGCGATATTGATGGGGTTCAAGACGACGGTCATCACGCGCATGATCGGTGCAACGAACAGCGCCATGCGGTCGGAATAGGCGAGCGCGTAGGTCTTCGGCAGCACCGCCGCGAAGATGACGATCAGCAGCGTCATCACGCCCGTTGCGTAGACGACGCCCACCTCGCCGACGAGCAGCACGGCCACGCCCGAAGCGAGCGCAGAGGCAAGAACATCCACCAGCGTGTTGCCGATGAGGATGGTGCCGATCATCTTCTCCGGCCTCGACAGCAGCCGGTTTACAAGCGCAGCCTTGGCATTCCCCTCCTGCTCCAGCGCATGCATGCGGGCGCGGGATGCGGCGGTGAGCGCGGTCTCGCTGCCGTTGAAGAATGCCGACAGCGCAATCAGCAGCACGATCGCCACCAGGATCAGTGCGGTAACGAGCGACATGGGCTTTAGGTCTTCGCCTCCACGAATGTTGCAGGTGCACGCGGCCGGAGCCGGCCGACATCAATAGCACAGGTCGCGGGGTCGAAGGTTAGCGCCGGTGGCGGGCTTAGAGCACGATCGCTTTTCTTCGAATCGCGATGTGGCTCTAGTCTTCTGATTAGACCGATAATTCACGCTTCGGACTGATTGGGTCCGAAGCGATCATGGTCTTGCTTGAACCGATGATTCACGCTTCGGACGGATAGGGTCCGAAGCGATCATGGTCTAGGCGATTTCTCCGCCGAGGAAGGCGCGGACCTCGGCGTCCGGCACGTCGTGGGCGATGTAGGCCTCGCCGATGCCGCGGGCGAGGATGAAGGTCAGCTTGCCCTGGCGCACCTTCTTATCCTGCGCCATCAGCCTCATCATCGCGTCGATGCCGGGCTTGTCGCCGGGGATTTCATCGATGCGGGTGGGCAATCCGACGGCGGCAAAATGCGCGGCCGCACGCGCGGCGTCGGCGGCACTGCAATCGCCGCGCGCGGCGGAAAAACGAAACGCTATGGCCATGCCGATGGAGATCGCCTCGCCGTGCAGCAGGCGATCGGAGTAGCCACACCAGGCTTCGAATGCGTGGCCGAAGGTGTGGCCGAGGTTGAGCAGCGCACGCTCGCCCTGCTCGGTCTCGTCGCGGCCGACGATGCCGGCCTTCGCCTTGACGCTCGTCTCCACCGCGTGAGTGAGCGGCTCGTCCTCGAGCGCGAACACGGCGTGATGGTTCTTCTCAAGCCAGGCGAAGAACGGCGCGTCACCGAGCAGGCCGTACTTCGCAACCTCCGCATAGCCGGCGCGCAGCTCGCGCAAGGGCAGCGTGCGGAGCGTGTCGGTATCGGCGAGCACGAGGCCCGGCTGATGGAAAGCGCCGATGAGGTTCTTGCCCTGGGGCGTGTCGATGCCGGTCTTACCGCCGACAGAAGAATCCACCTGGGCGAGAAGCGAGGTCGGCACCTGCACAAAGCGTACGCCGCGCCGGAGGATCGCCGATGCGAAGCCGGCAAGGTCGCCGATCACGCCGCCGCCCAGCGCGACGACGAGATCGCCGCGCTCGATGCCCAATTCCAGCAGGCGCTCGCACAGCGGCGCAAGCTCGCGGAAGCTCTTGGTCGACTCGCCCGGCGGCAACGTGATCGAACCGGCGAGGCGGCCGTCTGCCGAGAGCGCCGCTGCGATCGTGTCGAGGTGCAGCTTCGCGACATTCGCGTCGGTGACGATGGCGCAGCGCGCCTTGCCAAGCCGCTCGACGATGATCTCGCCCGCACGCTGCAGCAGCCCCGGGCCGATCAGCACATCGTAGGCGCGGTCTCCCAAGGGCACATTGACAGTGCGGACACGCGCAGCGGAAGCAGCATGGACGTTCATTGTGTGGCCTCCGGCGCGGGGGAAAGATCGCGGGCAAGGCGATCGACAATCTCGCCGACGATGACTTCGTGGGGCACGTCACGGCTCTCCACGGTGATGTCGGCGGTGGCATACACGGGGTAGCGCTTCGCCATGAGATCGCGCAGCACCACCTCGGGGTCGTCCACCTTGAGCAACGGGCGATTGCCGCGCTTGCCGACGCGCCGCACGAGCAGCGGCAGCTCCGCCTTCAGCCAGATGGATATACCGCGCTCGGCGATCGCCTCACGCGTTTCCTCGCTCATGAATGCGCCGCCGCCCGTCGCCAGCACCTGGGGTCCAGCGCGGAGCAGCCGCGCGACCACCTTGCGCTCGCCCTCGCGGAAGTAAGGTTCGCCGTGGTCGGCGAAGATGTCCTCGATGCTCTTGCCCGCGGCCTTCTCGATTTCCTCGTCGGCATCGACGAAAGGAAGCGCGAGCCGGCCCGCCAGCCGGCGGCCAATCGCAGACTTGCCGCAGCCCATCAGCCCGACGAGCACGACTGAACGCTGCCCAAGGGCGGAGCGTACGGTCTGGAGCGATTGAGCCTCTGACATCTACTTTCTCTCGTACTTTCTCTTCCGGTCGCGCGCGAATCGACCGATGACGGGGCCACTTCGCGCCTACAGCCTATATTCCGGCGGCCAATACGATAATTGCCCACATTGCCTGCGCCGCCTACTTTGGATCACCATCGAGTGCAAGCCATAATGGCGCCAACTTGCAAAGAGACCAAAGAGGAGGGGACGGGATAGCAGATGCCCAGCTTGTTCCGGTTTCTGTTCATCGTTGGCACGACAGCCGCCATCATCACCGGCGCACTCTATATCCTTGCGACCCAATTCGAACCCGAGCCACGCACGGTGACGAAGCCGGTTCCGGGCGTGAAGGTGCGTACCGAGTGACGTTTCCATTGCCATGCGCAAGCGCTTTTCCCTGAAAGCCATCCCTGCAGCGGTCAGCGCCGTGCTGGCCTGCTATACTGTCGCGGCGCCTGGATTTGCACAGGAGTGGAGCCCCTTCGATCGTTCGAGCGAGCGATCTTACGGCGGTAGCGCCCGGGACGCGCAGACACGCGAATATGGGCGAAGCGGTGGGAGCACTCGCCCACCCGATGCCTCCTCTAGCGATGACGTGGTGCGCCCCCTCGGCAGCATCGACACGGGCGTTGATCGCGGCGAGCTGACGCCCGTCATGGCAGACGACGGGTCGGGGCTGCCCTATGAGCTCTGGCAAGGCCTCGACGTGCGCAGCCTCGAACGGCTGATCTCGGAAATCGATATTCCGCCACACTCGCCGGCTCTCCATCGGCTCTGGCTGCGGCTGATTACGGCAAACCTCACGGCGCCTCAGGGTGCGCGCAGCGATCAGCAGTTTCTCGCCCTGCGCCTCGAAATTCTCTACCGCTCCGGCCTGCTCGAGGATGCCGCGCGCATCCTTTCGACGATGCCGCCGGGCGATCCGGCCGCTGCGGTGCTCGCCGCCCGCAACAGCATCGGCCTTGGCGCCAAGGAGCAGGGCTGCGAAACTTTGAAAGCGGGCGGCACCCCGACACAGCTTCCCCGCCCGGTGCAGTCCGATGCGGCGCTCATCTCGGGCTATTGCGCAGCGGTGGCAGGCGATGCGCCGGGCGCCGGGCTTGCGGCCGAGCTGGCGAGGGAAGCGGGCATCAAGGAGAGCCCTGGCCTGCAGGCGCTCGACGCGCTCGCGATGGGCCTAAAGCCGCAACCGCCAGCGGGTGCTTCCATCTCGCTGCTGGACTATCGCCTCATCGAGGCTGCGGGCGGCGAGGTCGATACGGCAAGTCTCATCAAACAGGCTGCGCCCGCGTTGCTGGCCGCGCTTGCGCTAGACCGGGGCGTTGCAGTGGAAACGCGCCTGCGGGCGGCGGAAGCTGCCGTGCAGGTCAATGCCATCACCGCCGAGCAGCTCGCGGAGATCTATCGCGCGCAGGGCCCGGGCGAAGCCGTTATCTCCGATGCCGGCGGCACCGACACGCCACAGCGGCGGGCGGGGCTCTTCGTTGCCGCCGCGCACGAGCATACGCCGCAGAAAAAGGTGCGGCTGATCCGTGCCTTTCTCGATGAAGCGCACCGCGCCGGCTTTTACCTGACGGCTCTGCGCATGGTGGCGCCCGCCTCCGATGCGATCGTTCCGGCGCCGGAGATCGGCTGGTATGCGGAAACGGGCGTAGAAGTTGCGCTGGCGGCCGAACGCTACGGTAAGGCGCGCGACTGGGCATCGTTCGGATCGAACTCGCCCGGTGCTGCGAACGGCGGGCTCTACCACTGGCTGGCGCTAATCGACATCGCCGAAGGCACGCAGGCCAACGGCGAAGAGGATCTGCGGCACGTCGAGGAGCTGGTATCGCGCGGGCGCTTCGATCCGGCGCTGCTACACCGACTCGCAACCGTGCTCGACGCATTGAACTTCAGCGTGCCGATCCCGCTGTGGGAAGCGGCAAGCCGCACGCCGCAGCCGGCCGGGGGGCATCTGCCGGAGACGGGCGTGCTGACCGAATTGCAGGACGCGGCCAAGAAGCGCGAGTTCGCGCGCACCGTGCTGCTCGCGATGAAGACGCTCGGACCCAATGGCGCCGAAGGCGCGCATATGATCGCCCTCGGCGATTCGATCCGCGCGCTGCGGCGCGCGGGCCTCGAAGGCGACGCGCGCAACCTCGGCTTCGAAGCACTGTTCGCGGCCTGGCCGCGTGCGATCATCAACTAGCACCGGCACTTCACTGTTCGGCTGAGGCAGGCATGGGCGCGAGCCAGCGGCACATCGAGGCGTTTCTGGAGATGCTGGGCGTCGAGCGCGGGGCAGCGTCGAACACCATCGAGGCCTACCGACGCGACCTGGAGAAATTCAGCGCGCATCTCGCCGCGCAGGGTGTCGCGCTGACGGCCGCATGCGAACGCGACATCGCGAATTGGCTCGAGGCCCGCTCCGCCGAGGGGATCAGCGCCGCTTCCCGCGCCCGCGGCCTTTCCGCCGTGCGCCAGCTCTATCGGTTTCTCGTGGCGGAGGGGCTCACCGATGCCGACCCGACCCACGGCCAGACGGGTCCGCGCAAGGCGCGCGCGCTGCCCAAGACCCTGAGTGTGGCGGAGGTCGACCGCCTGATCGCGGCGGCGGCGGAACGCGCGGCGGCGGTGGAGAAGGAGCCCATCGAGCGCATCCGCGCGCTGCGGCTCCATTGCCTCGTCGAGATGCTCTACGCAACAGGGATGCGCGTCTCCGAGCTCGTCTCGCTGCCAAGGACGGTGCTCGCGGGGGACGCCCGCATCCTGACGATCAAGGGCAAGGGCGGCCGGGAACGGCTCGTGCCGCTCAACGCCTCCGCGCAGGCCGCTCTCAACCGCTACATTGCGGCAATCAGCGGCGAGGGGCGCGTCTCGAGCCGATGGCTGTTCCCATCGAAGAGCGCGCAGGGCCATCTGACCCGTCAGCGCTTCGGCCAGGATCTCAAGGCGCTCGCAGAGGAGGCGGGCCTCGACGGGGAGCGGGTCAGCCCGCACGTTTTGCGGCACGCATTCGCCAGCCACCTCCTGGACCGGGGGGCGGACCTGCGCGCGGTGCAGATGCTGCTCGGCCATGCCGACATCTCCACCACCGAGATC
>DASRYA010000125.1:0-8298 GCA_035687305.1 Hyphomicrobium sp. | reverse complement strand
CGCATCCGTTCGGAGGCTTCGTCGGCCAGGATCGCGATGCGCCGCGAGCTTGAGCGGGTGGATCGGCAAATAAAACGGCTCGTCGATGCGATTCTCGATGGCGCCGATGCAACTGCGATCAACGCCAAGCTCAAGGTGCTGGAGGCAGAGCAGGGCCGACTTAAAAGCGAGTTGGCGTTAAGCGGCGATGAGCAGCCGCTTCTGCATCCGAATCTGGCGTCTATCTACCGCGCCCGCGTCGAAGTCTTGAGCGACCTGATTCGCTCCGACACGGACCGCGAGGCCATCGAGCTACTGCGCAGTATTATCGAAGAGGTCCGCATCAGCCCCAACGACGGCGGCGAATACCGTCTCGAAGTTAGGGGGGAGCTTGGCGGTATCCTTGCACTCTCGCAAGGGGCCAAGAATTCTGCGGAAACAGCCGCCGAAAGAGCGCTGCAAATAAAGGTGGTTGCGGGGGCAGGATTTGAACCTACGACCTTCAGGTTATGAGCCTGACGAGCTACCGGGCTGCTCCACCCCGCGTCACCAACGCGTGCTCCCAGGTGCGCGCTAAAACCAGCATATCCGGGGAGCGGCCGCCGCGCATAACTGCGGCGACAAGAAAAGCCGCCCGTCACCGAGCGGCTTCGATCTGCGGCTTATAGCATAATTTTCGCGGCTGTGAAGCCCGCTGTACGCGCTATCCGCAACCTTCGTCTCGAATTGACGTTTAGCCGCGCGTGCCACCGCTCTGCTGGCGTCGGCGGCCAATCTCTCACCCTTGTTCGACCCGTTGAATACCGGCCATGGGGACGCGGTGCGCGGGGCCCCGCGCGCACCGAATCTTATCCGCGTGATCGAAGCCGTAACGGCGGGTGGCGTTTCTTACTCCGGCGCGATCTTCCGGTCGGGCAGGGACGTGAAAGGTCTGACGACCGGGGCGGGGATGTGGCCCGCCGGCGCAATCGGGGCATGCGGTGCGGGCTATGGCATCGTCGCCGTGATGGCGACGGTGCTCGGGATGGCCATCCTCGCGCGGTGCAATGGATGGAGAGGCGAGCAAAACGCGGCGCAGGGAAAAGCATGTACCATAGCGGCGGCTGGGGATCGCTGGGCGCGGACTGCAGTGATTGCCAGCGGAGCGAAGAGTGCCGCTACTGCGTGCTCGGCGCGGTGCCTCCGGCTGCCGGGGCCGCCGCTGCCTCCGCCTCCGCCGCTTCCTTCTTGTTATGCGCGCGGATGAAGTAGATGTTGCGGCCATAGATCACGAGGCCCATCGCCTGTCCCAGCATGAAGACAGGATCGAGCCGATAGACGGCGTAGGCGAGCAGCATCGCACCGCCGACGAGGCTGAAGTACCAGAAGGTTTCCGGCACGATGGAGCGACGCGCCCGCTCGCTGGCGATCCATTGCACGATGAAGCGCATGGAGAACATGAGCTGAGCGAAGAAGCCGACGCCGAGCCACATCTTTTCGTTTATTGGCGTTGAAGCCCACCATTGGCTGAGCATCGCGACAAGGCTGTGGAGATGATCCATGGGTTACCGTTCCGAAGCGGATGCTCTGATACTGCCGTTCAGCTTTTTTCGGACGCCGTGCGGGTGCCGTCGCCTTCGTTCGCGGTCTTGAGGCGAGCGGCGATGTCCGCCACCGTCTGGGGCTCGGGATGCTGCTCGACGATGGGTGGCACCTTCGTGCGCTTGCGCAGCCAGCTCACACCGACGAGGTCGTAAAGGCCGACGAGGGCGCGGTTGAGGTTGTTGTACTTTGAAACGCCCGCCTGCCTGGGCCGGTCGTTCACCGGCACATAGGCAACTTTATGGCCGTAGGTCTGGAAGAGGGCCGGCATGTAGCGGTGCATGCTGGTGAAGAACGGCAGGCGCAGGAAAACGTCGCGCCAGTAGACTTTGATGCCGCAGCCGGTGTCGGGGCAATCGTCCTTCAGGACGGCGTCGCGGATCCAATTGGCCGCGCGCGATGCCCAACGCTTCGAGCCGGTATCCTTGCGGTCCTTGCGCCAGCCATTGACGAGCGCGGGGCCTTCGCTCCCGGGTGTGCCAAGGGCATCGAGCAGTCGCGGAATATCCTTCGGATCGTTCTGCCCGTCGCCGTCCATAGTGGCGATGATGGGGCTCGTGGCGGCCAGCACGCCTGAACGCAGCGCACAGCTCTGGCCGCTGCGCTGGGCGTGGCGCAGGTAGCGCAATCCGCGGAACTTACCGGAGGCGATGAGGGTCTTGATCTCGGCGGGCGTGGCGTCGGTGCTGGCGTCGTCGACGACGATCACCTCCGCGAGACGCTGGGCGGGAACCGCCGCATACGTCTCCTCAATGAGGCGGCCGATGTTGCCCGCCTCGTTGAGCGCTGGAATGACTACGGTGACGCGCATCAAGTGCCCCTATCCCGCCAGGACTCGCCGCGACGCCTCCACATAGCCCCTTGGCGGGCCGAAAGATACCAGTCTTGGGCGAAGTCTTCCAAGCTAGTAAATTCCGCGCGGAGGCACTTTCAGGCGACGCAAAAGCAACAGAATCAACGTTGTTGAGATAAACCTCATCGCGTGCCCCCTCCACGGCGGGACGCTCGAATATCCCCACCGTTGCAACGATGCGGCGAGATACCGGCCTCGCAACGGCCGCAGCATCTTCACGGGGGCGCTTTGAGCCTGTAAATGGGCCGGCGGCGGCCTTTAGCCCGCCGGCCGCCGTTTCCCTGCACTTCCTCGAGGGTGGGCAATGTCAGTCGCCACGGGTCACACAGACCGCAGCCGCGATTTCAACTGGGTCATGCTGCTCATCGCAGGGCTCATGGCGCTGCTGTGCCTGCGTCTTGCCGCGCTCTACGTGAACGCGACCGATCTCTTCTTCGATGAGGCGCAGTATTGGGCGTGGAGCGTCGATCCGGCGCTGGGCTATTTCTCGAAGCCGCCGCTCATCGCCTGGATCATCGGCGCCGCCACGACCGCCTGCGGAGCCGGCGAGACGTGTGTGCGCCTGCCCTCGCCGCTTCTGCATACGGCAACAGCGCTCGCGGTATTCTGGCTCGGGACCCGGCTTTACGATCGGCGCATCGGTGCGCTGTCGGCGCTCGCGTTCGCGACGCTGCCCGGTGTTTCGCTATCGGCGGGGATCATCTCCACGGACGTGCCGTTGTTGTTGTGCTGGGCGCTGGCGCTCGTCGGCTTCACGGCGCTGCCGACGACGGACAAGCTCTGGCCGGCGGTGCTGCTGGGCGTTGCGTTCGGCGCGGGCCTCAACGCCAAATACGCCATGGTGTGGTTCATCGTGTGCGCTGGCGTCTATTTCTATTTCACGCCCGAGCGGCGAACCCTGCTGCGTGACTGGCGGCTCTATCTGGCGCTGGCGATCGGCGTCTCGATGATCGTGCCGAACCTCGTGTGGAACTACACCAACAGTTTCGCGACCTTCTCCCATACCGCGGACAACGCGAACTGGGGCGGCTCGCTGCTGCATCCCAACAAGGCGCTGGAATTCTTCGGCGCCCAGTTCGGCGTGTTCGGGCCGATCCTGTTCGCCGGGCTGCTGGTGATTGCGTGGCGCGCGCGAAAGGGTATCGGCGATCCCGATCGCCTGCTGCTGGCGTTCTCGCTGCCGATCATCGCCGTCATCCTCGTGCAGGCATTCCTGTCGCGCGCCCACGCCAATTGGGCGGCGCCCGCTTACGTCGCCGCGAGCGTGCTGGTCGTTGCAACCATGGTGCGTGACGGCGACTGGGGATGGCTGAAAGCCTCGTTCGCCCTGCACGCGGCGGTGCTGGCGCTGCTCATCTTCGGCACCGCGACCGCGGGCCGCCTGCCGACGCCGCTCAAGCCCGATCCGTTCGCCCGCACGCTCGGCTGGCGCGAAGTGGGTGAGGCAACACGGGCGGAGCTCGCCGCGGCTGCGGCCGCGGGCAAGCCGTTTGCGGCGCTCCTCAGCGACGACAGGGCCATCACGGCAGAATTGCTCTATTATCTGCGGGATGAGCCGACGCCGATACTCGCCTGGCGCCAAGGTGCGCCGCATGACCACTTCGAGATGACGCGACCCTTCACGCCGTCAACGCCTTCGCCGGTGCTGCTCGTGCGCGTGGGCGATGAAGCGGGGCCGGCTGCTGCCGCGTTCACGAGCGTCGAAAAAATCGCCGAGCGCGTGCTGCCCGCCGGGGCAAATGCACACAGGCGTGTGTCGTTCTTTTCACTCGCGGGATACAAGGGCGAATGACTGCGCACCCTGGGCGCGAAGGCCACGGGCATCCCACCGAGGAAGCCGCGGCACTTTCGCAGACATTCGTTTTGCTCGACAACAACTCGGGGAGCGGGGCGCCTTCGCTCCTGTTCTCGGAGCCTCTCGACATCATCTCGGCTTCGACGCCCGAGGAGGTGCCGGCAGCGCTTGCGCGCATCGAGGCGGGGGTTGCGAGCGGGCTCCATGCGGCGGGCTTCTTCGCCTATGAGCTCGGCTATGTGCTGGAGCCGAAGCTCGCTCCGCTGATGCCGGAGCGGCGCAACGTGCCGCTGCTTTGGATCGGCCTTTATCGGGCGCCTGCGGAGATGACGAGCGCAGAGGTGGAGCACTGGCTCGCGACGCATACGCGCTCGGGCTCGTTCCATTTCACCGACGTGAAGCTGGCGTGGAACGAGAGCCAATATCTCGAGCGCTTCGACGAGGTGATCGAAAAGATCCGCGCGGGCGACATCTATCAGCTCAACCTCACATTCAAGGCGCGCTTCAAGCTTTCAGGCTCGCCGCTCACGTTCTTCCTCGATCTGCGCCAGAAGCAGCGCGTGGCCTACGGCGGCATCGTCGATACCGGAGAGGTCACGGTGCTGTCGGCTTCACCGGAACTGTTCATCGAGCAGGAGGGGCGCACGATCTTCACGCGGCCGATGAAGGGCACGGCGCCGCGCGCGGGAACAGAGGAAGCGGACGCGCAGGCGAAACTGCAGCTTGCCGGCGATGTGAAGCAGCGCGCCGAGAACCTGATGATCGTCGATCTGATGCGCAACGACATCGGGCGCATCGCCGAGGTCGGCAGCGTGGAAGTGACGGACCTCTTCACCGTCGAGACCTACAAGACCCTGCACCAGATGACGTCGGGCGTGCGCGCAACGCTGCTGAAGGATATCGGCACGGGCGAGCTTTTGCGCGGTATCTTCCCGCCGGGTTCCGTGATCGGCGCGCCGAAGATCCGCGCGATGGAGCTGATCCGGGAATTGGAGACCGAGCCGCGCGGCGTCTATTGCGGGGCCATCGGCTACATCTCGCCCGAGGGTCGCTCGCTCTTCAACGTGGCGATCCGCACGGCGGTGATCTTCCGCAATGCCGACGGTGAGATGGGCATCGGCTCGGGGGTCGTTTTCGATTCCCAGGGACCGAAGGAATATGCCGAGTGCCTCCTGAAGATGAAGTTCCTCACGGACCCGGTAAAGCGCTTCGAGCTGATCGAGACGCTACTCTACGATCCGGCGCAGGGCGGTTTCGTGCTGTTCGACCGGCACATGGCGCGGCTCGCCAACTCGGCGCGCTATTTCGCGTTCGCTTACGACGCCGATGCGGCGGAAACGCAATTGCGCAAGGCCGTGGCGGATGCGGGCGCGGACAAGCGTCTGCGGGTCCGTCTTCTGCTGAGCGAGGATGGTGAGATCACCGTTACGACGACGGCGCTCGCACCGGCTGATCCCTCCGCCGTCATGCGCTTTGCGGTTTCCTCATCGCGCGTCGACAGCGGCGATCTGTTCCTGTTCCACAAGACGACGCGACGCGAGCTCTACGATCGCGAGTGGCAGGAATATGCCGACCGGATCGGCACCGACGAGGTGATCTATCTCAACGAGCACGGCGAGCTTGCGGAAGGCTCGCGTACGACGATCTTCATCGAGCGCAATGGAGAGCTTCTTACGCCCGCGCTTTCGGCTGGCCTGTTGCCGGGGACGCTGCGCGCAGAACTGCTTGCCGAGGGCAAGGCGCGCGAGGCGCAGCTCACGCTCGCCGATCTCGATGGTGCAGATGCCGTGTTCTTGGGAAATTCGGTGCGCGGTCTTGTGCGCGCGCAGCGTGTCGACGCAGCCTAGAATGTCGACGCGCGGGGCCGCGCGTCGATGCCTTGCGTCTACTTTATGACGATGCGGTCGGAGGCGATCACGCCGACCTTGGGATCACTGATCACGGCCCCACCCAGCGTAGCTGCCAGCAGGAACGCAAACGCCGCCACCGTCAACACGGCGGCGACGAGGATCTCGCGCGAAGAGCGACGCACGCGATCTGCGTATGGATCGAACTGATGGAGGTTCCATTTCATAGCGAAAGTGATTGTCGATCACGGACCCCGAAGCCAGAGCGCTGAGTGCCGCGCGACAGAAACGCACATAAATTCTGTGTAACGAGAAACGTTCTAAAGACCGCGCATAATGCAACCCAGAACGAGTATGATCTGCGCCAGCAGAAGGGCCCAGAACTCGTTGCCTGTGATCAAGGGAATCTGGGCGCCGAAAAACTTAATGATCAGCACGGTTACCGTAAGGATTACGGAGATCATGAACGTCAGGATGCCTGGCGCTTTCAGTCCCATATTTAAACTCCCCCTCAGCTCTCTGACATGCGCGGCCCCGGTGCGGACCATCGCCGTGGGTCGACCCTGATTCGAGCGCCCCCGTGGCTTATAGCAGGGGCAACTCGGGATGACACTCGACAGCGCACATTGCTGGGGATGGCGTGCGTCAGCCGCTCATGCCGGCGCGCGATTGCGCGGCCGGGCGAACAGCAGGCGCCGCAACAGCAGAAGCACGACGAGCCCCAGGAACGCGAAGCCAATGACGATGGCGGGGTGTTTCTCCCAAAGTAAGATGGGACTGATACGGCCGTCGAACACGAGGCGGACGTCCTCGACGGCCTGCGGATCCAGGATCGCGCCCGAGCGCAGCATCATATCGACGGCGGCCGACTGGTCGGCACTTGCGACGACGGCCGTGCGCACGCGCTCCGAGGACAGTGCGTGGATCTTGGCCGGGTCGGCGGCGACGGCCCGCAATACGCGCTCGCGCGGGCCGGGCTTCAGGCCGGTGAGATAGCGCGACAGGCTGGAGAGCTCCTCTTCGGTGAGGCCGCGTGCGAGGCCCTTGAGATCGGCGTCTTTCAGCTCGAGGAGCGTATCGCGCGCGCTGCGGTCTATCGAAGCCAGGCGCACGGTTGCGAGCGGATCGTCGAGCGCCAGCAGGCGATGCAGGGTCGGACGGCTCAGATCGTCCGGCTGGACGCGGCGATAGAGGCTCAGCTCGACAACCTTCGGCAGGTCGTCGCCCGCGAGCGCCGCCCATTTCAATCCGGCATCCATGGAGCGGGTCTGGCGTGCGATCTCCATCGCGGGCAGAGGCAAGGTGTTAACGGCGGTCGAAAGCGTGCCGTCCTCGAGACGGCGCAGCAGTCCCGCCTCGCCTTCGGCGCCCAGCACGAGGGATACGACCTCGTCGAGGCGGGAGAGCGCGGCAGGCGCCAGGGAATCGAGGAAAGTACGGAAGCGCTCGTTGCGTTCCGCGAGGCTGAGAGCCTCGGCGTGGGCGCTGCGGAAGTCGCGCCAGATTTCGATGATGCGGTCGGCCGTCGAGGCGCCGATCTCCTGGATGTGGGCGGCGATCTGCTCGGAGAAGGACTGCGCCAGCTCCTCCTGGACCTTGGCCTTGATCTCGGCGGACTTCATCTCGGTGGCGATGATGGGCAGCACGCCGTTGCGCAGGTCCCAGATGTCCTTGGCGATCAGCACGAGGCCGACGCCGCCCGCCACGACCGACACGAGACGCGCGAGCACGCTGCCGACGATGCGCTGCCCGATGCGCCCGGCCATGTTGGCGAGCTGGCGGCGCATCAGCAGGACGGCGGCGCCGGCAATGCCGCTGCTCGATTCGCGGAGCACGGCGCCGGCCGACATTTCCGCGGCACCCTTTCCGGGATCGATGTTGGCGGTGCGCCCGGCATCGCCCATCACGGCGCGGGCCGCGGTGTCGCCGTAGCGGGCACCGACGAACGCCTGGAGGCAGGCGAGCGCGGGCTCGGTCGCATCCTCGGTGGCGAATTCCATCTGCTTGCCGATTTGCGTGCCGACGCCGGCGGCAAGTTGCTCGATGGCGGTCTTCATCGCGTCGGAGCGATAGACGCGCTCGGCCACCGCGGTCGCCAGCTCCTGCGCCTTCTGCTGGTTGGCGAGCGACTGCAGCAGGTTCGCCCAGCTCGTCTCGCGCCGCACCTCCTCGACCGCGAGGTCGACGCGCTTGTCGATGATGTCGTCCATGCCGATGCGGCGCCATTCATCGCCCACGGCGGC
>DASRYA010000124.1:0-5032 GCA_035687305.1 Hyphomicrobium sp. | reverse complement strand
GCCGGCGCCGGCGAGGACCAGCACCGGGCCGTCGAGGGCCTCGACCGCCTCACGTTGCTCCGGGTTCAGCCCTTCGAGATAGGGCGCGGCCGGGGACGTGGCATTCGCGCTCTGCAGGGCGCGGGCCGAAAGGGACGGGCGCGGGGGGGCGTTTTCGGTCGCAGCGGAATCGGCGGGCCGCGGCCGGACTGCGGGCCGGGGCGCAGCCTCGGGCAGGTCGAAGGGCGGCGCATCCGATTCCGAAGCCTCGATCGGGACGTGCTGCCCCGCCGTCTCGGAGCGCTGCGGCAGATCGAAGGGCAGCTCGTCGTCGTCCACGGGGGCCGTGTTCGCCAAATGTTTTCCGTTTTGCGCCATGCTTCCGAACTATATCACCGGGCCCGGCGCGGCAACGGCCGCGCGCGATCCGCCCACACCAGTTTGGGTAGGCATATGGGGTGTCATATGGGGTCTCGGGCGCCCGATTCGCCCCATTCGGCCGAGGCCTATTCGCACGGCTCCCCGCGCGGCAAGTCACCCGGCCGGGCGCCATTTTTCCGTTGCGGGGCCATGTAATACTGGCACATCGTGGTCCAGACAGGGCATCGCGAATAAGTTAGAGTGCCTGCCGGTCATACGTCGAAGACGGCGGCGCACCCTAAGGGTGTGTCATCGGCGTGATATTTGACGCGGGCATCCCGGCGGGGTTGCAGTCGTTCCCATCCCGCAATGTTGCAGGGAGGCCGAAATGCCTATCGGGATCCTGAAAAGTTAGATGAGCAACGGGCTTCTCTATATTGCTGGGCTGATATCGCTCGCCCTGGCGGCGCTCTTTGCCGTCCCTTATTTCATCGACTGGAACGGCTATCGCGGTGTTTTCGAGGAAGAGGCAACGCGCATCCTCGGCCGCGAAGTGCGGGTGGGCGGCAACGTCAATCTGCGCCTGCTGCCCTCGCCCTACGTCAGCTTCGAGAAGCTGCGCATCGCCGATCCGACCGGCGCGACGGGCGAGCCGTTTTTCCGCGCGGAAAGCTTCACCATGCGCCTTTCGGCGCCGCCGCTGCTCAAAGGCATCATCGAGGCGAACGAGGTGGTGCTGGAGAAGCCGGTGCTGCGGCTCGCCGTCGATGCGGAGGGCGCCGGCAACTGGCGCAGCTTTTCCATCTCGTCGGGCTCGCTGCCGTTCGTGCCCGCCGGCGTGACACTGCAATCGGTGAAAATCAACGACGGCGCCGTCACCTTCCATGGGCCGCGCGGCATCAGCTTCGCCGATCTCACCGGCCTCAACGGCGAGCTGAAGGCGGAATCGACCTCCGGACCCTTCGCCTTCAAGGGTACGACGCAATGGCGCGAGGAGGAGCGCGAGTTGCGCCTCGTCACCGGCATGGCGGAAGCCGATGGCAGCATGCGCTTCAAGGCGACCGTGCGCGGCACCGGCGACGACAACAGCACCTATTCGGTCGATGGCCGCGTGGCCGACATCAAGAATATGCCGCGCGTCGACGGCGAGCTGACGGCCAAACTGGCGCTCGCAGGGGATCCGCTCGCGCCCGCGGGGACAACGACACCGGCGTCGTCCGGCAAGCAGGAAGCGCCGCTGCTCGATTTCCGCGCCCACATCGATGGCGATGCAAAGGGCCTGCGCGTCGAAAATATCGCCGTCGCGTTCGAGCACGTCGGCCAGCCGCAGCTCATTTCCGGATCCGCGAATGCGACCTGGGATGACGGACTGAGCGTCAACATGGACCTTGCTTCGCGCTGGCTCGATCTCGATCGCGTCACGAAGCCCGAAGAAGGCGGCGACAACCCCATCGCAACGGCGCGCAATTTCATCAGGGCGATGATGGCGGCCTTGCCGAAGAACGCCGACAGCAA
Source organism: Hyphomicrobium sp. (assembly GCA_035687305.1). Taxonomy (GTDB): domain Bacteria; phylum Pseudomonadota; class Alphaproteobacteria; order Rhizobiales; family Hyphomicrobiaceae; genus Hyphomicrobium_A. Next base: position 3,178 of record DASRYA010000124.1, on the reverse strand, counting down.
GGTGCGGTTCGACCTCGATCAGGCGAGCCTCGGCGGGGAGCCGGTGAGCGGCGTGCAGCTCGAGGTGGCGCGCAGCGGAGGCACGCTGCTGCTCAACAAATTGCGCGTGGCCTTGCCCGGCGGAACGCGCCTCGCGCTCGACGGGACTGTTGCCGACGCGGCGGACGGACAATCGTTCCGCGGGGATGTCACGCTGCACGGAACGAGCCTGACGCGGTTCCTCGACTGGGCCGCCCGCGGCAAGGCGCTCGCCGACGCCCTACGCAACGAAGGGCCGTTCTCCTTGCAGGGCCAGCTCGCGATGAGCGAGGGCGGCATTCACCTGACGGAAGCCGGCGCGGAGATCGGCGGGCGTCCGCTCACGGGCGAGATGCACTACGCAAACAAGGACCGGCCGCATGTCGAGGTGGTGCTGGAAGGCGCCGAGATCGATGCGGGCCAGTTCTGGCCGGCGGGCGTCGAAGCCTTCAAGCGCGTCGTCGCGTCCAGCGGCACGGCTGAGGCGGCCCAGGTGCCTGCCAAGTTCGCGTGGTTCGATCCCGCAGCGATGGATCTCGATCTGCGCGTGCGCGCCGGCGAGCTATTGGCTGGCGGGCAGCGGCTGCGCAACCTCAACATGGATCTTGGGATCGCCGGCGGACGGCTTGCCGTGCGCACCTATCGCTTCGCGACGGCCGACGGGCTCAAGATGGAGCTGGAAGGCGACGTCACTGACGCGCCGACGAGCCCGCGCGGCACGCTTCGCTGGATCATGAACGCGCCGAGCGCCGAGACATACGGCAAGCTGATCGCGTTGATCGATCCGCCCGAGGGCGTACGCGAGCAGGCGGAAACGTTCAGCGCGCTTGCGCCGATGCGCATTGCGGGGACTTTGCAGCTCGGCTCACGCCAGCCCGGTGCCGCGGACGTGACGATCGACGGCAGCGCGCAGGGCGGCGGCCGTGTCATCGCCAATGCGATGCTCGATGGCGGTCTCGGCAACTGGCGCGCGGCGCCGGCAGACATTTCGCTCACCGTCGACAGCAAGGACGTTTCGCGCATCGTGGCGAGCCTCGGTGCGCGCGGTGCGGCCAATGTTCCATCCACGGACGGGGCGCAGGCTGGACAGGTTTTCGTGAAGGCCGTCGGTACGCCCACCAAGGGCATGACGGTTTCGGCGTCGGCGCAGGCTCCGGCGCTCTTCTTCGGTTACGACGGACGCGTGGTGCTTCCGGGCGAGGGTGGCCGCGGTCTCGACGGCGACTTGCGTATTTCAGCACGCGCGCTCAGTGACGCGATGGCCGTCGCAGGCCTTGGCAGCGGCGTCGCACTCAGCGAGACGCCCATCGTCGGCACGCTGCACGTCAGCTCTACGGATAACGCCACGGAGCTGAAGCTGCAGGATCTGAGCATCGGCGGCAGCAAGGTCGGGGGTGCGCTCGCGCTCGCCTATCCGAGCGAGGGGCCGGCCATCGTCACGGGCGAGCTGAGCGTCGATGAGGCTTCCGTTCCCGGGCTGCTGGGGCTCGTGCTCGACCGCAAGCCGCCCGCGGAGGTGCCCGGCGCAGAGCCGCTCACCGCGGGCAAATCGATCTGGCCCGAGCACGCTTTCGATTTCGCCGCTCTCGACGGCGTCGAAGGCAAGCTCGGGGTTTCCTTCGGTACGCTGACGCTTGCCGAGCGCATGGTGATCCCCAAGGCGCGCGCAGAGGTGAAGCTCGAGCCGGGCAAGGTCGAGGTCAGCAAGCTCGAAGGCAAGGTGCTGGGCGGCGATCTATCGGCCCGCGTGATGCTGGAACGCGCGCCGGGTGGCGCAAGCCTCGACGGCGCGCTGCATATCGCGGACATGCACGTGCGCAAGGGTGCGAACAGCGCGGGCGCTGCTGCGCCGGATGCCAAGGATCCGCAAGCCTCGCTCGCGCTCGACTTCAAATCCCGCGCGTCGACGCCGGGTGCGCTCGTTTCGGTCGCCACCGGCAAGGGTGAACTGAAGCTCGGTGAGCTGAGGCTTCACGTGCCGACGCCGCTCGCCGTCGTAGCAGCGTCCAACGCTGCGCTGAGCGGGGAAGCAGGCGCGACGGGCGAGCAGTTGGCAGAAGCGCTGCGCGCGCAGTTCGACGCCGCCGACGTGGCAGTAGGCCCGCGTGACATCCCGATCGAGATTGGCGACGGTGCGGCGAAACTCGCACTCGTGACGCTCGCTTCCGATGCGGGCACCACGAAGGTCGAGACGACGGTCGATCTTGCTTCGCTGATCGTCGACAGCGCGTGGGTGATCGAGCCGCGCGCGCCGGACGTGCCGCAGCCGGACAAGCCGCGTCTCGGCGCGCTGCCGAGCGTCGGTGTCGTTTATACCGGCCGTCTGGCCGATGCCTGGGCGCTGACCTCGCGCATCACCTCCGAGCCGCTCGAGCGCGAGCTTGCGATCCGAAAGATGGAGCTCGACGCGGATCAGCTCGAACGTCTGCATCAGGCCGATGCGGAGCGCGCCCGCCGGGACGAGGAGCGCCGCCGCTCGCTCGAATCGGATGAAGGCGCCGCACCGCTTCCGGTGCCGCCCGCGCCGCGCGCGGCGCCGCCCATTGCACCTTCCCCGACGGCCGGCAACGCCGTTTCGACCGATCCGGAGACATCGCAGTCGGTGACCGCTGCACCGGCGGTGCCGCCCAGCAGTGCCAGCGCGCCGGGCGTCGTCGTACCTCCGGCTCCCGGACAGGAAGGACAGACGTTCGGGGCCGCGCCATCCGATATTCTCGAACCCCCCGTCGAAGCGGGCAGCATCACGCCGCCACCGGCCGCGACGCCGTCCGGGGCGAGCTATCGGCCGCGCCGCACGCAGCGGCCAATGCAGCCCAACGAAGAAGTGCTGCGCAACCTGCAGAACACGAACTGAGGCCGGTCGTCGCGTAACGCGAGGGCGCTCTAACCGGCTGACGTTTGCGAGCTGCGCCGGAAATAGTCGAGCACCCACACCCGAACCGCGCTCGATAGCCCGGCGTCGCCCCGCGCGGCATCGATACGGGCGACGAGGCCCGCGAGCGTGGTGTTTTCCATTGCAGCGGCCTGCTGAAGGGCCTCCCAGAACGGCGCTTCCACCGAGATCGACGTACGGTGGCCTTTGATCGAGAACGACCGCTTCCGCGGCCGGACCGAATTGCGCAGGGATGGAGGCTCGCCGTTGGCGCCCATGTCAGGCTCC
>DASRYA010000123.1:0-3256 GCA_035687305.1 Hyphomicrobium sp. | reverse complement strand
CGACAAGCTGAAGGATGGCATCGAGATCGAGGGCGTGCGCTATGGCCCGGTGGAAGCGACGATCGACACCGTGCAGGGCGCGAACACGTGGCTGACCATCGGCCTGCGCGAAGGCAAGAACCGCGAAGTGCGCCGCATCCTCGCCCACCTCGGCCTGGAGGTGAACCGGCTGATCCGCATCTCCTACGGACCGTTCCAGCTTCTCGACCTGAAGCCCGGCGAGGCCGAGTCGGTGAAGCGGCGCGTTCTTGTCGACCAGCTGGGTCCGCGCCTCGCCGCGGAACTCAATCTCAACGAGCCCACCGAGGAAGAGCGGGCCAAGCGCAAGACCCGCAATGCGGGACGGGACGAGAAGTCATGAGAATCGTTGGCGGAGCTCTGCGCGGACGCCCCATTACGGGCCCGCAGAACGGAGGCGTGCGTCCGACGGCCGACCGCGTACGCGAGAGCGTTTTCAACATCCTTGCCCACGGCGTGCCGGACCTGGAACTCGAGGGCGCTCGTGTCGTCGACCTTTTTGCTGGCACCGGGGCGCTCGGCATCGAGGCGCTGTCTCGCGGAGCAGCATTCTGCCTCTTTATCGATAGCGATGCCGACGCGCGGGCTCTGATCCGCACCAATATAGAGAAGTTCGGGCTGACGGGCATAACGCGCATCTTCCGCCGCGACGCCACCGATCTCGGCCCCGTGGGCACCATGGCGCCTTTCAACCTGGCTTTCCTCGATCCGCCGTACGACCAAGGCCTTGCGGAGCGCGCGCTTCTTTCGCTCGCCGGAGGCGGATGGCTGACACGCGGGGCGATTACCGTCACCGAGGAGCACGCCGGAGCGGACGTTGCGCTGCCGGCCACATTCACCGAAATCGACCGGCGCACGTACGGCGATTCGCAGATCGTGATTGCGCGGTTCGCAGGATAGAGCCGCCACGCAAGCTGTGGAGTTGAAAAAGCGCTCACTCTTCGGACTGGTAGGGTCCGAAGCGATCATGGTCTAGTACGGCTCCTGGGGCATCAGAATCCAGAGCAGGATGTAGACGAGGATGCCGGGAAACCCGACCGACAGCACGCTGAGGATGACATAGCCGAGGCGCACGAGTGTCGGATCCCAGTCCAGCCACTTGGCAATGCCGCCGCATACGCCGGCGATGAGCTTGCCCTGTCGTACGCGCATCAGCGGCCGGCGGAGGGGATCGTCCATGGACATGCGGTCTCCATTGCGAACGGTGCGTATGGTCTTTCGCAGGAAACGCTCATATCGGCCATAAGTTTCACGGCGCCAGGCTGTTGATGTAGGCGATGATGGTATCGACCTCCGCAGCGGAGAGCTCGAACTTCGGCATCTCGTCGTGCGGGCGGGCGATGCCGCGCGAGAGCGGCTCGCGCAGCGCCAGGATCGGGTGGCGGCCCGCCATGTCGATCCAGCGCGGCGCCCGGGGATTGGGGCTCTCGCCGGTGCGCCCGATGGCATGGCACCAGGCGCAGTTCTTCTGCGCCAGCTCCTTGCCATGGCTGATGAGCGCGTCGCTGCGCGCTGTCGCGTCGTTGTTGTGGCCGAGCCGCTCCAGCCCCTTTGCGGCGCCGGTGAGCGCCGGATCGAGCGAAAGCGCGCGCTCGAGATCCGCGGTTGCCGCGAGCTTGTCGCCCTGCGCCTCGTAGACATAGCCGCGGTTGGCATAGGCCTGCGCGAACGAGGGATTGAGACGAATGGCGGCGGTGTAGTCGGCAATGGCGGCCGCCGTGTCACCCTTCTTGCGATGGGCAAGGCCGCGGTTGTTGAGGGCGGAGGCGTTGTTCGGCTGCTTGGCGAGCGCGGCGGTGAAATCGGCGATGGCCTCGTCGGCATTCTCCTGCAGCAGCCGCGCATAGCCGCGCGCGACGAAGAGGCCGGCGGAGCCGCCGTCGATGCGCAGCGCATCGGTCAGATCGGAGACGGCGCCGACGTTGTCGCCCGATGCGAGGCGCGCGGAGGCACGCCCGGTCAAGGCCGGCACGGATGCGGGCTCCAGCCGCAGCGCCTCGGTGTAGTCGGCATCGGCCTCGCGGTATGCCGTGCGGGCCGCGTGGGCGTCGCCGCGGCGGCGGAAGGCTTCGGCGCGATCGGCGACGGAGGCGGCGCCTTTGTGAATGATAGCGCTGCACGCATCGATGCGCGCCTCCGGCATCTTCGCCGTTCTACACGCCGCCATGTTGCCCGCGGCCGCAGCGGAGACGCTTGCGAGCGCGAGCAATAGCGCAGCAGCGCATCCGGGTGTCAGCATCCGGTTTTTTTTCACCGTTCGCCCCTGAGCTGCATTGATCATGGTTCCCCCGGTATTGGCGTTTTGACACTAAACCGATGATGCGCGCTTCGGACTGGCAGGGTCCGAAGCGATCATGGTCATTTGCTTAGACCGATGATTCACGCTTCGGACTGGCAGGGTCCGAAGCGATCATGGTCTTTTGCTTGGACCGATGATTCACGCTTCGGACTGATAGGGTCCGAAGCGATCATGGTCTTTTGCTTGGACCGATGATTCACGCTTCGGACTGATAGGGTCCGAAGCGATCATGGTCTGGGATTGCGGGGCGTGGCCTTGCGCGGTGTCAAAGGCGGGTTCCGTTCCTTCTCCGGGCCGTCTTTACGGCACCTGAAACGCAGCCAGAAACACGAACGGGCAAAGCAGGTTGCCCTGCCTGCCCGCCGGTGAAATTCGATGTGCAAAAGCTACTCCGCCGCCGCCTTGGTCTCGTTCATCAGCCCCTTGCACGGGCGCGCCACGATCTCGCAGCGGTACATCACCTGCCCCATCGTCTCGCCGATGGAGACGCGACCGCAGCGGGAGACGAAATCGCGAGCGTTGTTCATGTCGAGGAACGATTCGCCGTAGTCGTAGCGCACGCGTTCCATCCAGTCCTTCTTCGCCGCGTCGAGGGCGCCCTCGGTGCCGATCCACTGCGTGCCGAGGCCGCGCACCTTCTCGGTGCACTGCACTTCGGGCCGCGCCGCGAACTCGTCCTCGCGCTTCACGTAGCCCATCACTTTCGTCGCACTGTTGTGCGACGATGCGCTGCTCGCGGTGCTCGTCGACTTGTTGCGGTAGCGCTTCACGTGCTTGGCGCGCGCTTTCTGCCGCGCGGTCGGGCTGCCGCTCCCCATCGACCAGTCCCAGTAATCCGTCGCGGCGGCGGGACCGCTATAGGCCGGCAACGCGACGGCTGCGGCTAGAACGAGTAGAGCGGGCTTGATCATCGGCTTCTCCCGGTGCGTTCTGAACGGC
>DASRYA010000122.1:0-32653 GCA_035687305.1 Hyphomicrobium sp. | reverse complement strand
GGCGAGCTTTCTTCCGATATCGCCGAGCAGCCGGCATCGGCAGCAGCACCGGAGCTGCGCCACGCCCCTGCCGCCACGCCCGCCGAGTGAGGAAGCAATGAAGCACGACATTTTCGAAAAGAACTCGATGGTGCTGATGATTGGCATCCTGATCGTGGTGTCCATCGGTGGTCTTGTTGAAATCGCGCCTTTGTTCTTCCTGTCGTCCACCATCGAGAAGGTGCAGGGCATGCGGCCTTACTCGCCGCTGGAGCTGGCGGGGCGGGACATCTACGTCCGCGAGGGCTGCTACAATTGCCACTCGCAGATGATCCGCTCGATGCGCGACGAGATCGAGCGTTATGGCCACTACAGCCTCGCGGCCGAGAGCATGTACGACCACCCGTTCCAGTGGGGCTCGAAACGTACCGGACCTGACTTGGCGCGTGTCGGCGGCAAGTATTCGGATGCCTGGCACGTCGACCACATGCGCCGTCCGCGCTCGGTGGTGCCGGAGTCGGTGATGCCCGGCTATCCGTTCCTCGAGCAGCGCAAGCTCGACTACAGCGATATCGACAAGCGCATGCAGGCGCTGCGCATTGCGGGCGTGCCGTACAGCGATGAGATGATCGAGAAGGCGAAGAGCGATGTCGTGGCGCAGATTTCGCCCGATAGCAAAGAATCGAAGGCGCTTCTCGAGCGGTATCCCAAGGCCCAGGTGCGCAAGTTCGATGGAACCCAGGCTGAAGAGCCCACCGAGCTCGATGCCATGATTGCTTATCTGCAGATGCTGGGGACGCTGGTGGATTTCACCACGTTCGACGCCGCTGGCCCCAACCTACGCTGAGGAACCGGACGATGGATTATCAATCCGCAACCGTTCTTTCGCAGACCGTAGCGCTCGTTCTATTCGTCGCGCTCTTCATCGGCATCATCGCCTACGTGTTCTGGCCTGGGAACAAGAAGAAGTTCGATGAGGCGGCACAGCTTCCGCTCGAGGATAAAGACGACGAACCGGAGGGGAAGGCCTGATGGCTGAGAAGGAAATCGACAGCGTCACCGGCGTCGAAACAACGGGTCACGTTTGGGACGGCGACCTGAAAGAGCTGAACAAGCCGCTGCCCAAGTGGTGGCTGTACATGATCTATGCCAGCATCGTGTGGGCGATCGGCTATTGGATCATCTATCCGACCTGGCCGACGCTCAACGGCTACACCAAAGGCGTGCTCGGCTACAGCCAGCGCGGTGCGGTGTCCAAGGAGATCGCCGAAGCGAAGGCTTCGCAGGCGCAGTATTTCCAGAAAATCGCTGCGACGCCGCTGACCGATATCGAGAAGGATCCCGAGCTTCTCACCTTCGTGATGGCGGGTGGCGCTGCGGTATTCGGCGACAAGTGCGGCCCCTGCCACGGCAAGGGCGGCGCTGGTGCTATCGGCTATCCCAATCTCAATGACGACGATTGGCTGTGGGGCGGAACGCCTGAAGCAATCGAATACACGATCACGCATGGCATTCGCGCCGGCAACGCGGAGACGCGCGACATGGCCATGCCGCGCTTCGGGCTCGACGGCATCCTGAAACCCGCAGAGATCGCCGATACCGCGCAGTTCGTGCTTTCGCTTTCGGGCACATCGACCGATCCGGCTGCTGTGGAACGCGGCAGCAAGATCTTCGCTGAGAACTGCGCGGCTTGCCACGGTGAGAACGGCAAGGGCAATCAGGATGTCGGTGCGCCAAACCTCACCGACGGTATCTGGCTCTATGGCAGCCGGCTCGCGGATGTTGAGAAGTCGATCGAAACTGGCCGGGGCGGCGTCATGCCCAGTTGGGGTGGCCGGTTGGATCCCGTTACGATCAAGATGCTTGCTGCCTATGTGCACTCGCTGGGTGGCGGAAAGTAGCCGAGGAAGTCCGTGCGCCTTCGTCGGCGGGAGCCGCGCATGAATACGATATCGAGAACGAGTGAAATCTCCGTCGGCTCGCGCCCGATGGAGGCCTACATCGGGCGGAAGAAGGTTTATCCCAAGCTCGCGCGGGGCCTCTTCCGCAACGTGAAGTGGGCCGTGATGTTCGTCACGCTCGGCATCTACTATGCGCTGCCGTGGTTCCGTTGGGATCGCGGGCCCAATCTCCCCGACCAGGCGTTCCTGCTCGACTTCGCAAACCAGCGGCTGTTTTTCGGTCCGATCGAGATCTGGGCGCAGGAGCTCTACTACATCACCGGCATCCTCATTCTATCGTCGCTGGGGTTGTTCCTCGTGACCGCGATCGCGGGCCGTATGTGGTGCGGATATACCTGCCCGCAGACCGTATGGACCGACCTCATGATCGTGGTCGAGCGGTTCTGGCAGGGCGACCGCAACGCGCGTCTGCGGCTCGATAACAGCCGGTGGACGTTCGAGAAGATATGGAAGAAGGGCGGAACCCACATCTCGTGGCTGCTGATCGCGCTTGCGACGGGGGGCGCGCTGGTCTTCTATTTCCGCGACGCCCCGACGCTTGCGCACGAGCTGGTTACGGGCGATGCGCCCGTGATCGCCTACGCCTTCCTCGCCATCTTCACCGGTACGACCTATCTGCTCGGCGGCATCGCCCGCGAGCAGGTGTGCATCTATATGTGTCCGTGGCCGCGCATCCAGGCTGCGATGTTCGACCGCGATTCCCTTCTCATCACCTATCGCGACTACCGTGGCGAGCCGCGTGGCCCGCATAAGAAGGGGCAGACCTGGGAAGGCCGCGGTGATTGCATCGACTGTAAAGCTTGCGTCGCCGTTTGCCCCATGGGAATCGATATCCGCGATGGCTCGCAGCTCGAATGCATACAGTGCGCGCTCTGCATCGATGCATGCAACGACATCATGCACAAGGTGGGCCGTCCGCAGGGTCTCATCGCGTACGACACGTTCCGGAACGTCGACGCGCCGGTAACGGGGGAGCGCACGAAGGCGCGCATCATCCGCCCGCGCACGCTCCTTTACTCGGGATTGATGCTGCTCGTCGCTGGGATCATGCTGGTCGCGTGGCTCAATCGGTCTGTACTCGATATCAGCGTGCTGCAGGACCGCAACCCGATCTTCGTGCAGCTTTCGGATGGAAGCCTGCGCAACGGTTTCACCGTGAAAATCCTGAACAAGCAGCATCACGAGCGCAGCTTCCGGCTCGGCATTTCCGGTCTCGAAGGCTCGAAACTGTCGATCATCGGATTTGGCGATGCCAACGCCAGGATCGACGTGGCGCCGGACGATCTGCGTGCACTGAAGATGCACGTGACCGTTCCTTCCGCACAGCGCGGCCTGCTGAGCGGAGCGTCGACGCCTTTCCGGCTCGAGCTAATCGATGCCGAGGACGGATCGACCACGTACCACGACCTTACCTTCCGAGGACCCGATCGATGAGCATTCCCGCGAAAGACTTAAGGTTGGGGCTGCGTGGTTCGCACGTACTGATGATTCTGGTCGGATTCTTCGCGATCATCGTCGCTGTCGATGGGTTCATGATCTATCAGGCCGTGACGACGTTCGGAGGCCTGGAGACGGACGCCTATCGCAAGGGGCTCGCGTACAACGAGCGCATCGAGCAGGAGACGGAGCAGACGTCGAAGGGCTGGCACGACGAGATCACCGTCGCCGGCACGCCGGCGCGCCTGCGCGTCGGGCTCACGGACGTTGCGAAGGACGGCGTTGCGGGAAGACGGCTGGTCGCCAGGGTCGGCCGCCCCGCTACGGACCGTTTCGACAGGACGGTCGAACTCGTCGAGACACGCGCGGGCGTTTACGAGGCGGAGCTCGGCGAGCTGAGCGGGGGTAGCTGGATCGTCGATCTCAGCGCTTTCAACGGTGCCGACAGCGCGGTACCGTCCTACCAGGCAAGGAGAAGGATATGGATCGGGCCGTGACGCAGATTGCGACGGCCGACGAGGCCAGTGGCAGTGAAGGCCGGTCGACGCGTACCGTATCTTTGATCATTGAAAACATGCAGTGCGGTGCCTGCATGGGAAACATCGAGCGCGCATTGCGCGGTGCGGATGGTGTCGTTTCTGCGCGCGCAAGTCTTGCCGCCAAGCGCGTGGCGGTCACGTACGACGAGACAAAAGTCGATCCACTGCAGCTCATCGAAGTGCTGGACAACACCGGCTATCGGGCCGCCGAGTCCGTCGGTAGCGCCGATGAAGCCGCGAGCGCCCGCGCCGACGATCTGTTGCGCCGCCTAGGCGTTGCCGGCTTTGCATCGTCCAACGTCATGCTGTTGTCCGTGTCGGTGTGGGCGGGTGTCGCCAGCGACATGGACGCCTCCGCCCAAGGCCTCTTTCACTGGCTCTCGGCGCTCATTGCGATGCCCGCCATCGCCTATTCGGCGCAGCCGTTCTTCCGTTCAGCTTTTGCCGCGCTGCGGTCCCGCAATCTCAACATGGATGTGCCGATATCGCTCGGCATTTCGCTCGCGACCGCGATGAGCGTTTATCAAACGGTGCGCGGCACGGAGCAAGTCTATTTCGACGCGGCCATCACGCTGACATTCTTCCTGCTCGTCGGGCGCTATCTCGACGAGAAGGTGCGCGTGCGCGCCCGGGGCGCCGCGGAAAACCTCATCGGCCTCAAGGCGCTCGCCGCCAACGTTATCGGAGTGGGCGGCGCAGTACGCCGCGTTCCCGCGCGCGAGTTGACCGTGGGTATGAAGGTGCAGGTGGCACCGGGTGAGCGCATGCCGGTCGACGGCCGCATCGTGGGCGGGGCGACACACGTCGACACCAGCCTCATCACCGGCGAGACGGTGCCGCGTCACGCGACCATCGGTACGCTCGTTCACGCCGGCACCGTCAATCTCGGCGCGGCAATCGTGATCGAGGCGACTGCCACCGACGACAACACGCTGCTCGCCGAAATCGCGCGCCTCGTGCAGGCGGCGGAGCAGGGACGCGGGCGCTATGTGCGGCTCGCCGACCGTGCCGCGCGGCTCTACGCACCGGCGGTGCATTTGCTGGGTCTTGCAACCCTGCTCGGCTGGCTCATCGCCGGCGCCGGATTCGAACGCTCGCTGACCTACGCCATCGCGGTGCTGATCATCACCTGTCCATGCGCGCTTGCCCTCGCCGTGCCTGCGGTGCAGGTCGCGGCGGCCAGCCGGCTCTTTGGCAGGGGCGTGATCGTGAAGGCGCCGGATGGGCTCGAGCGGCTGTCGGAGGTCGATACCATCGTCTTCGACAAGACGGGTACGCTGACGCGGGGCGAGCCATCGCTGAGCAACGCATCTGAGATCGACGACCGCACGCTCGCGGCGGCCGCATCTCTCGCGGTAGCAAGCCGGCATCCCTATTCCCGCGCCGTGGTGCGTACGGCTCGCGAGCGCGGTTTGGCATTTGCCGTAGCCGACGGCGTCGTCGAGGAGCCGGGGAGCGGCCTGCGCAGCGAAACCCCGCGCGGTGAGCGGCGCCTTGGATCGGCAGTATGGGTCGATGCCGCGAGCGCAGGAACGGATGGCGCCGAGACGTCATCGCTGTGGTTCCGCGAAGGAAGCGCCTCTCCCGTTGCCCTGCGTTTTGACGATGCCCTGCGTTCCGATGCAAAGACCCTCGTTTCCGAGCTGCGGGCCGCTGGCTATCGCGTTTGCCTCCTTTCCGGAGACCGCGAGGCTGCCGTCCGGTCTGCGGCCGCCGAGGTTGGTATCGAGGAGTGGGCCGCTGAAGTACGCCCTGACGGAAAGATTGCGCGCCTCGAGGAGCTGAAGGGCCAGGGTTGCCGTGTGCTGATGGTTGGCGATGGCCTCAACGATGCTCCGGCGCTCGCGGCGGCACATGCTTCGCTCTCGCCTTCGACGGCGGCGGACGTCAGCCAGACGGCATCGGATGCCGTCTTCCAGGGCGAATCGCTTGCGCCGGTGGGCGAGGTGCTGAAGGTATCGCGCGCGGCACAGCGGATGGCGTTCGAAAACTTCGCGATCTCGCTCGGCTATAACTTCCTGTTCGTGCCGCTTGCGGTTGCAGGCTACGTGACGCCGCTGATCGCCGCGCTGGCGATGTCGCTATCGTCTATTGCGGTGACGGGAAACGCGCTGCGCCTGCGGGGGCGGCGCCTGGCGCTTGGGAAGGTGAAAGCGCGATGACGGCCCTCGTCTGGCTCATTCCATGCGCTCTCGTGCTCGGCTTTCTAGGCCTCATAGCTTTCCTATGGGCGCTTCGGTCGGGGCAGTTCGAGGATCTCGAAGGTGCGGGCTGGCGGGCGATACAGGACGAGGAGCCCGGGCCCGACCCCGATCCCAAGTGATTGGATTAGGCGGCCGCCGGTGCGTCAGTCGACGCGCCGGGAGCCGTCGTGGGTGAGAAGCAGATCGCACTTCGATTCGAGCAGGACCCGCGAGATGCCGCGCTGCTGCTCGGGGGTCTCCACATCGACCACGACCAGAAGCGCACCTGACTGCAGGTGGTGGCTGATCTGGTCGTAAAGGTGGCCACATCCCAGGCCGCGGAAGCCGTTAAGATCGCGGCCGTTACCGGATTTCGAGCCCGATACAACATTGACCTCGGGACAGCCGGTGCCGCAACGCACGCGCTCGGCGGCTCCCTTCGCCATCTCGGCTTCGGCAAAAACGCCGACGACAAAGCTCGGCCGTTGCCCGCCGGGGTTCCGGCAGGCGCCGCAGCAGTTCTTTTCTGTCCCGTTATCGCGATTGTTGCTCACCGCGAACCACCGTGGGATTTATCGTCTCAGGGCCGAATTGGCGACAAAGTACCCTCTCGGCGCCGCACGGATTTGACCCGATTGTGCGCTTGTGTGACAGCATGTAACAGAGACGGTCGAGCGCCCGAAAATAGCCGGAATGCCTACCCTGGACGCCCAACATACGATCCTGATTGTCGACGACGAGCCACAGGTGCGCGAGCTTCTGCGCACCGGCCTCGAGGGCGAGGGATTCTCTGTGCTCGAAGCGAGCGATGGGCGGCAGGCGATGGACCTCATCGAACGCAATCCGGTGAGCCTCGTCACGCTCGACCTGAAGCTCGGCGGCGAGGACGGTCTCAAGGTGGCGCGCGAGCTGAGGGCGGCCCGCAATACGCCGATCATTATGATCACCGGTAAGGGCGACGCGATCGACCGGATCGTGGGGCTCGAGCTGGGTGCCGATGATTATATCCCGAAGCCGTTCCTCATGCGCGAGGTGGTGGCGCGGGTACGCGCCGTGTTGCGCCGTTACGTTGGGGGAACAGCCCCGAGCGTCCCCGCCCCCGAGGGCGGCGTGCGCTACGGCTTCGACGGGTGGATCGTCGACATGCCGCGTCGCGAGGTGCGCGATCCGGCGGGCGCCGTTCGCGACCTGACGACGGCCGAGTTCAATCTGCTCGCTCTCTTTCTGCAAAGGCCGGGGCGGGTGCTCTCGCGCGATGAGCTGATGGACCTTTTGAAGGGCCATGACTGGACCCCGCTGGACCGGTCGATAGACGCTCTGGTCGCGAGACTGCGCAAGAAGCTCGAGCCGGAAAGCGAACGGCCGATGCTGGTGAAGACCGTTCGCGGCGTCGGCTATGTCTTTGCCGGCAACGTGAAGCGGCTCTAGCCTTTGATTAGACCGATGATTCACGCTTCGCACTGATGGGGTCCGAAGCGATCATGGTCATTCGATTAGACCGATGATTCACCCTTCGGACTGATTGGGTCCGAAGCGATCATGGTCTAGGTGCCTCTGCCATGGAGCGCGTCGTGGAGCGCAACGGCGAGTTCGCTACGCTTATACGGCTTGCGCAGGATCGGCCGGCCGCCGATCTCCAACGGATCGTGCTGTGCTTCTTCGGCGGCATAGCCCGTCGTCAGCACGACCTTGACATGCGGCGCATGCTCGCTGATCCAGCCAGCAACGTCGTATCCCGACATGCCGCCAGCCATCACGATGTCGCTGAGCACGACGTCGACATGCTCGCCGCTTTCGAGGACGCGGATGGCGGCAGGCCCACTTTCCGCTTCTAGCGCGATGTAACCGAGCCCTTCCACCCGCTGCAGGGTGATCTCGCGCACGTCGGCGTTGTCCTCCACAACCAGCACCACCTCGCTGTTCTCGGAGAGCCGCACCATTTCCGCCGGCGATCCCACGTGCGCTTCCGGCTGCTCCTCGGCGCGAGGCAGGTAGAGACGTACGGTGGTGCCTTTGCCGGGTACGCTCTCGATGGCCGCATGGCCGCCCGACTGCACCGCGAAGCCGTAGACGGTGCTGAGGCCGAGACCGGTTCCGCGGCCCGGTTCCTTGGTTGAGAAGAACGGCTCGAACGCGCGCTCGAACACCTCCTGTGACATGCCCACACCGGTATCCGTCACCGAAAGCAGGACGAACTGACGCCCTTTGCCGTCGAACGGCAGCTCTTCGCCTTCGAGGTTGCGGGTCTCGACGATCAGCTCGCCCCCGTTCGGCATCGCGTCGCGGGCGTTGATCGCAAGGTTCAGGATCGCGTTCTCGACCTCGCTCGGGTCGGCTTTGGTCGGCCACAGCTTGCCTGCGAGCATCGTCGTCAGCGTGATGGGCTCGCCGATGGAGCGGCGCAGGATCTCCATCAAGCCCAGCACGAGGTCGTTGAGGTCGAGGACCTGCGGCGACAGGCTGCGCCGGCGCGCGAACGTCAGCAGCCGCTTGGTGAGCGCTGCGCCCATGTCGGCGGCGTCGACCGCGCGCTTCAAGAGCTTTCGGTGCGCGGGATCGCGGGTTTCCTCGCCGAGAAGCTCGAGGTTGCCGGT
Organism: Hyphomicrobium sp.; assembly: GCA_035687305.1. Classification (GTDB taxonomy): domain Bacteria; phylum Pseudomonadota; class Alphaproteobacteria; order Rhizobiales; family Hyphomicrobiaceae; genus Hyphomicrobium_A. The sequence continues at coordinate 23,960 of DASRYA010000122.1, read as the reverse complement.
GAGGATCGTCAAGAGGTTGTTGAAATCGTGCGCCACGCCGCCGGTGAGCTGGCCGAAAGCCTCCATGCGCTGGGCCTGGATGAGTGCGGCATGGGCTTCCTCGCGTCGGCGGATTTCCGCTTCGAGTTCGCGCGTGCGCGCGGCAACGCGCTCTTCAAGCTCCGAATTGGCCTTCGCCAGCTCCGCCTGTGCGCGCTTCCTCTCGGTAACGTCCCGCAGCACGACCATGAAGATGCGGCGGCCGCCGATGTCCTGCTTGGCGATCGAGGCCTCGGCGGGAAATTCGGTGCCATCCTTGCGGAGGGCATAGATTTCCTGGCGCTCGCCCATGCGGCGTGCGGCGACGGGGGAACCGGAAAACTTGGCGACGTGCGAGTTGTGGAGTGGGCGGAAGCGCTCGGGGATCAGCAGGTCGAGCGGCTGACCGATCATCTCTTCCTTGGTGTAGCCGAACATAGCGGCCGCACCGTCGTTGAACACCATCACCCGCATTTGCTCGTTGAGCGATATGATCGCATCCGCGGCGATGGCGAGGATGGTAGAGATCTGTGATTCAGCGAGCTGCAACGATCGCTGGTCCAGCGTGGCTGGCGCTTGGGCTTTCTTGGACATCGGGCCGAAAGATTCAAAAGGGCGTTCGGGAGGATAGAAGTCCATGCGGACGCGGTAATCAAGCGCCCGTTCCGCGGCGTAGCTTGCGGTGCGTAGCGGCTGCCTGTGCGGAACGCGTACGCCCAATGAAACGGCCGTATTTCGTGCCAGCCGGACGCACGCTGCGACAAGGAGGGCAGGGTCGGTCGTGGTGAACGATGGTGGTTTCGGAACCGGCCGGGTGCTCACGCATTGGGAAAGGAGTGCGAACAGAAAGCGAATTGACGATGGAAGCGCAACGCCAGCCGCCGCAGAGGCAAGAGATTCAGCCCGGCCGCGAGAAGCAGATGGTGCCGCGGCCGGAATTCGAGCCGCGTTTCAAGGGTGCGGACAAGCTCAAGGGCAAGGTCGTGCTGATCAGCGGTGGAGACAGCGGGATCGGCCGGGCCACGGCGGTTGCGGTCGCGCGCGAAGGCGCCGACGTCGCCATCATTTATCTCGAAGAGCACGAAGATGCGCGGGAAACAAAACGGCTCGTTGAAGAGGAGGGCGCACACGCGATCATCCTCGCCGGCGACGTCGGCTCGGATGTCTTCTGCGAGCAGGCGGTGGAACGCACGGTATCGGAGCTTGGCCGCCTCGATGTCCTCATAAATAACGCCGCCGAGCAGCACGAGGTGCACGGCCTGGAGGAGCTCACGGCATCGCAACTCGAGCAGACGTTCCGAACCAACGTCTTCGGTTTCTTCTATCTCACCCGCGCAGCGCTGCCCCATCTGCACAAGGGCGCCGCCATCATAAATACGGCGTCGATCACCGCATTCGAGGGCCACGAGACATTGCTCGACTACAGCGCCACAAAGGGCGCGATCGTATCGTTCACACGCTCGCTATCGCAGCTCCTGATGGACAAGGGCATTCGCGTCAACGCCGTCGCGCCAGGCCCGATCTGGACGCCGCTCATTCCCGCATCGTTCGATGCCGAGAAGACGAGCCGTCACGGCGCCAGCGCACCGATGAAGCGCGCAGGTCAGCCGAACGAGGTCGCGCCGTGCTACGTGTTCCTCGCGAGCGAGGATGCATCCTACATGAGCGGCCAAGTGCTGCATCCGAATGGCGGCACGATCATTCCCTAGAGCACCCGAGCATCGACGATCGAGCTGGGTTAGCGAGAAGAATTCTCCGGCCCGTGACCTTGCGCTCAGCCGGCCGTGACGGGCGCCGCGACCGCACCTTTGCTACGCCAGCGCACGAGGAATTCCAGCGGCATCGCTATCGTCCAGCGTACTCCCTCGGGCGGGAAGTCGTATTCCACGTTGGCATTGAGCGCCTGACCGACCACACGCTCGATGACGACGTGGCCGAAACCCTTCACTTTCGCGGGCGTGACGCGTGGCCCGCCACTTTCCTGCCAGCGCAGCACGAGCCGGAGATTGCCGTCTTCGCCGGGTTCGAAGCCCCAGGCTAGCCGCACCTGCCCCGATGACGTCGACAGCGCGCCGTACTTCGCTGCATTCGTCGCGAGCTCATGCAACGCGAGGCCAAGATTTTGGGCGGCGGTCGCATTGACGAAGACGGGCTGGCCGTCGCAAGTGAGCGCCTCCGATGTGGTGCCGATGAAAGGCTGCAGCACCGCGCGGATCAGTTCCTCCAGCGATGCACCCGTCCAATCCTCGGCAACGAGAAGATCGTGCGAAGCCGACAGGCTCTGCAGGCGCTGGATGAGCTGCGATTGCAGCACGGTGACATCGGAGCTCGTGCGCGCGGTCTGACGCACCATGGCGACGATAACCGCCAGAAGATTCTTGGTCCGGTGGGAGAGTTCGCGCATCACCGTGCGCAAATGCTTCTCGACGCGCTTGCGCTCCGTCACGTCGCGGAAAACGGCGGAGAAGCCGAAGATGCGGCCGTCGGGACGGCGCATGGGGGCTACGTTTATCGCGACGTCGAGGAGAGTTCCGTCCTTTCGGCGTCGCAGGGAATCCTTCAGCACGTGCTGGCCACGGCGCAGGTGGCGGTATTTGTCGTCGAACTCGGCCTGTGCATCGTCCGGAAACAGCAGGCGCTCGGATTTCCCGATCACTTCCTCGGCCGTGTAGCCGAACATGACTTCGGCGCCTGGGTTCCACGACTGGATGGTCCCGTCGCTCGCCATCGATATGATGCCGTCGGCCGAAGTTGCGACGATCGTGGCGAGTTGCGCGTTCTTCTCCGCTTCCTCGAGGTGCTCGGTGATGTCGGTGTTCGTGCCGAACCAGCGGATGACGTTGCCCGTATCATCGCGTATCGGCATGGCGCGCGAGAGGAACCAGCGGAAGACGCCGTCGCGGCCCTTGAGCGGAAACGTGTCCTCCCAAACTTCGCCGGACGTCAGACAGCGGTTGATCTTTTCCATCACGCGGTCGACGTGCTCGGGATGCTGACGCAGCGGCCAGCCCCAACGCTTGGCCTCTTCGAAGGGAAGGCCGGTGTAGTCGAACCAACGCTTGTTGTACCAGAAGATGTTGCCCGCATCGTCGGCCATCCAGGCGAATGCGGCTATGTTGTCGGCCAGCGTGCGAAACCGCGATTCACTCTCACGTTGGGCACGCTCGGCGTAGACCCATGGTGTCGTATCGACGATGATACCGAGCACGCCTGCGGTTTTTCCGTCCTCGCCGCGTACGGGGCTATAGTCGAGGTTGACCCAGACATCCTCGGGCTCTGCTTTGCGTCGCAGACTGAAATGTTTGTCGCGAAACGATAGCGACTCGCCGGCGAAAACGCTGTCGATGATGCGCTGGTTGAAATCGGCGACCTCGGGCCAACCTTCGCCGACCGGCCGGCCGAGCAGCTCGGGGTGGCGGGCACCGGCGAAGGCCGCGTAGCCATCGTTATAGATCATCGTGCCTTCCCGTCCCCACAGGAGCACCATCGGAACGGGTGATGCCGTGATGATGTCGACCGCCGCCTTGAGGGTCGCTGGCCAGTTCTCGATTGGGCCGACCGGCGTTTTGCCCCAGTCGAACTGCTGGATCTGATTTTTCATCTCGAAGCGTGTGGACGAGGGCATGGGTGGGTGGTGCCTATCATCAACTTTACTATTCGCCTTCGGTTCCCCATCCGATGCCTTCAGGGCGCAGTCAGTGGAACCAATACGCACCACTTCGGATTTTCCTGCGGCAGCATTCAGCATTTAGCTTTCACGCCGCGAGGAACACCATGGGCAATCTTCTCTACTGGGCCGTTATCTTTCTTATCGTTGCGCTCGTCGCTGCATTTTTCGGTTTCGGCGGCGTGGCGGGCGTTGCTACGGAAGGTGCCCGCATGCTGTTCTGGGTTGCGATCATTCTGCTGATCGTATCCCTCATCGGCGGCGTGCTGCGTCGTCGATGAGCAACTTCGCCCTATGGTAAGGTACTCGAAATTAAGTATGTGGGGCAATGGTTTAGCAAAAAACGAAGCACTTCATCGAATCCATCCCGCCTGGAGGAGGAACTTTTCACGCCCTTGAGCGTTTCCAGCGGGTTGCGAAGACATACGGCCAAGTGGGCGACGTAAAAAGGGGAGAGCATGTCCATCTCGGAAATCATCGCGCCGCAGCTGCCTTACCTGAGGCGCTTTGCGCGCGTTCTTTCTGGTAGTCAGGAAAGTGGTGACGCCTACGTCGTTGCCATGCTGGAAGCTATCGCCGCCGAGCCGGCAATGTTCCCCATCGATCTGGAGCCGCGCGTCGCCACTTACCGGGCTTTCCTCGATGTGTGGAACTCGGTGCAGCTCAATCAGACAAAATACGATGCGCCGGTTTCCGAGCGCTTAGCCGCCGCGGACCGCAAGCTCGAAGCCATTACGCCGCGCGCCCGCCAGGCGTTCCTGCTGATGGCGGTCGAGGAATTCCCGACCTCCGACACGGCGGCGATCCTGCGCACCGACGAAGCGGATGTGAAAGCGCTCGTCGACCAGGCGGCATCCGAGATTGCGGAGCAGGTGGCGACGAACGTCCTGATCATCGAGGACGAGCCGATGATCGCACTCGACCTGGCGGATCTCGTCACCGGTCTCGGCCATGAGGTCAGCGAGACAGCGCGCACGCACAGCGAGGCGGTGGCGGCATTCCAGAAGCACCGTCCGGGTCTCGTCCTCGCGGATATCCAACTCGCCGACGGTAGCTCTGGTCTCGAAGCCGTCAACGAGATCCTGCAGTCGTTCGACGTGCCGGTGATCTTCATCACCGCCTACCCCGAGCGTCTGCTGACCGGCAGCCGGCCGGAGCCGACGTTCCTCATCAACAAGCCGTTTCGCACGGAGACCGTGCAGGCCGTCATCAGCCAGGCGCTGTTCTTCGACTACAAAGCGCATCGTCCCGACGCGCAGGTCGCCTCGGCTTAACGCCGGGGCGGACCGCCCGGTTCACGATGCAACGAAGGCGGGCACTGCCCGCCTTTTTCGTTGGTCATCTTTTATCGTCAGGCCGCATTTCCTGCGGCCAGCCGGTGTCTTTTACAGGACGCGAGCTGTCCGCGAGCGGTTTCCCGGCGGGTGCCGCTTGGTTTCCGTTGTTTCCGGCCCCTTCTGCTCGGGCGGGGTCGTCGACATCAGCTCGTTGAGACGGGAGCGTGCGCGGTTGACGCGGCTCTTCACGGTGCCGACGGCGCATCCCGAAATGTTGGCCGCATCCTCGTAGGAGAAGCCTTCGGCGCCGACGAGGATGAGCGCTTCACGCTGATCCGGGGGAAGCTTCGCCAAGGCGCGATTGAGATCCAACAGGTCGAGATGGCCCTGCTGCTCCGGCGGAACAGAGAGCTTCGCAGCAAGCTGACCTTCGCTGTCTGCGACCTCGCGCTTGGTTTTGCGCAACTCGGAAAAGTAGGCATTCCTCAGGATGGTGAAGAGCCAAGCCTTGAGGTTGGTGCCTTGCTCGAACGAATCCAGGTGGTTCCAGGCTTTTACCAACGCCTCTTGCACGAGGTCGTCTGCACGGTCGCGGCTGCCGCACAGCGAAATGGCGAAGGCGCGCATGTTGGGTATAGCGGCGACAAGATCGTCGCGAAGGACGGTATCGTTCCGTTTCGGTCCGCTCAATTGCTCTCCTCCCCTTCGCGCGTGACGCGCGCAGGTGTTTCGGCTTCCTTGCCTTCGAGCTGCTTGATCAGATCGGTAATGCGGTTGGGAACGGGTGAATTCAATAGCTCGCCGTAGGCGGCTCGGAGCTGCTTGCCCAAAATGCCGGGTAGCACATCCTGATTGCGGGCGCGCACGCCTTTCGCAGCATCGTTGGAGTCGGCAGCAGCCGCCGGCTTGGTCCTATCGTCGCTCTGGTGCTTACGCGTTTCGGGATCCTTCGGCGTGCGCGTGGCCGCGGTCAATCCTTCATCCACTGCTGCGGCGGCTTGTCGAACTTGGCTTTGCATGGTTTCCCCCGGCCGAGAGTCCCCAAGGGCGGGCCCGGAAGCCTTTCCCCAGGGGGCCTTCTTCTCTTCCGACATATATTTGGCCCTCCCGCTTTCCCCGCTGTTGTTTCTCTGCCGCCCGGCGAGACCGGGGCTTATGCGGACACGGACCATAACATCCGATGCGTAAGGCTACTAAACGTGAGCCGGGAGAAAAAGTTCCGAGCGATTCAGAAGGGCGAACCCGCGGCTGTTGCCGCGGGCTCGCCCTTCACGACCGGTCGGAGGAGGATGGCCGATCTAGGTCAGAATTGACGGTTTTACGGCTCACCAGCGGCTCATCGCTTCGTCGACCTGCTTCTTCACGGCGTCCTTGGCGATGCCATAGCGCTCTTGAATCTTACCCTCGAGCTGCTCGCGGTTTCCGTTGATCTGGTCCAGCTCGTCGTCGGTAAGCTTTCCCCACTGCTCCTTCACCTTACCGCGAAACTGCTTCCAGTTACCGCTGATGCGATCCCAATTCATGGAGCACTCCCTGGCTGTGTTAAACTGAGCATCAGCCTAACGGCTCACCGGCCGGAAGGTTCCTGACGCGGTCCGCGCAAACGCTTGGCCCCTGCGTCAAATGATTGCCACAGCGATGCCGGAACTGGGCATTTCTTCAAACGTTTCGGCATCCTCGGCGCATGCGCTGACGGGGGCTACGATGGGCAACATTTCCGTGCGATCTTCACCCGATGCTTGAGCGCCTCCGTCAAAGCGGCTGGTCGATACAGGCGCAACTGCTTCTCTATAGCTCCGCGCTCCTCATCCCGGCGCTGATCTTCAGCGGCTTGATGATCCTGCGCTCGGCGTCGCTCGAGCGGACCGCCATGGAGGACGAGATCACCGATGTGGTGCGTTCGCTCGCCACCGCCATCGATCGCGAGCTTTCGGCGACGACGACGACGCTGAAAGCTCTCGCCTCGTCTCCTGCGCTGACCGAAGGCGACCTCAAAGCGTTCTACAACCAGGCGACCGCGGCCCGGGACGTAAGCGGCAACGATTTCATTCTGAGCGACACCAATGGCAAGCAACTGCTTTCCACGCGCGCCGACGGCGGTGGCGCAGAGGGTGCTTCGCTGGATGCGAAGCAAATTCTGCAGGCAGGGACCGCCTACATTTCAAATGTGCACCCGGCCTCAAAGCTCGATGGCGCGACACCCGATAGCGCGGCCACTTTCAACATCAGCGTTCCGGTGAGACGCGGCGAGCGGCCGATCTATGTGCTGAGTGCGTCCATCTCGCCCGAGCGCATCCTCGAAATCCTGCAGCGTGCAGAGCTCGATCCAGGGTGGGTCGCCGTCGTCACGGACCGTGCAGGCACCATCGTTGCGCACTCGCAGGACTATGATGCACAGAAGAGGATGGCGAGCGGCAAGGCCCGCCTCCCCGCAGGGAAACCTGCCATGTGGCGCGGCACTGGTCGTAATGGCGTGCCACTCCTGCGCACGTCCACCTATTCGCGACAGTCGGGTTGGCTCATCTCGGCGAGCGTTCCGGAATCCGTTGCAAACCAGCCGATCGTTCGATCGTGGATACTCGTTGCTGGGCTGGCAGTGAGCTTCGCGCTGCTGTCGGCGCTGCTCGCCTATCTCTTCGGCCGCCGCATTTCCGATCCCATCCGCGCGCTGGCAAACGGTGCGCACCAGCTCGGGCGTGGCCAGCGGGTCGAGCCCATACAGTCATCGATCCTGGAGGTTCGTGCGGTGGGCGAGGCGCTGGCGCGCGCGAGCGAACGGCGCCGGCAGATGGAGCAGTCGCTGCGGGAAAGCGAGGACCGGCTGCGGCTGGCGTTGCAGTCGGCGGATACCGGTACGTGGGATTGGGATCTCGTCAACGACACGCTCACCTGGGACCGGAGGATGCGCGAGCTCTGGGGGCTCAATGCCGACGACCCCGTCTCGCAGGATGTGTTCGTTGCTGCGCTCAATCCGCAGGATCGGGACGCGGCGCTCGCCGCCATCGAGCGTGCCAAGGATCCAAACGCCAACGCCGAATACGACGTCGAATATCGCGTTACTGGCGTGCGCGACGGAGAAGAGCGCTGGGTCGCGGTGCGGGGGCGGGCGCAGTTCGTCGACGGTAAAGCGGTGCGCATGACGGGAACGGCGCGCGACATCACCGAGAGCAAGCGGTGGGAGGAGCACATTCGCCTTCTGATGCGCGAGGTGACGCACCGGTCGAAGAACCTGCTCGCGGTCATCCAGGCGATGGCCAGGCAGACCAAGCTCGCCAGCCGTGACGTCGATGATTTCGAGGTTCGGTTTTCCGGCCGTCTCCAAGCGCTCGCGGCGTCCCATGACCTGCTCGTGCAACGGAACTGGCACGGTGTCTCCATGCGCGAGCTGGTCCGCTCGCAGCTCGGTCACTATCTCGACCAGCACGCCAGCCAGATTGCCATCGAAGGCGAGAGCTTCATCGTTACGCCGGAGGCGGCGCAGAACATTGGCCTTGCCGTGCACGAGCTATCGACGAACGCGGCGAAATACGGCGCCCTTTCGGTACCGGAAGGCCGTGTGGAGGTGCGCTGGTCGCGAACGGGCTCCGATGGGGATGCACGCCTGCAGGTGAAGTGGATCGAGAGCGGGGGGCCGGCAGTCGAGCAGCCGAGCCGTCGCGGCTTCGGGCAGGTCGTGACGGAGCAGCTCGCCGCGCGGGCGCTGCAGGGCACGGCGGACCTCAGGTTCGAACGGGAGGGCGTACGCTGGACTCTCGATATTCCGCCAAGTCATCTGCTCGGGAGCTAAAGTCACTTTAGCCGCTCAGCAGCGATACGCCTCGGGTGCTACCGGAACTTTCGCTAGCACACCCGTGTTGAAGAACAAAACGGGATGTTAAGCGAGAAGACAAAGGTGAACATTGATAAAAGCCATGAGCTTACGAAGCTAATCGGCCGCAGGCTGCGGGAAGCGTTTGCGAGCTGGGATGCCGAGGCGATTCCTCCTTCGATTGCCGGTGGGATTGCAAAGCTCAGACACGCGGAGGCGGCTCTTGCCGGCGTCGCGCCAGGTACGGCAACCGAAGCCGTTGACGGGACACACCGAACCGGGGCTAATCAACCCAGACGCATCAAGCGCTCGAACGGAACCTCGGACTGAGCTTCGCGAAGCGTGCTTCGCTTCGCCCTAAGGCGTTCTTCACTGGATAGCGTAGAGAAGGACGCCGGCGGATGGGAGACAGGAAGACGCTCCTTGTAGACCAGGTGCCGTGCCAACTCTGTCCGCTACGTAAGCAGAAAATTTTCCGGCCCTTTACCCCGGAGGAGCTTGCGTTCGTCACCACCTTCAAGACGGGCGAGGTGAGGCTGAAGGCTGGGATGCCGCTGTTCCTCGAAGGCTCCCATAGCGAGCACCTATACACGGTGCTCTCCGGGCTGGCCTTTCGATACAAGCTGCTCCCCGATGGGCGCCGGCAGATCCTCAACTACTGCATGCCCGGAGATTTTCTCGGCCTGCAGGGCTCGGTGATGCAGGAGATGCAACATTCCGTCGAGGCGTTGTCCGACATGGTGCTGTGCATCTTCCAGCGTGAAGGGCTTTGGCGTCTGTTCGAGACCCATGCCGGACTTTCCTTCGACGTCACCTGGCTCGCAGCGCGCTCCGAGCAGTTATTGGATCAGCAGCTTCTTTCCGTCGGGCGGCGCACGGCCGTCGAGCGGTGTGCCCACCTGCTGCTGCATCTGGCCGACCGCGTGGCCGAGGTGGGGCTTGCGTCCTCGCGCAACCGGATCCGGATCCCCATCACGCAGCAACATGTCGCCGATACGCTGGGCCTATCGCTGGTCCACACGAACCGCACGCTTGGGCGCCTCGTGCGCGAGGGTGCGGTCCGCTGGCGCGAGCAGGAATTCGAGATCCTGAACCGGAAGCGTCTGGCGGAGCTTTCCGGCGACGACAGCGATCCCGATACGGTGCGCCCGCTGCTCTAGAGACTTGCGGAAGAGAAACCGAAAATCACCGATGCCGCCGGACTCACGGGCGCTTCAGGCACCTGGAGATCGCGTCTGCAAGAGCGTGCATGACGTAGGGCTTGCGGACAATGGGCACGTGGAGGAACCGTTCGGGAAACATGCTCGTGTCGCCGTAGCCGGTGGTGAAGATGAAGGGGATGGTACGTTGCTCGAGTAGCTCCGCCACCGGGAAAGAGGTCGTCCCGCCCAGGGCGACATCCAGCACGCCTATGTCGACATTTGCATCACCGAGCCATGCGATCGCCGCATCGACGGTCGTGAAAGCGTGTACGCTCACGGCGCCGAGATCCCGCAGCATGTTTTCGGTATCGAGGGCGATAATGGTCTGGTCCTCCACCAGCAGAACCCTGAGGTTCGCGGCGCAATCCTGCTGGTCCTGGCTCACGGGATCGGCCGGCAGCGAAGGATCGGAGGGAGCTGTCGTATCATCCGGTGAAAAGCTCGGCCATGCGCGGAAATTGCGCGAATGATGCCAAAGCGGAGGAGAGAGGACGGCCAATCGTTGTCACCAATCACTATTGAGGATGCCCACGCACACCCAATACAGATTGCTCTCGGTTCGTGCGATGTCATTTGATGTACGAAGCAGGGATTTGCCGGTGCCAGCGGAGAAGCGGCCCGGAGCGTTTCCAACCCATTAAGCCCTGCTAAATTGGGCTCGCCGCCCCGTGGATAATCACGTGCGGCCGCGCTTGGCGAGCGGAGGGCGGGGAGGGTGTAACAGTTCGGGCGCGAAGCCGGTAAGCTCCGCGCCCGGGTTTGGGGTGATATGGCGGTGCCGCCAGCGTGCTGGCCGCAGCGTGAAGGCCGGTGCTAAGCGGCTTCGCGGTTCAGCTTGCTCTCCGCCAGCTTGCTGAGCTTGTCGTCGGCTCCGTATTCCTCCTTCAGGGTCATCGAAAGCAGTTTCACCGCGTCGGGCAGGTCCAGAAGCTCGCCCCAGGCGATCAACGTGCCGTAGCGGGTGATCTCGTAGTGCTCCACGGCCTGGGCCGCTGCGAGCATGGCCGCGTCACGCGTGTCGGGATCTTTGATGTGCTTCATCAGATCCTCGCCTTCCTTCAGGATGCCTTCGATTGCCGGGCACTTCTCGCCTTCGGCGCGCTTGCCGAGCAACTTGAAGATTTGATCCAGGCGCGCGACCTGCTCTTTGGTTTCTTCCAGATGGTTGTCGAAAGCGCGCGCGAGCTCTTTTGAATCGGCAGCCTTTGCCATCTTGGGCAGCGCTTTGATGATCTGGTTTTCGGCGAAATAGATGTCTTTCAGGGTGTGAACGAAGAGATCGGAAAGATTTTCGACTTTCATCGGAGCCTCCGTGGACAAACTGTGTGCCCCGTCAACGCCCCTTCAATATGCAAGTTCCTCCCCCGCCAGCGCCCGTTGCTGAACATGATTTGGCCGAGTTTGAAGATAATCTGCACCGGGGTTCAAACGAAGTAGGCGTATGTGATGGCGCATATCTCGCGCCATTGCCGCTTGCTGCGTTGATGGGGAGGGTGAGACCATGGGCGCAATCATGATCCGTTGTCCGGCAACGAACGAACTCATTCCCGTCGGTATCGACACGGACAGGGATAGTTTCTCGGTACTGCCCGATGTGGTTGCGGCGCCGGTGCAATGCCCCGCTTGCGGCGGGCAGCATTCCTGGTCCAAGCGCGATGCGGTGCTGGAGACGACTATGCGCGTGCGTCCGCGCACGCACAAAGGCTAGCGCTCCCGTGATCGGCTCGACCGATCGGGAGCGCCCCATCTTCTTACGCATGGTCTAGAAAAAAGAGACGGCTTCTAGAGTGACGCCGCTCACGCCGCGTCGGCGAATTTCTCCAGCGCGTCTATGTCAGAGATACGCAGGGTTTCGCCGGCGTCCGCCAGCAGGCCCCGCGTTTTCAGCTCGCTCAGTACACCGGCAACGGTATCTACGCTCATGTCGAGCTGCTCGGCCACGGCACCCGATGTGAGCTCATCGGCCATGGCGCTGGGGTCGCGTCCCTCACGTGCACTCAGCTGGGCGAGGGCGGCGAGGAAGGAAGCGACGCGCCTGGCGGGGGCATTCTGCGTGCTTTGCGTCGCGCGAAGGCGCAGGAACTCGAACTCGCGATCGGCGGCGGCGGCGTAGCGAGCCGACAGCGTCCCGTCATTCTCCAAGAGCTGCTCGAATTCGGCTCTGCTGACAGGGCTCACGATGGTGCGCGCAGCGGCCTGTGCCGTGCTCGCGTGGAAGTCGAGATGGCCAAAGCCAACGATGTCGCCGGGAAATGCAAATTCGATCACTTCGTGCCGTCCGTCCGGCCAGCGGACGTAATGGCAAAGCGCACCGCGCTCGACACGATACATTCCATCGCGTGGGTCACCGGCGTGGAACAGCGTCTCGCCACGGTTGAGGCGGCGCACGCGCGCGCTGGCGTTGCTGCTTGGGGGAAGCAAAGCAACGGCTTGGTCGACTACCTGGTCAACTACTGAGGTGGACGAAGCTAGCATGGATGGCACCATAACGGCTTATGTCGGTGGAAGTGGGGATTTCGGCTGCCACAATCAAGTCAAAATCTCAGCTGTCTCAACCCACTAGAGCGCTTGGTTATCATTACAACGGGAAGACCAGGTTGCTGTTCCCTGCAAAACACGACGAATGTTCTCTGCGATAGTGAATGCAATTGCAGCTATGGCGAAATTGCCTCACCTCCGTTCCGGCGAAGTGGCCCGTCTCCAGTTTCTTATACGCGTTCTCTAACGTCTCCGGCGCCGCAGCCAATGAGCTGAACCCCACGGGAAACGGCGGAACCGGCAGGGTGAGAAATCGTTCTTCAACCATGTTGCCGCTCTGGCACCAGGCGCTTCGCTCCACGGGAGCGAGGTAATTTCATTCTCGCCGGTAAAGAGGAAATCGACATGAAGACGTTTGCGACAATTGCATCAATTGCAGCAGTGATGGCTGCTCCGGCTTTCGCGCAGGAGGCGACGACACCATCGACACAAACTCCACCGGCCGCGACCGCGCCTGCGCCGATGCCGGCGGCGACCCTCAGCGCGGGAGATGTTTCCGCGAAGGAGCTGCTGCGTTTGAGCGTGAAGAACGCCGCCAACGAGACGGTCGGTGACATCAACGACGTCATGATCGGGAAGGATGGAAAGATTTCCGCCGTGATCGTCGGTGTGGGCGGGTTCCTCGGATTGGGCGAGAAGAATGTAGCACTGCCGTTCGAGGAGTTGACGCTCGCCACCGACACGAACGGCAAACTGGCTGCCAGCACCTCTGCCACGAAAGAGAGCCTTCAGTCGGCACCCGAGTATGTGAAGCCGAAAAACCGCTCCTAAGCAGACTCTAGCAGCGTAATCATCGGGCGGCCCGGACAGTTTACCGGGCCGCTCAACTTGCGGGGGTTCCGGCCGGCGCACGCACCCCGGCAGGAACCTTTACACGGTTGCGTGCATTTCTTCGACTTTGGAGGACGGCATGGTTAGGGAAAAAGTTCTTACACCGACAGAAGCGCGGCAGGGCTCGCCGAGGCGCTTGAATCTGCGGGTCCTGCTGACGTCACTGCTGTTGGCCGTTATCGCCGCGGTTGCGCTCTACGGGGTCTTCTATTTGGCTGATACGTCGATCAGCACGCCCGACCCTGCGCCGACGAAAGAGACTGCACCGGGTCCGTAGGGCTGTCACGGCACGGGGGCCGAAAACAAAAAAGGGGGCAGCCCATGGCCACCCCTCCGACAAAGCAATCCAGCCACCCGCGGCCGGCAGCGGCTATTCCATGCCGCTGCTGCGCCACGTGGACGTCGATTTACACTTGCGACACACGCGCTCGCCTGCCCATGCACTTGGAAAGGGATCACGACAGAGCAGGCACTTCCTGATCTTCTGCTCGGAAGCGCGGCGCGCCTCCCGTTCCGCCTCGCAAATGTCCGCGCCCGAATCGCAGCAGCCATCGTGGCAGTCCGCGAAGGCGCCGGAATGTTCCTTAAAGCTGGTCAACTCGTCCTCAACCACGTTCGCCACATCGCTTGTTGTTACGACCTGAAAACGCACCAACGCCGCCGTAGCCCAGGCGTTTCCAGCAAAAAGGTTGAGATTTTCTGGATACCAGGCCGGATTGAGCGCAGGGACGCATAGGTCCGGGTCCGGTATATCGGTGGGATAGGCCTCTATTTCAAGGCGAATCCCCTCAGGGGGCGCCGAAATGTGCAATTTTACGTGCGATGATTTGGCGCCGGTCAGGAAAGCCGCTCGAGACGGCGGAATTAGCGAATGATGTTCAGTGGGTGACGACCGTGCGGAGAGGCCCAGGGCGGCTTTTCGCGCTGGGAAACCCGCGGCGTTGTCCGCGAGGCAAATCGGGCCTCCTGGTGTGCGGATCGGTGGACTTGGTCCTACCTGCGATCGCCCGGCCGGTCACGGTGAGCGGCGATCGTCCGTTGAGCGGTTTCGTGCGCGGCTGGAGCGATGCCAATGGCAGCCATAGCCATGACAGCCATCCACCGGCAGGCAGCGCCGCACCGGCATTGCGCGCGCAACTCGAAGACTTGCGCACGGCCACAATTCGCATGCAGCGGGCGACCGGTGCCGGTGCGAAGGTAGACATCCCTTAATCGACTACTATGTTTCATGCCCGATGTCGGCATCGGCAATGCAAGCGGGCGAGAACGCACTCAATGAAAGATGATCCAAGCCGTTGGATGTGGTCGGAAGCGTGCGAGATGCTGGCACGAGCGGAGCGCATGCATCGCCAGTTTTTCCAGCCGGTGCGCTCTTACGCCGGCCGGCCCGCGTGGGAGCCGCCCGCCGACGTGCTCGAGGATGAGCGCGGCGTTCTCGTCGTCATTGCGCTGCCCGGCGTGAACCCGGACCAAGTGGAGGCGGTTATCGATGGCGGGGATCTCGTTGTCGTAGGCGCCCGCACGATGCCGGCTGAGTTCGGCTCGGCGATCATCCACCGCCTGGAGCTGCCGCAGGGACGCTTCGAGCGCCGGCTGCGGCTTCCTGTCGGCCGTTACAGCGACGTGCGGCGCAGGTTTGCCGACGGGTGTCTCTTGGTGCTGTTGTCGAAAGTGGAGCCAGGCCTTGGCTGAGATGAAAATGGACGCGCCGACCCCGCAGGATAAAGGACAGCCCTCTTCGCCCGCGCTGCCGCCGCTGCCTGCCGACGCGATCGCGATCATTCCCGTGCGCGAGATGACGCTGTTTCCCGGTGTCGTGCTTCCGGTGACGGTCGGGCGTCCGCGCTCGATTGCGGCTGCCCAGAGCGCCGTGCGTGAGCAGCGCCAGGTCGGCATTCTAATGCAGCGCGATGCCGAGCAGGGCGATCCGCAACCGATAGATCTGCATCGCATCGGTACGGTGGCGAATGTCGTGCGCTACGTGACGGCGCCGGACGGCTCGCACCATCTCGTCGTGCAGGGCGATGAACGCTTCCAGGCGGTGGAGTTTCTCACTGGCTGGCCGTTCCTCGTGGCGCGCGTGCAGCGTATTCCTGAATCGGAGGAGCGTTCGCACGAGATCGAAGCCCGCTTCATCAACCTGCAGCGTCAGACTGTGGAGGCTCTCGAACTGCTGCCGCAAGCGCCGCAGGAAATGATCATGGCGGTGCAGAACGTACGCGGGCCGGGCGCGCTGGCCGACCTTGCGGCGGCATACCTGGATCTTTCGCCCGCCGAGAAACAGGAGATCCTGGAGACGATCGACGTTTCGGCGCGCATGGATAAGGTTTCAGGGCTGCTCGCGCATCGCATCGAGGTGTTGCGCCTTTCCCAGGAGATCGGCCGGCAGACGAAGGCCGCGCTCGACGAGCGCCAGCGCGAGGTGCTCCTGCGCGAGCAGATGGCCGCCATCCAGCGTCAACTCGGCGAGGGCGAGCAGTCGAAGGCGCAGGACATTGCGGAGCTATCGGAAGCCATCACCAAGGCGGATATGCCGAAGGAGGTGGAGGACGCCGCGCGCAAGGAGCTGCGCCGCCTGGAGCGTATGCAGGAGGCTTCGCCCGACTACGGCATGACGCGCACCTATCTCGACTGGCTGATCGAGCTTCCGTGGAAACTGCCGGAAGAAACGCCTATCGACATCAAGGAGGCGCGACGCGTCCTCGATGAGGACCACTACGGCCTCGACAAGATCAAACGGCGCATCGTCGAGTTCCTCGCCGTGCGCAAGCTCGCGCCGGAAGGCAAGGCACCGATCCTGTGCTTCGTCGGGCCGCCCGGTGTCGGAAAAACGTCGCTCGGCCAGTCGATCGCGCGGGCGATGAACCGCAAGTTCGTGCGCGTTTCTCTCGGCGGTGTGCACGACGAGGCGGAAATCCGCGGACACCGGCGCACCTATATCGGCGCGCTGCCGGGCAACATCATCCAGGCGATCCGTAAGGCGGGCTCGCGCAACTGCGTGATGATGCTGGACGAGATCGACAAGCTCGGCTCGGGCATTCAGGGTGATCCGCGCGCGGCGATGCTGGAGGTTCTCGACCCCGAGCAGAACAACACGTTCCGCGACAACTATCTCGCCGTGCCGTTCGATCTTTCGCGCGTCGTCTTCATCACGACGGCCAACGTTCTCGATCAGATCCCGGGTCCGCTGCGCGATCGCATGGAGGTGATCCAGCTTTCCGGCTACTCGGCGGAGGAAAAGTTCAACATCGCCAAACGCTATCTCGTCGGGCGACAGCTCGAAGCCAATGGTCTGAAGCCGGGGCAGGTGGAGCTGGACGACGAGGCGCTGCAGCAGATCATCGGACTCTATACGCGCGAAGCAGGGGTGCGCAACCTCGAGCGGGAGATCGGCAAGGTCTTGCGGCACGTGGCGGTGCGCATTGCCGAGGGCGAAGAAGGTCCGATCCGCATCGGTGCAGCGGATCTTCCCGCCATTCTCGGTGCCCCGGTGTTCGAGAGCGAGGTCGCCATGCGCACGTCCGTGCCGGGCGTTGCGACAGGCTTGGCGTGGACGCCGGTCGGCGGCGACATCCTCTTCATCGAGGCGACGCGGTCGGCGGGCAACGGCAAGCTCATTCTCACCGGCCAGCTCGGCGAGGTGATGCGCGAAAGCGTGCAGGCTGCGCTCTCGATCGTGAAGAACCGCGCCGGTCAGCTCGGAATCGACGAGAAGCTGTTCGAGAAGAGCGACATCCACGTGCATGTCCCGGCGGGCGCCATTCCGAAGGACGGCCCCTCGGCGGGCGTTGCCATGTTTATCGCGCTCACCTCGCTGATGACCGACCGCCCGGTGCGTTCCGATACGGCGATGACCGGGGAGATTTCCTTGCGCGGGCTGGTGCTGCCGGTCGGCGGCATCAAGGAGAAGCTCGCGGCGGCCGCACGGGCGGGCATCAAGCGCGTGATGCTACCGGCGCGCAACCGTAAGGATATCGATGATCTTTCCGAGGAAACCCGCAAGCAGCTCGAGCTAATCTGGCTGGAGAAGGTGGAGGATGCCATGGCGGCGGCCCTCGAGGAGCATCCGATGCCGGCAGCGGCGCAGTAACGGCACCTTTCTGCTCGGGCTTCGCCGTGGGGAAGAGGCGCGCGGCGGAGCCGGTTTCGACGGCTCATACACGGTTGGAAGGGCCGCCGTAAATGTCGCATGCGGCTCGCCCCTCGCGCCGTTGCCCGCGCCGTGCTAGAGGCGCGGCATGACAGCATCCCTGCAAAAAGACACCCCGGACGAGAAGAAGCGCGGCCACGTGCCGACGGTGGGCTTCGTATCCCTCGGCTGCCCGAAGGCGCTCGTCGATTCCGAACGCATCCTCACCAAGCTGCGCGCCGAGGGCTACCGCGTGGCGCCCGACTATGCGGGCGCGGACGTGGTGGTGGTGAACACCTGCGGGTTCCTCGATTCCGCCAAGCAGGAGAGCCTCGATGCTATCGGCGAGGCCATGGCCGAGAACGGGCGCGTGATCGTCACCGGCTGCTTCGGTGTCGAGGAAGGGCGGATCAGGGAAGCCCATCCGGGCGTGCTCGCCGTTACCGGACCGCATCAGTAC
Organism: Hyphomicrobium sp.; assembly: GCA_035687305.1. Lineage (GTDB taxonomy): Bacteria > Pseudomonadota > Alphaproteobacteria > Rhizobiales > Hyphomicrobiaceae > Hyphomicrobium_A. The sequence goes on along the minus strand of DASRYA010000122.1, from coordinate 6,030 downwards.
GAGCAGGTGGTGAAGGCGGTGCACGATGCGGCGCCGCCGATGCACGATCCATTCATCGACCTGGTGCCCGCGGAAGGCCTGCGGCTGACGCCGCGCCATTACGCATACCTGAAGATCTCCGAGGGCTGTAACAACCGCTGCTCGTTCTGCATCATTCCCCAGCTGCGCGGCGACCTCAAAAGCCGCCCGTCGAACCATGTGATGACGGAAGCGGAGCGCCTCGTGAAAGCGGGCGTGAAGGAGCTACTGGTCATCAGTCAGGATACGAGCGCCTATGGGCTCGATCTCAAATACGCCGAGAGCCCGTGGAAGGGGCAGGGGCTGCCTGCACGTTTCCTGCCGCTGTGCGGGGCGCTGGGTGAGCTCGGTGCGTGGGTGCGGCTGCATTACGTCTATCCCTATCCGCACGTCGATACGGTCATCCCGTTGATGGCCGAGGGGAAGATCCTTCCCTATCTCGACATCCCCTTCCAGCACGCTTCGCCCGCGGTGCTGAAAGCGATGCGGCGCCCGGCGCATCAGGAGAAGACCTTGGAGCGCATCCGCCGCTGGCGCGACGTCTGCCCGGACCTTGCCATCCGTTCCACCTTCATCGTCGGCTTCCCCGGCGAGACGGAGGAGGATTTCGCGTTTCTGCTCGATTGGATGCGCGAAGCTGAGCTCGCGCGCGTCGGGTGCTTCCGCTATGAGCCGGTTTCGGGCGCTCCTGCGAACGATCTCGAAGGTGCAGTGCCGCCGGAGGTGAAGGACGAGCGTTGGCACCGCTTCATGGAGACGGCCAAAGAGGTGAGCGAGAAGCGGCTCGCGCGCATCGTGGGCCGCGAGATCGATGTCATCGTCGACGAGGTCGACGAGGAGGGGGCGATGGCGCGCTCCAAGTGGGACGCTCCGGAGATCGACGGCAGCGTCTTCCTCAACGGCGCGACGGATGTGAAGCCCGGCGATATCGTTTCTGTGCGCGTTACGAACGCCGACGATTACGACCTCTGGGCCGAGCGCATCTGAGCGGTGAACCGCGCTGGCGTGCGGGCAGCACAACGGTGCACTTCCGCGTGTTTATAGCTTTGGGTTTTGCTCCGGTGCGGAACTTCATCCGTCGACGCCGCGTTGGCGCTTTGAAGCACAGCAGCGCAGCCCGGAGACCCCAATGGGACTTTTTTCGCGAGAGTTGAAGTCGCTCGACGACCTTTTCCTGCATGGCCTGAAGGACATCTACTATGCAGAAAATCAGATCGTTAAAAATCTGCCGAAGATGATCGACGCGGCCACGGACGCCGAGCTGAAGAAGGGTCTCAAGCAACATCTCGTCGAGACCGAACAGCAGGTGTTCCGCCTCGAACAGGTATTCGAACTCCTAGGGGAGAAAGCCAAAGGCACGCGGTGTCCCGGCATCGACGGCATTCTTACCGAGGGCGAAGAGCTGCTCGGGGATGTCGAAGGCCGTACGCCGACGAATGCGGCGGTCGTCGCCTCCGCGCAGGCCGTCGAGCACTATGAGATCACGCGCTACGGCACTCTCATCGCCTGGGCGCAGGAGCTGGGCAAGGACGAGCTGGTTCCTCTCCTCGAGCGCAACCTGCGCGAGGAAAAGGCCGCCGACAAAAAGCTCACCGCCGTTGCGGAAGCGCGCGTCAACAAGGGGTCGCGCGGCGGCAGGGGCCGCCGCAAGGTCAGCACCAAACGGCGCACGGCGGGTGGTCGTAAGGTGACTGCGCGTAAGGTGGCAAAGGCGCCGGCGAAGCCGCGCAAGCGGCCGGCTACGTCGCGCCGTCGCGCGAGCTGACGGGCAAAGCGCTGCACAAGGCTGCGGGCTCCGTTGGACGCCCGCAGCGTGCTTGCGCTGTGCCCCGGTGTGGTTCAGGCGGCCAGCGTGTTCGCGAGTACGATGATAGCTGCGCCGGCGGCGATAGTGGCGGCCAGCACCCACGAGCGCAGCTTCAGTGAACGCTCGATGCGGCGGGCATAGTCCGGGAACGTCTCCAGCTCCGCGAGCTTACGGCTCACGGCCTCGAAGCTGTGATAGGCGTGAAAATCACCCTTGCTGCACGACTCGATCCGGTCGAGGCGACCCTTGAGATCGCGGCATCCCCGTAGCAGCTCGTCGAGCTTCGTATCGCGGCTGCGCTTCTCGCCGAGCTGGAATGTCTGCCAGCGCTTTTCCTGATCCGCCGTCTGCTGCAGGTCGGCGACGGCCCCGGCGATCTGTGCGAGGTCGCGGGACATCAGCCGCATGGTCGCCTGCAACTGCTCGATCTTGCTTGCCGTCTCGGCGACGTAGCTGTCGCGCGCAATGAGCGGCACCGACGGCGCGGTCTCGTAGCGTATCTCCGGCGCCGGTCTCTCGAAGATTGCTTTGCTCAACATCAGCGAATGGCGACGGCCGTCGATTCTCAGCACAGGATCACGCCTCCCCACGCGGAAACCGGCTCAGCATCCTTCGCTCGCCTGCTCCGCGTACAGGCGAGTGATCCCGTTCGCGCAAGCTCGCGGCAGCCGCAGCACATCGCTTCCCGACAGAGGAAGACGTGCGTTGCGCAGGCCCGCGAGGCCGCAACGTCAGTGGCAAGATTTCTCTTGAGCTTCAGTTTCTTGACGATACCGCACGCGGCAAAGTTTGGCTAGCCTGCGACGCGGCAAATTGTCCATCGACGCCCAGATTTTTTATCGGCGCGGACGGGTGTCGTTCAGCCGATCTGTGCGCGGTGGCGGAGGAAGTGATCGGCGAGCACGATCGCCATCATCGCTTCACCGATCGGGACAGCGCGAATGCCGACGCACGGATCGTGCCGGCCCTTCGTGATGACGTCCGTCTCTTCGCCCGAAACGTCGATGGTTTTGCGCGGTGTAAGAATGGACGACGTCGGCTTCACGGCGAAGCGGCACACGATCGGCTGGCCGGTGGAGATACCGCCCAGGATGCCGCCCGCATGATTGGTGAGGAAGCAGGGCTGTCCGTCATGGCTGATGCGAATCTCGTCGGCGTTCTCCTCGCCGGTGAGCTCTGCGGCTTCCATGCCGGCACCGATCTCCACGCCCTTCACCGCATTGATACTCATCATCGCCGAAGCGAGATCCTGGTCGAGTTTGCCGTAGAGCGGGGCGCCCCAGCCCGCGGGAACGCCCTCGGCCACGACCTCGATCACGGCGCCGATCGAGGAGCCCGACTTACGGATGCCGTCGAGGTATTCGGTCCACTGCACGGCGGTCGCCGCGTCGGGGCAGAAAAATGGGTTGGCGTCGACGGCGTCCCAGTCCCAGAGCGAGCGATCGACTTTGATGTTTCCGATCTGCACGAGCGCGCCGCGGATGCGTACGCCGGGGATGACCTTGCGCGCCACGGCACCGGCGGCAACGCGCGCGGCCGTCTCGCGGGCGGAGGAGCGCCCGCCGCCGCGATAGTCGCGGATGCCGTATTTCTTGAAATAGGTGTAGTCGGCGTGCCCGGGCCGGAACTTGGTGGATATGTCGCCGTAGTCCTTCGAGCGCTGATCCACGTTGCGGATGAGCAGCGATATCGGCGTGCCGGTCGTCACCTGGCGGCCTTCGGCGTCGGTGAATACACCCGACAGGATCTCCACCGCGTCGGGCTCCTGACGCTGGGTCGTGAAGCGGGATTGCCCTGGGCGCCGCTTGTCGAGGTACGTCTGAATCTCGGCGGCTTCGAGTGGCAGCCCCGGAGGGCAACCGTCGACGACGCATCCGAGCGCGGGCCCGTGGCTCTCGCCCCAGGTCGTCACACGGAACAGATGGCCGAAGGTGTTGTGGGACATCGCCAATAGCCGCGGATGAGGGATGCGGGAGGGGTGCGCGTGCAACCCGTTCCCCGTGGCAGTTGTGCCAGTCTTAGAAGTGCAAGCGCGGGCCTGCAAGAGTGGAGGCAGGCAAAGGCCGTGACACGGACGCGCGACGCAGTTTAAGTGGGCTCCATGTACCGCGTCGCGCTACGCGATAAATCGCAAGGAGACTGCAGCGGTGGGCATCGCCTCGCGGTGTGCCGCCATTCTGCGATAGCCGCCTCCGGGCGGAAGCAAGCCGCCGGTCGCCATCAGGCTTTGCCTTGGGACCAATTGGTTTTGCAACGTTTCTAAGCCATCGGCGCAACAACCCGCCGGTCGCGTGTCGCACAACCGCGTAAAAGCGTCTTCCGGATCGGTGCGTGGCCGATCCGAACATAGCGCTGCTCCTTGCCGGTCTGAGCAACCGGCACCGAGCGGCCATTTCGACGTGTGGGAAGAGCCGGGGCAGCCGCTGCCTCGGCTCTTTTCTATTTTGGCATCGTGGGGTGGGTGCCAAGGGCCGGGCGCCGGCCAATGGAACAGGCCGCGCTTTGTGGGTCGGATGGTGAGCGAGTTTGGCACCAAGCATAGAATGGCAATTGCGCCGTCTTCATCGGTTTGAGCCGTCGCTGCATCGAAGCTGGCGTTCGTCGGAGAGAGATCGATCTTGCCGACGGTGCGAGGGCTGCCCTAGGCTCCGCTCGCCTGCTCGCAGAGGCTTTCCGCCGTGTGGATGGTCCTCGGCAAGCTGCGGCGCTCGTCGACCGCCGCGAAACTGTTCAACGTGAGGTTCGAGGCATGCTCCAGGCGTGGATGTCCTACGGCTACATCATCCTCATCGCGATTGGCGTCCTCGCCTATGTTCTTTGGCGCAGGGGCGGGGCTTTTCTGGCCATCGCGTCGCTGGTGGTAGGCCTGCCCCTCTGGTCCGCATGGGAGTACGCGCGGCCCACATGGACGACCGGCCTGGTGACGGGAACGGAAGTACGCCGCAGCAATCCCGACGCGAAGGGCAACACGAGCGACATCCGCTACATCTATATGCGCAACCGCGCCGACCGGGGCCTCGAGCTGATGAACGAGGATTCCTGGTGGTGGTTGAAGCGCAATAGCGAGCGGGTCTTCAACGACGCCAAGACCGCCGAGGCGCGCAACTCGGAAGTGACTGTCGTGTGGAACAGATGGCGTTCCACTCTCTTCTCGTTCTACCCCAACGTCATTGCCATCGGGCCTGCCGGCTCCTGGCCGCTGTGGTCGGTGCGGACCATCACCTTCTATGGCCTCTCGATCGGTCTCTGGCTCGCATACTTCTACGGCTTCATCCGGCTGTACCGGTGGAGCGTCCGGGATCGCGAGTAGTCGGCTCGCCGACGCACGTTAGCCCGCGCGGGGCGATAGCCGCGGCGATATCCGCGCCTCTAGATCCACTCCATGCCGTCGCGGCGGAGGACGAGCACGCGGTCCTGCGGCACCGGCAGATCGGGAACCGCTGCCGTCTCGATACCGTAGAGGTGGCCGCGCAGCACGCGGCTGATCCCGCCATGGGCGGCGACGACGGTATCTTCCTCGATCTCACCCAGCCACTCGACGGCCCGTGCCGTCAGGTCGGCGTAGCTTTCACCGCCGCGCGGGCGCCAATGGAAGGTATCCTTCGTGCGCGCAGCGAGACCTTCCGCGTCAACGGCCGGTAGATCGGCTGCAAACACGCCCTGCCAGGCGCCGTAGTTGATTTCCTTCAGCCGGTCGTCGAGATCATAGGCCTGCGGCGCGAGGCCCATGGCGTTGCGCACGATCTCCATCGTTGCCCGTGCGCGCGACAGCGGGCTTGCGATGAAGCGGCAGCGGGCGATGGCGGGGAGGAGCCCGCGCAGCACCTCGCCGTTCCGCTGCGCCTGTGCGCGGCCCGTCGCGTTCATGGGGATGTCCGCCTGGCCCTGGTAGCGCGCTTCAGCGTTCCAGTCGGTCTCGCCGTGGCGGATGAAGTAGATCGTAACCCCGGCGCGCATTGCGGCGACAGGCCCCGCTCGCTTCAGCCCTCGTCGGACTTGGCGACAGTGATGTCGGGGGCGTCCTCGTTCTTCATGCCCTGGACGTGGTAGCCGCTATCGACGTGCAGCACCTCGCCGGTGACGCCGCGGGACAGGTCGGACAGAAGATAGAGCGCCGAGCCGCCCACCTCCTCGATGCTCACGGTCCGGCGCAGGGGCGAATTGTATTCGTTCCAGCGCAGGATGTAGCGGAAGTCGGCGATGCC
>DASRYA010000121.1:0-3178 GCA_035687305.1 Hyphomicrobium sp. | reverse complement strand
TATCACCTCGATCGCGGTTTCGAGCAGCTCGAGCAGAAACTATCCCGCTGCGGCGCGCAGATCGAACGTCTGACGGGCTGAAGCAAGGCGCGTCCCTCCGCGCAATCCATCGGGAAAGCGCTTCCTCTCAGTGCAGCGGGTACACCGTTGTTCCGCCTGGAACAGCGCATTGCCGTGTCTTCGCCTAGCGTCCATTGCGTGCGCGGCCAATCCGGTGGCGCAGCAGCAATGGATGAGAGGCTATGAAACAATCTTATCTTGCGCGTGCGGTGCTCGCGGCCGTGGCCGCCTGCTCTTTATCGCATGTTGCGTTCGCGCGGGGCGGGAAGGAATTCATTTCCCAGGACTACCGCTTCGATAGGCCGGTGAGCGGATACGAGGGGCGGGCGGGCAACTATTATTGCTCCTATCAAAGGCATCCGAACCGCACGTGCGCGACCGATGCGCGCGGAAATGAAAAGTGTCAGGTCAAAGGCTGGACGTTGCGCCAATATTGCTACTGATCACGTACGTTTGACGCCGGCCTGAAGCCTGCCGGATTTCCGTGATCGCGATGCGCCCGGTGGCATTGGTGGACGCTGCGTGCGCCCACCGCGCCCCGTGTGCGGTTTTTGTGAGGTCTTGTGACATGCCGAGAACGGCGCTACCCGCTGCGATACTTCTATCGCTGCTCATGTGCGCCATCGGTGCCATCGCGTTCATTCGCGCGGCCCAGGACGCACAGATGTCGGCGGGCGCGCGCGCAGGGCAGGCGCCCATCCATTCGGATACCGTGAAAGTGCAAGGGAAGCAGAAAGGCGTTCCGCAGTGTCGGATCGAGTGCTCGGCGGGCGGCTAGAGCACGATCGCTTTTCTTCGAACCGCGATGCGGCTCTTGTCATTTGATGAGACCGATGATCGACGCGTCGGACTGGTAGGGTCCGAAGCGAAGCCTGCTTGCGGCGCGGGCGATCACGCCACGGTGCGCTTCGGTCTTTTTTCGAGATAGCCGCCGAGGGCCTCCACGGAGAGCGGTTCGGCGTAGAGGTAGCCCTGGCCCTCGCTGCAGCCATAGAGGCGCAGCGCGTCCGCCTGCGCCTCGTCTTCGATGCCTTCGGCGGTGACGCCGAGCTCGAAACATCGTCCGAGATAGACGATGGCCTGTACGATGGCGGCGTCTTCCTCCTCGGTGCACACGTCGCTCACGAACGAGCGGTCGATCTTGAGACGCGTTACGGGAAAGCGCTTCAAAAGACTGAGCGAGGCGAATCCGGTGCCGTAGTCGTCGAAGGCGATGCCGACGCCCCAGGCGCGCATCTCGCGCAGCGGCACGACGATCGCATGCTCGCCGTGCAGCATGATGTTCTCGGTCACCTCGAGCTCCAAGGCGTCTGCGGGCAGGCCGTTGACGAGCAATGCCTCCTCGACCCTGGTCGGCAGATCGCCAGCGTCGAATTGCGCACCGAAAAGGTTCACCGCGACGCGAAAATCCGGGTGCACTTTGCGCCAGGCGGCCGCCTGCGCACAGGCGGTGCGCAGGGCCCAGTTGCCGACTTCGGCGGCAAGCGGGCTTTTCTCGAGGTTGTCGATGAACGCAGCGGGGCTCAGCAGCCCGCGCGTCGGGTGGCGCCAGCGCAGCAAAGCTTCGGCGCCGATGATGGAAGCATCGTGCAAGCGCACCTGCGGCTGATAGAACAGCTCGAACTGGGAGCCCGCGAGTGCCTGGCGCAGCTCGCCCTCGATCGTCCGCCGTGCGATGACGACCTGGCGCATCCGCGGGGCGAAGAACTCGAAGCCGCGCCGCCGCGTCGCTTTGGAGCGCTCTAGCGCGAGGTTGGCATTCGCGGCGAGCTCGTCGGGGTCGGTGCCATTGTCGGGGAACATTGCGATGCCGGCGTTGACGCCGAGGTACACCGTTTCGGCACCGACGAGGTATGGCGCATCGAACGCGCCGACGATTTTTTCGGCAACTTTCGTAGCTTCAGCGGCCGAGAGCCCGGGCGATAGCACGGCGAACTCGTCGGCGCCGAGGCGGGCGACCTTGCCGGCGGTGCCGATCACCGCGGTGAGGCGCTCGCCCGACTGGCGCAGCAGCTGGTCGCCGGCGGAGTGGCCGAGGGAATCGTTGACGTCCTTGAAGCCCGCGAGGTCGAGCTGGAAAAGCGCTCCCCTTCCGGCCGCCGCTTCACGCCGCAGGGCTGCGAGCAGACGACAGCGGTTGGGGAGGCCGGTGAGCGGATCGAGCTCGGCGCGGGCAAAGAGGCGCTGCTCGCCCTGCCGGGCGAGGCTGACGTCGCGCAGGATGGCGCCGAAGCCGGTATCGTTCTCGCGCGAAACCGAGAGCGTCATCTCCAGGCGCAACTCACTTCCGTCGCGCTTCAGCACGGTGAACTCGGCGCGGGGAGCGGCGGGACCGGCAATGCGGCGCACCACGCGCGTCAGCCTGGCGGTTTGCGTGCGCCGCAGCCGCGGCGGGAACACGAAATTCACGGGCTTGCCCATGGCCTCCTGGCCGGAATAGCCCGTCATGGCCTCGGCGGCCTTGTTCCAGAAGATGATATGGCCGAGCGCGTCCGTGCAGACGATCGCGTCGGCCGAGGTGGAGGCGATGTGCTCGAAGCGCAGATCGTCGCCGTGGCTGGCTTCCTTTACCCGCTGGACCTCGAGCCGGCTCATCACGAGGGCGGCGACGTCCTCCAGCGCCCGGCGATCGCTGGCGCTGAATTCGGGCCAGGGTTTCATGTCGAGGAGGCAGACCGCGCCGATGCGGTGGCCAGAGGGCGATTGCAAAGGAATGCCGGCATAGAAGCGGACGTGCGGGGCGCCCGTTACGATGGGCAGGGCGGCAAAGCGCGGATCGAGGCGGGCGTCGGGAACATAGAAGAGGCTGCCGCCATTCTCTATGGCGTGCGAGCAGAATGTCTCCTCCCGAGGGAGCTCACGCTGCTCGATGCCGTGGCGAGATTTCAAATAGACGCGGTCGCGGCCGATGAAGGCGAGAGCGGCGGCCGGGGCGCGGCAGATGCGTGCGGCGAGTTCGATGATGCGATCCAGGTCAGGATCGGGCGGCGCGTCGAGCGGCCGATATTCCTCGAGCGCGCGAAGACGCTCTATCTCATGTCGGGGCAGGCTGGCCGCGGCGCCATCGCCGGCAATGAGCATAAGCCCTCGCAAAAGCTCGCGTAATCGCGGCAAGCTA